>WRAW01000004.1 GCA_009780015.1 Defluviitaleaceae bacterium | reverse complement strand
TACCCGTAGCGGTACGCTAGGATGCTGTGTGCCAGTGGCACACGTCTAGCATCCGAAGCGCCAGCGTAGGCGGATGAGCTGACGACGGGTGGCGGGAAATCGACCTTCTAGACGGCGTTGAGCGTTATTGAATACAGGTTCTAAGAACCGGCTCCGAGGTCTCTTAAATGGTATAGCTGTTTTCGGTTCAAATAGCTAGGGTGTGTTCCCACTGCCAAAAGTGTATTTTGTTTAGTGGGAACACGCCCTACAAGAGTCAAATAAAACCGCGCCTGCATGGACGCGGTTTTATTTGACTCTTACCAATAATTATATGGAAGCTATGTTTTTGTTAATTCGGGCTATGTGTGAGTCAAAATTCTATAAAAGGGGGATGCATTTGAAAAAGGGTATGTTTCCTGTGAGCGTAAAGCTGTTTGTTGGTTTTTTTGTACTAATTATGTTTTTTTGGATTCTTATCAGAGTATTTATCAACAACACCTACGCGGAGGTGCTGAAGACAAACGAAATAACCTTCAACTTGCTTACGAGCAATGAAATTAAGCTGCAGCTTGACTTTGTCACGACTCTATTAAGAACCACCACGTCTTCTCTTTCCAATAACGAAAATGTCCGGCAGTTGCTTTTGGAGGTTGAACGCGATATTTACAAGGATGAATATAATCTGTATTCCGTAAAGAACCTTCTGAGCCGTACGCTGGAGATGCACACATTCATAGCGAATATTCATTTGATTACGGTTGGCGATACAATCCTCTCCGGCGCGCAGATTACGGATGAGCAACAACTGATCGCGCGCTATGCGCCGTATATCGAAAAATCTGCCGGGGGGGCGGGAATTGAGTTCTGGAGCGAAGGCATTGACAATCGGCAGTCGTATATTATGCCTATTTTTATGACAAACCCGCGAAGGATAGTGGGTCTTGCGGCGCTTGATATCGACTATGGCTTTTTGAACAGGCATTTGATGTCTTCGGCTATTCGCGCCAACGAGCGTGCGCTGATCGTAAACGGTGCGGGGCAGATAATTTTCCAGTTCCCTTTTCACATATCATACAGGCCGTTTTTGGATCAGCATCCCGAAGTGCTGCAAACGAGCCATTTTCAAAAAGAGGCCGTTGTGCACGGCTTGGATACCTTAATTGTATCCGAGCGAATCGCCATGAATAATTGGCACATTATCCGCCTTATCGACTTGCAGCGCGTTACGGAGGAAACGCGCCGGCTTGACGCAATCCTGACAAACATGCTTGTGGTGAGTTTATTGGTTGGCCTTATATACAGCCTGTGGTTTTCCAGGTTTATTACAAAGCCCTTGCGCAATCTCGTATCCGCGTGTAAGCGTGTGGAGTCAGGCGATTTTGAGACACAGGTGACTATTAACTCTTACGATGAACTGGGCGATCTTGGAAAGACTTTTAACGCCATGGTTTCTCAGCTTCATCAGTCTCTTGAGCAGGAGATTTTAAACCAGAAGAGAAGAACGGAGATGGAACTGCAAATATTGCAGGCTCAGGTTAACCCGCATTTCCTGTATAACACACTGGACTCTATCAGGTGGCTGGCAGTCATGCAAAATGCCAACAACATCGCGGAGATGAGTCAGGCGCTTGTGGGCCTTCTTAAATACAACCTGGCGCAGCCTGACGAAAACGCCACGCTGCAGGACGAGTTGGAGAGCGTCAGGCATTATGTTAAAATTCAGCGGTTTCGCTATTCTGACAATTTCGACTATTCTGAAAAGCTGGATCCGAATACTTTGCGCTGTGTTGTTCCGCGCTTCATACTGCAGCCGCTGGTGGAAAACTGTATTGTACACGGATTTGAAGATGTGGGTGAAAGCTATCATTTGCGGATATCTTCATTTGTCAAAGGTGAGGCGCTCCACATTAAGGTGATTGATAATGGTTCCGGCATGACGCCGGAGCATATCCAGAAGGTGAATAGCGGCATGATAAGCAAAAACCGGTACAACCACATCGGCGTATATAATATACGGGAGCGCATCAAGCTTATTTTTGGAGACTCGTACGATCTGATTTACAGCAGCGAGCCTTATGTCGGAACAATTGCTGAGGTTATTTTGCCATTGAATTACGAAACGGAGCCGAATAGTTGAATAATAGTGCAGGGGAGGATTTGCCGCCGTGAAACGTGTCCTAATTGTAGACGATGAATATCTGGTTCGATTGGGTTTGAAATCTATCATCAACTGGAATGTTTATGGTTATCAAATTGTCGCTGAAACCCACAACGGGCAAGAGGCTTTAGCGCTGATTGACGAGATACAGCCGGATATTTTGATAACCGATATTAAAATGCAGGTCATGGACGGAATTACGCTGCTGGAAGAAATCAGAAAGCAGAAAAAGGATATCGTGCTGGTAATTCTGACAAATTACGATGAATTTGGTTTTGCGCGCAAGGCTATGTCGCTGGGTGTCACACACTATCTGCTGAAATCGGAGCTGAGTGAAGCAAGCCTGGTCGAAGTTTTGCGCAATATCAGTATTGATTTGAGCAGTAAGCCAAAACGAACGGACATAATGTGGGAGGCGCGTCATCAATATCTGCAGGGACAGCTATTCGGGTTCCCTCCCAATGAGTCAATTTCCGCCGACAGGCTGGAAGCACCGCCGGCGGGCCTGTTCACACATTCCGAATATGTCGCGATAAAGTGCGGTTGTATCATGAACATGCAGGCCGATGATGTCGAACCGATGGATAAACCTATGCAAACCTTACAGTCCATCGTTATATCATCGCTGACCCTGCCGGACGCGACCTACTGTACCTCTATGTATCAGGGCGCGGTGTACTTGTCGGTGATCGGTTCGGTTTCATGCACAACAATGGAGCGGCTGGCCGAACAGTGCGCCTTGATCGTGCGCAACAGCAAAAACTATCTTGATGTTTCGATCCGCATGGGGGTTAGCGAATTTCTTAGCGCCCCTCTGCTTCCAATTCTTTTGTCACAGGCGGAGGCGGCGCGAAGCGACGGTTTTTTTTCGGAACGGAGCGTTACCTTTTTCCGAGATATTACCGTACCTTGCGGGACAGATCGTATTAACGTAAGCCATAGCAAGATTAAGCGGCTTTTATACCGGGGGGAGCGTCAGTCGCTCACCGCGTACATACACCAGATATTTTCCGAATTAAGGGAGCTTCACTCTTACGCGGCGCTCCAAAGTGTTTTTGTGGATTTCATATCATGCGCTAAATCGGTCTGCGAGGAAGCGTCTCTCCGCCAAACCGCCGGGTTAAGCCAAGACAAGTTTGACTACGCGGTTTTGTCAAAGATGCATTCGCTGGATCGTGTATGCCATTATATCATTGAGTTTTACGCCACAATTTTTGATGTAATGAGCAACCGGGGCAATTATCACAGCCCTACTATTGCGAAATGCCTTCACTACATATCCAAGCACTATGAAAAGTCTATTACGCTGGAAGACGCGGCGAAAGCCGCGAACATTACCCCCAGCTATCTTTCTATGGCTTTTAAGCAGGAAATGGGCATAAGCTTTGTGCAATACCTAACACAAATTCGCATTGCCAAATCGGAAGCGCTACTGCTGGACACCAATATGAAAATATATGAGATAGCGGAAAAGGTAGGGTTTCCCAGTCCGTATTACTTTAGCAAGGTGTTCAAGGAGCAAAAGGGAATAACTTGCAAAGAATATAGGGAAAAGCATACCCTTTCTGCGGCTCAAGCTGAATAATTTTTTAAAAACCATAAAAATTTTGTGTTTTTCAAGTTTGTTGTAAAGAAATTATAAAGATATTGTATGAAATCGAAGAATTATGCATTTCAAATAATTTACTCATATTGTATCATACATAAGTAGTATACATATATACTAAAACTGAAATGGAGGAAAGCATGATGTTTGGCAAAACCATCAAAAAAATTAAAATCTTTACAGGTTCGATTTCTATTATGTTGGTATTAGCTCTTCTGGTTAGCTGCGCTCCCGCCCAGCAGGAGGCGGCGGTCGTTGGCAACATCGGAGGAAACGGAGGAGGCGCGTCGGCTAATCTGACAGACGTAACCCTGGCGGACGTCCTTGCGGCGCAGTCGGCGGCTCTGCCCTCGAGTGAGTTTGATTGGAGAGCCCATGAAGGAACCACTTTGCGCGTCAGCTTGGTGCAGCACGGCGTTTCCGACGCTCTTGTGTCTCAAATACCAGAGTTTGAAGCGTTAACAGGCATCAGCGTAGAGTTTTCCGTCACGCCGGAACTCAGCTATTTCGACCAGTTGGTTCCCGCGCTGTCCAGCCGCTCGGGTGAGCCCGACGTATTTATGGCCGGAGCCTATCAGTTGTGGGATTATTCCAGAGCCGGCTTTGTGCAAGACCTGAACGTATTCCTGACAAACCCCGACAACATGACCTCGGATTACGACTTTGAAGACCTTATCGGCAGCGCCCGCGACGCCCTGCGCTGGAACGGCATTCCCGGCAACCCGGTGGGAACGGGCGCCCAGTTGGGACTGCCTATGCAATGGGAGCTTTACTCACTTGCCTTTAACGTGCGTGCCTTTGAGGAAAACAATCTGGAAGTACCGCGTACATTTGACGAACTCCTCTATGTATCGGAGCGGCTGCAGGGCTGGAACGGCCCGGGTTCTTACGGCATCGCGCTGCGCGGCGCCCGTGACTGGGGTACTATTCATCCCGGTTTCATGAGCTCGTTCGCAAACTTCGGCGCTGTAGATTTTATCATTGAGGACGGAAGGCTTGTTTCCCAGGTTAATTCCCCCGCAGCCGTTGAAATGACGGAGTGGTTCGTTGAGCTGGTTCACCGCGGCGGCGCGCCGGACTGGGCAAGATATAGCTGGTATGAAGCCGGCGCCGACCTGGGAGCCGGAATGGCGGCCATACTGTTTGACGCGGATCAGACCGGCATCCACCAGAACTGGCCCGGAGCTTCCCAGGAAGCCGGAAACATCGCCTGGACGACTCTGCCGGTTCGCAATGTGGGAGACACGCCGTACTCCAATTACTGGACATGGTCTATCGCTATGAACAATTATTCCCAGAATAAGGATGCGGCTTGGCTGTTCATAAAGTATTTTACAGGCGCGGAGTTTGCTCTTCATGCCTCCACGGTAATGAATTCCATGAACCCGTCCCGTTACTCCGTGTGGAATCATCCGGCCTTCCTTGTCAGGATGGAAGACCACCCCGGATACATGGAAGCGTTTGAAGCCACAATCGACAGCACGACCATTCTGTTTACGCCTCAGCCTTACTTCTTTGAAACCACCACGGAATGGGCGGCAACCTTGCAAGATATCGTAGCGGGACAGTTTTCCAGCGTGCAAGAAGGGTTGGATCAACTTGCCGCCACACAGAACAGAATTGTTCAGGACGTAGTAATACCTAACTAATTTCCGAAGAGGTCTATTGGTTCCGATAATTGAAAATACGGTTTGGCCGCTGTGCAAAAGTACGGCGGTCAAACACTGTTGCCCGGCGTTCCGCCGCAATACTAGACCTCTTCCGAAACCTCATTCCGCCGTCTTTGCGGCTTATTTTCCGCCTGGCGTTGTTGCGCGCTCCTAGCAAACACTATAGGGTGTGCGTCGTCGGGCGCGCCTAGCCAGGCGAAAAAACGCTCGCAAATATAGTGAAACAACTTCAATATCAGACCAATATTTTGTGGAACGTCGGCGGCAGTAGGCCGATGCTTCCAGAAAATATTGGTTCACTTTTCAAGTTGTTTCACTATACGACGAAAGCAGGTTTCGGAAGAGGTCTATTAAGGAGAGCTTTTATTATGGCTTCTATGACAAAAAAGACGGAGAAACATCCCGGGGGGATTAATTATAATGAAATTCCAAGAAGCGTACGGCTGAGGCCATATTTAATCATCGCGCCTGGGCTTCTTGTCCTGATTGGTATTTTGATTCCATTTGCTACGGCGATTTTTCTGTCCTTTACAAACTTCTCATTTCGTATGCCGACATGGGAGTTTGTGGGATTGCGCAACTGGATACGAGCATTTCAGAACCCGGACTTCTTTCACGCTTTGAGCGTAACGCTGAGATATGCGTTTTTCGCTGTGACTACCCAGATGATACTGGGAACGCTTGTGGCGATGATGCTAAGAAAGGATTCGCCCATCACTCGGATATTGAAAGTTGCGCTTATTTTTCCGCTGATGGTCGCTCCGGCCATTGCCGTGCTTATCTGGCAGCTTATGACGTCCAACTCGGTTGGTATCCTGGAGCCGATTCTCAGGGCGTTCGGCGTATACAATTTCCCGTGGGCCGCCGGTCATCATACGGCCATGTTTACCGCCGTGCTGATCGATACCTGGGTTTACACTCCGTTTATAATGCTCTTGGTGCTGGCGGGGCTGCAATCCCTTCCTAAATCTCCGTTCGAGGCGGCTCAGGTTGACGGGGCAAGCCCCTGGTTTATTTTCAAGACCTTGACTCTTCCCATGTTAAAACCGTACCTGTACATTGCCTTGCTGTTCCGTCTTATGGTGGCCCTCCAAGAGTTCGGTATTATCTTCGCGCTTACAAGGGGCGGCCCCGGCAGAACACTTATGAATCTGTCAATGACGGGATATGAAATTGGTTTTCGGTTTCAGCGCTTGGGAGAATCGCTTCCGTATCTGCTGACGCTGTGGGTAATCGTAAATATAGCGGCGCAGTTCTTGGTGAAACGTCAGCGCAAGGCCGCCAAGGAAGCTCAAGGCTATTGATAAGGAGGCGGTTCTATGAGTGCACCTACTGGTAATACATACAGCAACACGGAAACCCTGGTGGATACGCAGAAAAACAAGAGGGCCGTTACCGCGCTTCAGACTTTCGGCAGAAGCCTGGGTCTGGGTTTGTATTCGCTGTTCGCGCTGTTTCCGCTGTTTTGGATGGTTCTCATCTCATTCAAGTCGGATCGGGAAATGTTCAACACCCTGTTCATATTTACTCCGACCTTGGAAAACTACGAAGCGGTGCTGTTGAGAACCGACTACTTTATGGCGTTTTTCCAAAACCTGATAGTATCCGGCGGCGCGGTGCTGGTCACGGTTGTTGCCGGCGTTCCCGTGGCCTATGCTCTTGCCCGGTATAACTTCAAGCACAAGGAAGGGGTGGCTTTCCAGATTCTGTCGTTTAGATTTGCCCCTGAGATCATGGTCGTTGTGCCGATATTCTTGATCTTTCAGAATATTGGACTTTTAGACACATATCTTGGCTTGATCTGGGTATATCAGCTTATTACCATGCCGCTGGTTATCTGGGTTGTGCGCGGATATTTCGAGGATATCAGCGTGGAGGTCGAACAGGCCGCCCAGTTAGACGGCTACAGATGGTTTGAAGTATTTATAAAGATATTGATTCCCTTAATTAAGCCCGGTTTGGTGGCGGCGTGCCTGCTTGCGTTTATTTTCGCGTGGAACAGCTTTACATTCCCGCTGGTACTTACCGGATTCCAGGTACAGACGATTACCGTTACCTCTATGCGCTATATCGCGTCGGATACGGTGCGCTTCGGGCAGGTTGCCGTAGCGGCGCTGGTGGCTATCACGCCGCAGCTTATTGCCTGTTTGTTCATCCAGAAACATCTTGTGCGCGGGCTTAGCTTCGGCGCTGTAAAAGGGTAAGGGGGCAGTCATTTGGCAAGTATTGCTTTAGAGAATATTACAAAAGCGTTTGGAAAAATAAACGCTCTGGATGATGTGAGTCTGGAAGTGAAGGACAACGAGTTTTTTGTGCTGTTCGGCCCGGCCGGCGCCGGTAAAACGACCCTGCTTAAAACCATTGCCGGTGTGGAATTCCCACAAAAGGGACTGGTCAAAATTGATGGGGAAATTGTGAACCACAAGGAACCCATGCACCGCAACATATCCATGGTTTTTGAAAGCTATGCGCTTTATCCGCATATGACCGTGTATGACAACATCGCGTCGCCTATGCGCAGTAAGCTTTACAAAAAGGATGAAGCGCATATTCGCCGGCAGGTGGAACGTGTTACCAAGATGATGCAGATAGACCATCTTTGGGAGCGCCGCCCCAGTCAGTTGTCCAACGGGCAGAGACAGCGCGTCGCTATTGGCCGGTGTCTTGTCAGGGAGCCAAACGCGTTCCTGATGGACGAACCGCTGGCGCACCTGGACGCAAAGCTCCGTCACCATATGCGCGGGGAACTTAAAGAGATGCAGAGCTCCTTTGATACCACGACAATCTACGTTACCCATGATTATATGGAGGCTATGTCGCTGGCGGATCGCATTGCCGTGCTTAACCTTGGGAAAATTGAACAATTGGGGACTCCGATGGAGATGTATTACACGCCCAATAATGAATTTGTCGCAAGGCTGTTTGGTGAGCCGGAAATCAACATTTTTGACGGCGAATTGACCGAGCGGAGCGGTGAGCTTGCGGTGCGGGCGTTTGGACAGGCGGCTCTTCTGCCGGTTGCGCCCGACGCAGCCAAGGTTTTGCGTGGCGGCGAGCATCGGAAAGTGCGGGTAGGAATTCGCGGTAACGACATCAGCTTTTCTTTTGATGAAGTGCCGGGATGGCTACGGGGAAGCGTGTACGTCAATGAACCTATCGGAAATAAGGTTATCCTTGTAGCTGACGTGGGCGGCGTTCGTTTGTCCCTGGTAGTGCCGAACGACACCCGTGCTAAGATCGATCAGCCGGTGTTTTTATCGTTGAATATGCAGCATGCCATATTCTTTTGTGCCGAAAAGGGTACATATATTGTCCGCAGCAACGCGGCGCAGCACGTAAGTGACGCGCCGGGGACAAAGGAGGAGGGCTAGGATATGGCGGAACTCGTATTACGCAATGTTTACAAGCAATATGAAAATACTGAGAAAAGCTGGTTTAGGAAGAAAAAGGCACAGAAGCTCGATTTCGCCGTAAAGAACCTGTCCTTTTCCTGCAATGACGGTGAATTTATCGGAATCCTTGGGCCGTCAGGCTGTGGTAAAACCACGACTTTGCGCATGTTGGCGGGTCTTGAGACCGTTACCGACGGAGATATTTATATCGGCGAAACCCGTATCAACAACCTGCTGCCCAAGGATCGCAACATTGGCCTGGCTTTTGAAGATTATGCCCTCTATCCTCCTTTGACGGTTTATGACAACCTGGCGTTTAACATGCGCGCCAAGAAAATGTCGAACGAGGAAATTCAAAAGGCTATCGATTATGTCGCGCCCTTGCTCAAAGTGGATGATCTCTTGGATCAAAAACCGCCCTCCCTTTCCGGCGGCCAGAAACAACGCGTCAATATTGCCCGGGCAATTGTCCGCAGACCCAAGCTCTTGCTGCTTGACGAGCCGCTCAGCCATTTGGACGGTAAGATGCGCCAGGGTATGCGCCACGAAATTAAGCGTATGCACCACGAAATAAAGTGTACGACAATTATTGTGACCCATGACCAAATGGAGGCTATGTCGCTGGCTGACCGTATCCTGATTATGAAGGACGGCGAGCTGCAGCAAATGGGAACGCCTATGGAAGTTTACGACAACCCTGAAAACGAGTTTGTGGCGGGGTTTATAGGCGAACCGCCCATGAATCTGCTGCCGTCGGTCATTCAGAAGGAAGAAGGGACGCTTTTCTTCACATTTGAAAACAGTCCGCTGCGTGTGGAAGTGCCTAAGCGTTACCTTGGCATATTGGAAAGCGGCAAGAAAGTAACTCTTGGCGTGCGGCCCATGGACGTAATGGTCGCAAAGCAAACAACAGCGGGAAGTTATATCCCGATTGCCATTTACGAAAATTTGGGCGATGAACGACGGATCAGCGTCCGTGTCGGAGATTCGCTGATGAACATGATTACAACAGATAATGTGGTGTACGAACGAGGGCAGGAGGTTCAGCTTGAATTTTACGCTGAAAGAACCCACTTGTTTGACCCAGAGACCGGAAAGCGAATCAGGGCGAATTAATGTATCCATCGACTGAATATAACTTTATAGAAAGGTTGTGAATGTAAATGAGCGTTCCAAAAACAATGAAGGCTCTTGTGTCGTACGGAAAAGGCGAATATCGCCTGGAGGAAAATTATCCCACGCCAACCTGCGGCCCGGACGATGTCATAATCAAAACCGAAGCTTGCGGCATTTGCGCCGGAGACTTGAAGTGCAAGGGCGAAGCGGCCATGTTTTGGGGGGATGATGTACAGCCGTCCTGGGTCAAGCCGCCGTTTATACCCGGGCATGAATTCTATGGAATTGTAGCGGCTGTCGGCGAAAATATAAAAGGCGTTGCCATTGGCGATAGAGTTACCGCGGACCAGATCGCGCCGTGCGGGGAATGTCGTTTTTGCACAACAGGAAAGTATTGGATGTGTGAACCTCACGGCATATTCGGATTCCAAGCGGCCAACAACGGCGGAATGGCGGAATATGTACGCTATCCCAAATATTCGGTCATACACAAAGTGCCTAAAGACCTTCCCATGGGCGCGGCGCTTATGATAGAGCCTTATGGCTGCGCCAAACACGCGGTAGACCGCGCCAATATACAGTCTGACGACGTAGTGGTCATAGCAGGTTCGGGCACGTTGGGTCTGGGTATGATTACATACGCTCATATGAGAAACCCAGCCAAGCTGATTGTGCTTGACATGATTGAATCGCGTCTTGAAAAAGCGAAAGAGTTTGGGGCGGACATCGTAATGAACCCCGGCAAGGAAGATGTAATAGCAAGGGTGAAGGAGCTTACCGGCGGATACGGATGTGATGTGTACATTAACGCTACGGGATATCCTCCGGCGGTTGTGACGGGTCTGACCATGATCCGTAAACTGGGCCGCTATGTAGAGTTTTCCGTGTTTTCCGAGGCCACTACCGTGGATTGGTCTATAATTGGCGACCGCAAGGAATTAGATGTGCTTGGAGCTCACCTTTCCCCGTATTGTTTCCCCTTTGTTATTGAGAACATTGCCAACGGCAACCTCAAAACAAGCGGTATGGTCACAAAGTCCTTCCCGCTGGATAAATGGGAGGAAGCGTTTGATTATGCCGGCGGTAAGCATGGAGATATAAAGGTAGCGATTACCTTCTAAGAAAATCCGCAATTAAGGAGTTGTGTTATGCAGAGAATATTGAATAACCCGGACTTTGTTGTGGATGAGTTTGTCCAAGGTCTGGTTAAGGTGCACGGCGATATATTGAGCTTGACCGAAAATTCCCGTGTCGTCAAAAGCGCCCATATGCGGCCGGACTGCGTGGGCGTTGTAACCGGCGGCGGCAGCGGACACGAACCCGCCTTTGTGGGATATGTCGGCGAAAATCTATGTGACGCGGTCGCGATTGGGGAGATTTTTTCCTCACCGACCGCAGCGGCGTTCCTGGACGCTTTCCGGGCGGCGGATCGGGGGAAGGGCGTGGCCTGCCTTTACGGCAACTATTCCGGCGACAACATGAATGTCAAAATGGCGGCTAAAATGGCTGCAAAAGAGGGCATCGAGGTGAAAACGGTGGTCGCCAACGACGACGTACCCTCCGCCCCGAAAGATCAGCCGGAAAACCGCCGCGGCGTGGCGGGAGAAATCCTGATGTGGAAGGTGGGGGGCGCAAAAGCCGCGGGCGGCGCCCCGCTGGGCGAGGTCATTGCCGCCGCGCAAAAGGCAATTGACAACTGCCGAAGCGTGGGTATTGGCCTGACTCCATGTACATTGCCCGCTGTGGGACACCCGAACTTCGAGGTCAAGCTGGGTACGATGGAAGTCGGTATAGGGCATCACGGAGAGCCCGGTATTGAAATCTGTCAGCTTGAAAAAGCTGGCGATATGGCGAAGCGGATGGTTGACGTAGTCGTCCCTGATTATCCCTTTGTAAGTGGGGATGAAGTGGTTGTTCTTATCTCCGGGCTTGGCGCTACGCCTGTGATGGAGCTGTATGTGCTGTATGACGAGGTCGAGCGTCTGCTTTCGGGGCAGGGTATCCGGGTGCATCGCAGCTATGTCGGAAATTATTTCACGTCATTGGAGATGATGGGTGTTACGCTTACGGTTATGAAGCTTGACGACGAGCTGAAAACACTTATCGATACGCCTTGCCGCAGTGTCGGCATGAAGCAGAAATAGGAGCGGCGGATGGCATTTCAAAACTCAAAGGGGAAACCCGTACTGCTGCGCATGGTTGCGGCGATACAAGAGAACAAGGCATATTTAAGTGAGATAGACGGACTGATTGGCGACGGCGATCATGGTATGAACATGAACAAGGGTTTTACCGTGTTCGGTGAACGCATTGCGGCAAGGGGCATTTCCTTCACAGTCGGGCTTTCGGCGCTGGGGGAGTTGCTACTTGGCGAGATCGGAGGCTCTATGGGGCCGATTTACGGCGCGGTGTTTACCGGCATGGGCGAAGCCGGCGGGCGCTTTGAGGAAATTGGTACGGCCGAAATAGCCGCTATGCTGGACGCTGGGCTGCGTGAATTGTGCGATATTGTGGACGCCAAGGTTGGGGACAAAACATTGGTAGACACCATCTCCCCCGCTATGGACGCCTTGCGCAAGGCGGAGGCGGAAGGCGCGGGTCTGGCCGACGCCTTAGAGCAAATGAAGGCCGCCGCGGACGCGGGTTGTCAGTCCACAAAGGAGCTTGTGGCAAAATATGGGCGATCCAGCAGGCTGGGTGAGAGATCCCGCGGGGTGCTGGATGCGGGAGCCGTGTCATGCGCTGTCCTCCTGAACGCAATGGCTGACGGCATTTTGGAAATGGGGGTGTAGGCCCGTGCGTACCTTTGTAATCGGCTGTGATAACGCGGCTGTACGCATGAAGGACGCTCTTGCGTCCCTCCTGGAAGAACAGGGCATGGTGGTGGAAAATATGGGCTGCGACAGCCCTGACGACCCCATCAACTATCCCACGGTAGCTTCTCGAGTCTGTCGATCCATAATAGACAGCGGTTTTGAAAAACGGGGGATACTGGTCTGCGGTACCGGGATCGGTATGGCAATGACGGCCAACAAATTCCGGGGCATACGGGCGGCGGTTTGTCACGACAGTTTTTCGGCGGAACGTTCCATCCTCAGCAACAACGCAAACGTCCTCTGTATGGGGGAGCGGGTAATTGGGATTGAGCTTGCGAAAAAAATCGCCAAGGAATGGATACGGCTAGAATATGTGGACGGATCATCCACCCCAAAGATACAAGAAATCTGTGATATTGAGTCAAAAGTAATGAGGTAATGCAGCTAACCCGCCGTAGGGTAAATATTTTTCACTTGAGTAAGGAGGCTGTCGCAGCTATTTTGTTTGTGGACTTGCGGCAGACCTCTTTTTATTATATTATATTACTATAGCTGTTCCGGTTGAAAACCGTTGCTGTCAGGCGCAGGATTTTTTGCGCAAGACTAGGAAGTGACAACGACGCGTGCCTATAGGCACGCTAGGCGGAACTGACGACGTATTGCACAAAAAAGACAAGCCTGATGGGATGGTTTTCAACCGGATCAGCTATATATTATGGACGAGAGGTGGCGTGACATGGAGAAAAGAAAACTGTTCCTCGGTATTGAGTTTGGCTCTACACGTATAAAGGCGGTTCTCATAGACGATGATTGCAACCCGGTTGCGTCCGGCGGCTTCGATTGGGAAAACCGCTTTGAAGACGGAGTATGGACTTATCACCTCGACGACGTATGGGCGGGGGCGCAGGCAAGCTATAAATCTCTTTCCGAAGACTACGGCGCAAGGTACGGCGAACCTCTTGAACATATCTGCGGCATAAGCGTTTCCGCTATGATGCACGGTTACTTGCCGTTTGACAAGGACGACAATCAGCTTGCCGAGTTCCGCACGTGGCGAAACACAAGCACAGAAAAAGCTACGGTCATTCTGACGGAGAAGTTCGGCTTTAACATCCCTCAGCGCTGGAGCGTCGCCCATGTATGTCAGGCAATACTGGATGAACGGCAGCACGTCAAGGATATCGCGTTTATGACTACTTTGGCCGGTTATGTGCACTACAAGCTGACCGGAGAAAGGGTGCTTGGCGTAGGAGACGCGTCGGGCATGTTCCCAATTGACAGTGCGACAAATGATTATGACGCGCGTATATTAGGCGAATTTGACGGCCTTGTCGCGGATCGGGGCTTTGACTGGAAGCTGGCCGACATCCTGCCCCGCGTACTGGCCGCGGGAGAAAACGCGGGCGCGCTGACTGCGGAAGGCGCAAAGCTGCTTGACGCTTCCGGTGCGCTAAAGCCCGGAATTCCGCTATGTCCGCCGGAAGGCGACGCCGGAACCGGCATGGTCGCGACTAACAGCGTGGCGGAGCGCGCGGGAAATGTTTCGGCGGGAACATCCATATTCGCCATGATTGTGCTGGAAAGAGCGTTGTCAAAGGTCTATCCTGAAATTGACATGGTGACTACGCCCACGGGAAAGCCGGTGGCGATGGTGCATTGCAACAACTGTTCATCCGACTTGGACGCGTGGATCGGCCTATTTCGCGAGGCGCATGAACTAATGGGCGCCGACACCGGAAAAGCGGAGATGTACAACGCCTTATTCAACAAGGCGCTGGAAGGAGACGCCGACTGCGGCGGATTGCTGTCGTACAACTATCTTTCAGGAGAACATACGACAGGATTTGAGGAAGGCCGCCCGCTGGTCGCGCGTACTGCCGGAAGCCGCCTTAACCTGGCAAACTTCATGCGAGTTCTGTTGTGTTCATCCGTCGCGACATTGAGGCTTGGCATGGACATTTTAACGGAAAAGGAGAATGTCCGGCTGGATATTCTGCTTGGGCACGGCGGCTTGTTCAAAACAAAGGGCGTCGGGCAGCGGATTTTGGCGGCGGCGCTTAATGTGCCCGTGGCCGTAATGGAGTCCGCGGGCGACGGCGGAGCTTGGGGAGGCGCGCTTTTGGCGGCCTATTTGGATCAAAGGGCGGAGTACAAAACGCTGGAAGACTTCCTTTCGCGAAAGGTATTCTCAAACAGCAAAGGATCGCGTATAGAGCCTGATGCCGAAGATGTACGGGGTTTCAACACATTTATGGAACGGTACGTGCAAGGTTTCAAAATCGAACACGCCGCCGTCTCATACTTGAGATAAATGAGGAGCCAATTATGCTGGAACAACTAAAAAAACAGGTGCTCGAAGCGAACCTGCTGCTTCCGAAATATGGATTGGTAACATTTACATGGGGAAATGTCTCAGGAATCGACCGTGAAGAGGGTTTGATCGTTATCAAGCCCTCGGGAGTGGAGTATGACGCTATGAGCGCGGATGATATGGTCGTCGTCGATATCGCGAGCGGCCGGAGCGTTGAGAGCAGGCTTAATCCGTCGTCCGATACGCCGACACATATCGCGCTTTATAAGGCGTTCCCGAGCTTGGGCGGGGTTGTGCACACCCACAGCCGATGGGCGACGATTTTTGCGCAGGCAGGTATGGACATACCTGCCTTGGGCACGACCCACGCGGATTATTTCTATAACGAGATACCCTGTACGCGTAAAATGACCGAGGCTGAAATAAACGGCGATTATGAACAAGAAACCGGCAAATTGATAATCGAACGCTTGGGCGGTATTGACCCGAACCACATGCCGGCGGCTGTCGTATACAGCCACGGGCCCTTCGTCTGGGGAAAAAGCGCCATGGACGCCGTTCATAACGCGGTTGTGCTTGAGGAAATTTCAATGACGGCGTATCATACCATAATGCTCAATCCCCGGATCAAGCCAATGCAGCAAAGCCTGCTTGACAAACATTACCTTAGAAAACATGGCGCAAACGCGTATTATGGGCAAAGAAGCCGAGATTAGTAATATACTATTTATCAGAAAGTTGGGTTGAAATGAGATCATACAATTTTTCGTTAGCGTGTCATGACGATATTCCAGAAATTCTTGATTTATATCATAGCCAGATAGGTACGCCGGGGTGTGCCTGGAATGTGTATTATCCCAATAATGAAACGGCAAAATCGGATATAGAGAATGAGTCGCTGTACATTTTAAAAGATGATGACAAAATAATTGCTGTCGCTACGGCAGGGCGGGAAAGCGAATTGGATAATTTGCAATGGGCGCTGAAAAACCCTTGTGAACTGTCAAGACTAGCCGTTATTCCCACGATGAAGCAGCAAGGAATCGGAACAATAATTCTGCAAAACGTAATAGACTCCGTGAAAGCAAGGGGCTTCGACGGTATAAGGATGGCGGTCAGCAAATCTAATGCCGCGGCCTTGGCTTTATACGATAAAAACGGATTTGCAAAATGCGGTGAAACATCTATGTACGATATAGATTTCTATTGCTATCAAATGGAGTTCAGTCGGTTGAATGAAGGGCAACAACCTCCGTCATAAGCAGGACTCCAAGCTTGAAGGCATATGTGAAGGTGTTGTATTGCTCTATTTCCTTTAAATCCCTGTCTGCGACAAGATATTTTTCAAACCGTTCTTTTTCGGATTCGTTCAGGGCGGCCACCAGCTTCTCATGATTAATTTCTTTTAGCTGGGCAGACTCGACATAATCTGGATTATTACCGTATAGTTCAAAATTTTTGTCGATGCTCCCGAAGTATAGTTCTTCTAAAATATTTTTCATAAAACCATCCTTTTTGACGTTGATTGACATTGGAATTTTGACATGCTAAAATAAACTAAAGAAATAGTCTTGTTCAATGGTATTGAACACAATGTTATTGTACAATACCATTGAACTTTTGTCAAGAGGTTTTTATGCTTAACAAAAAAGTTTTTTCTGAAAGACTTAAATTATTGAGGTCAAGCCGCAATATTAGTCAAGAGATATTAGCAAAGGCTCTTGGCAAAGGTAAATCGGCTATTAGCATGATGGAAAGCGCACAAAGCTCAGCTACGGCGGACACACTCATCGCCATTTCTGACTATTTCGATGTATCTCTTGACTATCTGGTAGGCCGATCCGACAACTCTGAACGCATATAAATAAAAGTTATCTCCTTGACTTTCGGGGTGGTGTATGGTAGTGTTGTGTCATAACCATTCGGGTGTGTTAACATAACCGATTGGTTATATGTTGTTGATAGGTTAACATATCCAAACGGTTATGTCAATACTTTTTATAATATTTTCATATTTTCAGGGGATGTTTATGCCTTCGTTTGGTGAGCGCCTTATACAACTTCAAACAGAACACAAACTGCTTAAAAAAGACGTTGCGGAAGCTGTTGGAATATCGGTGATGGCTTACTATAGGTATGAAACGGGTGAGCGTTTACCGCCGTCAGATGTTTTATCTAAGTTCGCCGACTACTTTGAAGTCAGCGCCGATTACTTGCTAGGCCGCTCCGACACCCGTTAAAGCTATCAATATGATGATTATATCATGCACCATTATTTTAATGGCATCAAGGAGGTTTTAATATTTTTTGCAGCGGAGTGATTTTGTGCCTACATTTGGAGAGCGGTTAAAACAATTACGGCTGGAAAAACGTGTTACGCAAAGAGAAATTGCTGACTACCTTGGGATAGCAACTAACGCTTATCAGAACTACGAGTACGACAAAAGAGACATGAACATTAAAAGTCTAACCACTCTGGCAGACTATTTCGACGTAAGTATTGATTATTTAACAGGCCGCTCCGATAATCCTAAACGAATATGAAACGCCCTAGGCAAAGTTATTTTTAGCCGTAGGGCGTTTAAAATTCATGTAAACTTCATGAAGACGTGGTATTATTGTGGCAATTGCGGCATTGAATCAGTAAGGGGGCGCTAATGGACATACAGATATTAGTGGTCGAGGACAACGAGCACATTCGCGATATGATAAAGAATTATTTGAATCAGGCGGGCTATGCCGTGGATACAAGCGCGGACGGGGCGCGTGCGCTCGAGATGTTTTATGACAAGACGTATCATCTGGTGATACTGGACATAATGCTGCCCGGGCTTGGCGGGCACGAGCTGCTGCGCGAGTTTCGCAAGCTGAACAGCACGCCCGTGCTCATGATAACCGCGCTGACCGATGATGAGAGCCAGATCAAGGCGTTTGCGAACGAAGCCGACGATTATGTGACGAAGCCGTTTAACATACAGCTACTTGTGATGCGATCCGAGGCGCTCTTGCGGCGGAGCGGCGTTCTTAGCAAGGAGGTGCGGCACGACAAGCTTGCGCTGTTTCCCGAGGCGCTTCGCGCGGAGTACGACGGCGCGCCGATCACGCTTACGCGCAAGGAGTTCGAGATACTTATGCTGCTTGTGCAGAGCAAGGGGCGGACGCTTTCGCCAGCAATGATACTTTCGCGCGTGTGGGGCTACGATTTTGACTGCGACGAGGGAACTGTCTGGACACATATGAAGAACTTGCGACAGAAGCTGCCCGAGAACATTATAAAGACTGTGCGCGGGGCGGGGTATTGTCTGGAATAAATTCGTGTTTTCATGTTGTCTAAAACTTTCACAATGTAAAAGTTGGCGCAGTCTAAGTGGTTTTAGACAACGAAACGCGAATAAAACGGGTTCCGGGACGAGGAGAGGTATATGAGATTCGATGGACACGGCATCTTTATGAAGGTGCTTTTGTATACGATGCTGCTGATATTGATGGTCATCGGCGTTACGTCGGCGCTGTTTGCCCAGCAGGTTGTGTCGTTTTACAATACGGCGAGGATACGTCAGCTTAGCGAGAGCTTTTCGGAACTGACGGAGGAGCTTTCGGCGGCGCATCGCAGCGAATACGCGGGCATCGCGCGCAATTTTTCCGACAGGAATCAGTCGTACAGCTTTGTGATGCGAGACCCGTGGGGGCGTGTTGTGTTCGCGTCGGTAAATATTACGGACATAATGGAGCACAATCAGCTTTACAACATCGTGCTGCAGGTGGGGGACGGCTTTACGCTGACGGCGTCCGCTCCGGCGTTTGGCGGCGAGGACTTGTCGCAGTTGACCGACACGATATTTTTGGGGTCGCTCGTGCTGATAGCGATTTGTTTTGTGGCGACCGTGGCGTTCGCGCGGCAGATGACGCGGCCCATAAAGACACTGGTGGACGACGCCATGCTGATGTCGCGGCTTGAGCCCGTTACGCCGCCGCCCGCGCGCAAGGACGAGCTTGGTACATTGTCGGAGATTGTGCACGAGATGTACGGCAAGCTCAAGGACACAATCGCGGACTTGGAGGAGGAGAAGGAGGCGCAGCGGTACTTCTTCGCGGCGGCGTCGCACGAGCTCAAGACACCCATTGCCGCGACCGGCGCGCTGCTGCAAGGGATGCTCGACGACATCGGCGAATACAGGGATCATCCCAAGTACCTGTGGGAGTGCCTCAAGTTGACTAACGAGCAAAATAAGATAATAACCGAGATATTGGAGATTGTGAAGCTGACGGACGGCAAGATCGAGCCCAGGCTTGAGACGGTGCGTATTCGCGGGCTTGCGGAGGACGTCCTGCCGCGCTATCAGGCGTTGATAGACAAAAAAGAGCTCGCTCTGGAGTTACGGATTCCAGAGGAGCTCACGTGCGTGACTGATCCCGCGATGCTGGATCGGGCGCTGTCCAACGTAGTCATAAACGCTGTGCAGAACACGCCGGAGCGCGGCGGGATTCACATATGGACGGATAACGCCGGGTCTTCGGACGAACACATAAGGCTGTGCGTGATGAACACCGGCGCTCATATTGATGAAGATACGCTTCCTAAGCTCTTCAACCCATTCTTTCGCGTGGATACGGCGCGTACGCACGGCGGACGCAGCGGTCTCGGGCTCACGATTGTGGCTAAGACGCTGGAGTGTATGGGGCTCAGGTTCGCGCTTGAGAACACGGGCGGCGGCGTGCTGTTCTGGGTTGAGCTTCCGGTTATTGCTGGCCCGGCGGCTCCGCCGGCCTGACAAAGCCCGGAATTGGCGGCATGGGGTCTTCCCTGTTGTTTGCGGGGCTTGAGCGGGCGGCGTTTTCGGAAAGCCATTGCAGAAGCATCACTACGCGCCTGCGTTCGTACATATCCGGGTCGAAGTTTTCGCGGTCAAGCGCGGCTATCTCGGGGCGTATGAGGTCGAGCTGGCTCTGCTGTTCATTGACCCTGAAACTGTCGGCGTTCAGGCGTGACCGGTATGCCTCGAGCGTCGCCCGTTCCCCCAGGACGAAGGCTATGGCGTTGTCGAGCCTTCTCAGATTGTCGGATGCCTGGATAGGGTCGGCGTTTACCACGTTTATGGCGGAATTGCCAAGGGCGTCGCGCAGAGCCAGGGTCGATGAACTGACGGACACGATCTCCATCCACCAGCCGTCGCCTCGGTTTATGCCGACATGGAAGTAGATTGAACTCGCCGCATCCCGTTGGGGCGGCTCAAGTTCCGCGGGAGGGCGTATGCCGCCGGGCGGGTCGGGCGGCTGTGAGGTCGGCGGCAAGGGCGGGCGCGTCGGGCGTTCGGGATGCTCAGGATTTGGGCCGGGACCCGGGCGCAGCCAATCAGGGACATCAGGAATATCCGGTGGTGTCGGAACGATGCCGCCGATGGGAGGGGAAGGATCACTGCCGAAGGAACCTCCCGCATAGCTTAGTACACGAAGTATTATGCCGGTAAGGCCGCCTAAGCCGTCCATATTATCCTGCTGACCGTGTGAGCCGCCGTCCAGCATACCGCCGTCAGGACGAGTTCCGCCAAACAGCGCTATGTTAAGGCCGTCGAGAGCCTCCCTCATGTTAGGGGCTCCGACTGGCGGCGGAAGCAGGGGAGCGCCGGGGTATGGAGGGTCTAAGACGGCGTAGCCTCTAACGGCTTGATCCGTACCGCGAGTAATCTCGCCAAGGAAATCATCGTCCCAAATAGCCGGATATCGTACAAAGCTGGTTATGAAATAATTAAACATCGTTCTGTTGTGGGCAATCGTGCCGTAATCAGGGCTGAACGGATCATTGGGATTGGCCGATATCCACGCCTCGGCCATTTCAACGAATTCCTGGAACGCGTTGTTCATCGCCTCTGTGGTTTCCTGCATCAGGAGCGCAAGTCTTCCGATGTGATTCATGGTGTCGGGGTCAATATCGTTGGGATCGTCGCTTGGGTTGGCGCCAAGGGAGCTGCGTAATTCGTTATATTCATCAAGTATGTAGTTTAGCATTCCTATCGAGTACAGAATGAAGTATACATGACCACGAAGCTGTTCAGGCCATTCTATGTCGGCGTCGTCGGGTAAGTCCTCCGCGGGCGCGATCCCCCGGCTTGAGGCGGCGGCGATTGCGTCCGTTTCGGCTCTGGCGCCGTGGATTGACAGGTTCATTGACTGTATGCCGGTTGCGTTAATTGCGTCTATGCGTACTAGTATATTGTCTATTTCGCTCTGTATCCTTTGCTGGTCTTGCAGGTTTCCGGTTTCGACGGCGGCTTCGGTAAGCCGTCTGGCCGTGCTTAGCAGCAGGTTTATTTCGGTAAGGGTGTTTGCGGATGTTTCGGCTAATGTGCTTGCGTTTCGGATGTTGCGGTTTGCCGAATTGAACGACGACCATCTTGAAAAGCGGCCGCCGAGCAGAGGATATTCGCCGCGCGGGTCGTTGGGGTTGAATGGCCGGGTGGTATCGGCGGCTTGAAGCCAGGGAGGTATTCTCGAAATTGACCTGGAGGCTGTGTTGTGGAATGATATCGAGGGGCCGGCGCTGCTTTCGCCGCTTCTGCCGCTTCCGGCCGTATGCAGCGGCATCCCCGGACGGTGGCCGGAGGGAGGCCGAACGGTAGGGTTAACGGATAAAGGCGGCCCTATATTGTTGCTTGTGTTATTTCTAACCATAACCCACCTCGCATGTAATATAGTTAGTACACTTTAATTCGCACATTTAAATTATACTTGCCCAAGCTTGGGCAAGTCAATAGTTTTTAGTGTAAATGGAGTTCAGAACCTGTGTTTAATACCACTTAACGCTGTCTGGAAGGTCGGACTCCGTTCCACGAAGCCAAAATTGGGCTTTGTGGGGGCCCCGGGCGCCTTCATCTCCCAGATTGGCGAAAAATCGCCGATTTTGGCCGGCATTTTGGACATTGAACACAGGTTTTTAGAGTATCATCAGCAGCATCCCGATAGTTATCAGAACCGCGCCGATTATGACCTTGACGGTCATGGCTTCGCCCAGTATGATAAAGGCCAGGAATACCGTGATAACTACGCTGAACTTGTCGATAGGGACGACGCGGGACGCGTCGCCGATTTGCAGAGCCCGGAAGAAGAACAGCCACGACGCGCCGGTGGCAAGCCCCGACAGGATCAGGAACAGCCAACTGCGTGCTTCAATGCTGGTGATTTCGGCGTGGCGGCCTGTGAACAGGACAATGCCCCATGCTACAACCAGTACTACGACCGTGCGTATTGCGGTGGCAAGGTTTGCGTTAACGCCCTCTATGCCGATTTTGGCGAAGATAGAGGTTAGGGCCGCAAATACGGCGGCAAGCAATGCATAAATTACCCACATGTGTATCTCTCCTAATATTCTGTCATGGCCGGATGGGTGAGAAAACCCACATATGCGCGACGGCCAGCATCTCGCGCAGGTAGTTTTGGGGAAGGGCGAACAAGGGAGTGCTTGCCCCGACGCCATACGCGGAGACTCCGACATGACGAGCCATACGAACGGCGCGGTAAATATGGAAGTCGTTTGAGATCAGTGCGGCGCGAAAGCCGCCGGAGAATTGTTCATCCAATATGTCGCGCGCGAATGAGATGTTTTCGTATGTAGACGTTGATTGATCCTCCAGGATGATTCTTTCCGGCGATACGCCGCTTGCGATCAGGTAGCGCTCCATGGCCTCCGCTTCGGTAATGGGCGCGCCGGCCCCGAGCCCCCCTGTTACTACTACTATGGCGTCAGGGTTGCTGCCGAGATAGTCCACGGCTCTGTCGAGCCTGTTGGCAAGATGCGAGCCGACTTCTTCGCCGCGAAGCCCCGCCCCCAGGACTATTACCACGTCTTCGGTGTAGTCCGCACCGCTGAGCCTGCCGTAAGCGCCCAGGAAGACCGAGAAACACAGCGGTACGGCGCAAGCCGTCGCCGCCGCAATATGAACCGCCTTGGGGAGCCTGTCAAAGAGTACGGCGTACAGTATCAGCGCGGTTGAAATAATGGCCTGTGCGATAAAGCCAAGGTGTATATTCGACGCGGTTGATTGTATTGCTACGTTAATCAAGGACAATGTTCCGGCGAACAGTATCAGTTTTGCTTTCCAGCTTTTCACGTGCTTCACCTCCAACGTATTATCCGTCTTTATTAGGCCGATGTCAATGGAATTGCGGATTTTGTGAATATTTTGTAAATTCAGGTATGTTTCAGCGTAAGTTCAGTTAAACTTCAAGAACGCATACTATTCTTAATATACAATATAACGCCGGGTTTGAATACATTGTAAAGGAGCGCTGAAATATGAGGGATTACAATAGCTATTACGATAGGAATGGTTTCGGGGGCGAAGAGGGCGAGAAGCCGGCCGATTCGGAGCAAGGCTTTGCGCGTGAGCCGAGGTACACTTATTGCAGATCCAGCCCGTATGGTTCATATAACTCGTACATCCGCGAGAGTTCGCGCGCGGCGGCCGACGACGAGACATATTCGGTGCCGAGTCATATCGTGTCCGCGCGGATTAACTCCAAGGAGAAGAAGCATAAGAACCGCGGGCGTATGGTTCGGTCAATGCTTGGCGTGACGAGCGTCGCCGCGTTGATGCTCGGCAGCGGAGTGGCCGGCGCGGCGCTGACCGAACGCCGTATGAGCGCCGCTCTTGATGCCCTGGAGCAGAGGCAGGCGCATACCAGCGCGATTGTCGATGAAGTTGCCGCGACGGTGCAGAGCAGTTTAATTACCCCTGTTGGTGAGTTTAACCCAAGGCGTGAGGCGCTTGAGCTTAGTGAGCTGTTTGCGGGCGCGAACCCGGCGGTCGTTGCGATATCCACGCAGACCCAGGGGATGAATGTGTTCGGAAGGCCGGTTACGCGGCCGTCGGCGGGGTCGGGCTTTCTCGTGTCGGAGGATGGCTATATAGTCACCAACTATCACGTGATCGAGAACGCCAGTTCCGTCTCGGTGCTGCTGCATGACGGAAACAGCTATCCCGCGGTACTTGTGGGCGGCGACTTCCACAGCGACCTGGCCGTGCTCAAGATCGAGGCGCAGGGGCTGTCGTACCTTAGCTTTGCCGACTCCGACGCGCTGCTGGTGGGAGAACAGGTTGCGGCAATAGGCAACCCCTTGGGCGAATTCGCCAACTCGATGTCTGTGGGAGTGGTGAGCGCGCTTGACCGCGAGATAAGCATCGACAGAGTGCC
The DNA here is from genome assembly GCA_009780015.1 of Defluviitaleaceae bacterium. Taxonomy (GTDB): domain Bacteria; phylum Bacillota; class Clostridia; order Lachnospirales; family WRAA01; genus WRAA01. The sequence goes on along the minus strand of WRAW01000004.1, from coordinate 35,284 downwards.
CCGCACAATGCTTCAGACGGACGCGGCCATAAACCGAGGCAACTCCGGCGGGCCGCTGGTCGATATGACGGGACGTGTGGTAGGTGTGGTAACGGCCAAGTCAGGCGGAATGGATGTGGAGGGTCTGGGTTTTGCGATCCCGTCCAACGTGGCGCGCAGGGTGACTGACAATCTTATCAGCTACGGTTCTGTACGGCGTGCCGTTATGGGTGTGCAGATCACCATGACGGAGCTGGACGGGGAGCCGCGCGTACTTGTGGACTCCTTGACCGGCGGCGGAGGCGCGCAAAGGGCCGGTGTGCAGTCCGGCGACATAATCATTTCGCTGAACGAACGCTCCGTGTCGTCATTTGAAGGGCTTCGCGCCATACTCGACACGTTTTCACCCGGAGAAGTGATATCGATGCAAGTCATGCGAGACGGCGAGACGGTGTCGTTCTCGATCACCCTTGACGAGTTCAGGCAGCACTAAGAACCTGTTCAATATCTTTTCGTCCTTGTTTTGGCGGCCAGTTTTGCGCCACAGTCGACCCCATAAAGTCAAAACCGGGCTTTATGGGGTCGGCGACGATTCCTCGCGTACCTTACAGGTACGCGGCGTCAGCTCCTTCTAGAATGGCGAAAAACTGGACTCGCCAATCCAAAGACAAAAAGATATTGAACAGGCTCTAAGAAATTGTCCTTGGCACAATTCGTCCTTGAATTTCCAGACAGGTTATAATATAATGCTCCTATGGCTCAAATTTCAAGAGGTGGAAATGCGTAAGTTTATCAAGGTATATTGTGCCGTGATGTTTATTATGGCGGTGCTGCTGCTGGTTCTGGCGTGGCAAACGCTGTCCGAGGCGATGTATTCCGTAGAGCAGATGCGTGCTCTTGGGCAGCTCGAGGACATTGCCGCGTTCGACATTTTCAGTTTTTATTTCAACAATGTGATGTTCAACCTGGTGTATGCGCTGCTTTTAGGAGCGGGAGGTCTGATTCTTCTTAGAAATAACACGCCGCATAAGTCACCTAAGGCGCAGGATACGGAGGAAGAGGCAGAAGATTTCTGGAGCTTGCCGGGCGCAAACACCGGGGACGAAACGCACGGGGAAGTGCCGGATACGGACGAAGATAAGTAGGATATAGGAATATGACAGGTAAACATAGGGCAACCGTCGCAAATGGTTGCCCTATGTCTTTTTTTGTGTTAAAATGGCATAATATCTTCAACAGGGGTCTAACATGATATTTAACTCATTCGACTTTTTGATTTTTATGACGGCGATTGTGGCGGCGTTCTATGTGTCGCCTGTTAAGCTACGGATGTATATACTGCTGGTTGGTTCGTACATCTTCTATATGTGGTGGAGCGTGCCGTTTGTATTGCTGCTGGTGTTTGTAACGGTGGTAAATTACGGCGCGGCGATACTGGTGACAGACTATTATTCGGACGAGCGCCGAAGGCTGGCGGTATTTACGGCGGCGCTGGTCATAAGCTTCGGGATATTGTTTGTGTTTAAGTACTTGCCGCTGCTTGACGAGACGCTGACATACATGTTCGCGGCGGTAGGCGTGGCGTATACGCCGCGCGAGTTCGACCTTATACTGCCGCTTGGGATATCGTTTTACACGTTCCAGGCTGTGGGCTATACGATTGACGTATATCGCGGTCGCACACAGGCCGAGCGGAGCTTTGTCAGATTCTCATTGTTTATCACGTTCTTTCCACCGCTTATAGCGGGGCCTATCGAGCGCGCGTCGGGGCTTATGCCGCAGCTTGTGCGCGCTCAGCGCTTGGACATGGACAACATTATGACCGGGCTGAAGTTCATCCTGTTCGGCCTGTTCAAGAAGGTGGTCATTGCCGACAGGATCGCTATCGCGGTAAACACGGTGTACGGCGCGCCCGAAAACTTCGCGGGGCTGGCGCTGGTGGCGGCTACGATCCTGTTCGCGTTCCAGATATACTGCGACTTTAGCGGCTATTCCGACATGGCCGTAGGCTGCGCAAAACTGTTCGGCATAGACCTCACGCTCAATTTCCGCCAGCCCTACCTGTCGCGCGGGGTCGGAGAGTTTTGGCGCCGCTGGCATATTTCGCTCTCAAGCTGGTTCAAGGATTATGTCTACTTCCCCTTGGGCGGCTCAAAGGTTGGGCCGGTAAGGTACGCGCGCAACATAATGGTCACATTCCTAATCAGCGGCATATGGCACGGAGCCAGTTGGACATTCATTGCCTGGGGCGCGCTGCACGGGATATACCTCCTTGTTGAAACCGTCGTCATGAAACCCGTGGACGGGCTGCTAAAATTCATGTCGATTGATAACCTGTTTGTGGTAAACGCGGCCAAGACCGCCATTACGTTCGGGCTTGTCTGTTTTGGCTGGATATTGTTCAGGGCGGAGACTCTTGACGACGGCATCTTTATAATGACGAACCTATTTTATGACATCGATAGATGGGGTGAAATACCATATGTATTCCGCACCTTGTCCGACATTGGCTTGGGCATGGCACAGCTTCTGGCAAGCATAGTATGTATAATTCTGCTGATAATCACCGACATAGCCGCGGGTACGGGCAATATCCACGAAAAGCTGATGGACAAGCCCGCCGACCTTCGTTTCGCCTTCTACTTGCTTATAGGACTATTGATAATCGCGCTGGGGGTGTTTCACGATGGAACAGATTTTATCTATTTTCAATTCTGATAGGCGTAAGGCCCGAGAGCGTTTCGAGAAGAAGTACAAGGAAATGAAGATGCGGCAGGCGGATCGCTCCGCGGCGGAATATTATGACACCGAGCCTAGAGCCGCCGGTTCTGACTTCGCGAACCCGCGGGCTGCGCGTCAAGATACCGCACGCCAGGAAGCGGTACGTCAAGATACCGCGCGCCGGGAAGCCGAACGCCGAGAAGCCGAGCAATGGGAAACCGCTCGTAAAGATGCTGTACGCCAGGAAACCGAACGCCAAGAGGCCGTACGACGGGAAGCGGAACGCAAAGAAACCGCGCGCCAAGAGGCTGTACGCCGGGAAGCCGCGCGTCGGGAGGCCGAACGGTGGGAGGCCGCGCGTCAGGAGGCCATACGCCAAGAAATCGAACTGCGGGAAGCGGAACAAAGGGAAGCCGCACGTCAAGAATCCATACGTCAAGAAACCGAGCGCCGAAAGGACGAACGTAAAGAGGCGGAAGAAGCGGCGCGTCAGGAATCAATGCGCTCCAAGGTTATACGCATAGACACAAGGCGTCCAAGGGTCGAGCGCAAGGAAGCAAGGATCGCCGCGAGTCCCGAGGCCGAGAACCCGGAAGCCGTGAGCGCCGCGCACATGGCAGTCGAGAGCCCGGACGCTGTCGTAATGCGCCCCAGGGTTGCGCTTCTGGGGGCCGCGGGCCCGATTGACGCGGACATAGAGACATGGGGAGACAGTCTTCACGACCGCTTGTACAATTGGGTGGTAACAAAGCTGTCGCGGCGCACTCAGCAGATTGTTGCGATAGCCGTATTCGCGGCGGCCTGTTATGCCTTTACGGGTGTGGTCGGCGGGATTTATTCCGAGGCCAACGACCGTAATCACGTCAACCTGTGGAGCCAGCAGCGTTTCGATGATTTTTACGCGCTTCCCGAGGGATGGCTTGACATGGTGTTCTTGGGGTCGTCACATTCTTTTACGACATTTGACCCGGCGCAGTTCGAGGGCAGATGGAACGCGTTCCAACTGGGTATGCCGCTGCAGACGCCCGATTCGTCTTTCTTTACGCTGCTGGAGGTCTACAACTATCAGCGCCCGGACATCGTGGTGATGGAACTTTACTGGAACGTGATGCGCCGCGACTTCGAGCCGGCGCAGGTCGAGACGTTTTTTAGAGTGCTTCGCAGCGAGGAGCTTCGCCAGCGTTATATAGACGAGGTTCTGCCGCTTAACGAGCGAGTAAAGTACGATATAGAGGCGATCCGCTTTCAGGACGCGGCCTTCGCGTTCGCCAACGCCTGGATACGCAACTTTACCAGGGACAGCGAGATATTCCAGGACGGCTATACGCCGGAGATACAGCCGTACATCGAGTACTACCGCGCTCTTGGCTACGTATATTCCAGCCGGATTATGCCGCAGGCCGAGTTCGAGCGGCTGAGCCGTACCCCCGCGCGCCGTCTGAACTTTCAGATAGCGCCCAGCCAGCGTCACTTCCTTGAGGAAATGGTACGGCTTACGGCTGAGCAAGGCTCCCAGTTGATATTTGTAACCGCGCCGATCTCCAACGTGTCTTTTGCCAACATATTGAACTACGAAGACATTCACCGGGAGATCAGCGGATTCGCCGAGCTTCACGGCATACCGTACCTGGACTTTCATCTGAGCAACATGGAGCAGGAGCTTTTCCGCGACTATATGTTCCGCGACCACGGGCACCTGAACGATACGGGGGCGCGCGTTGCGGGGGCCTACTTCATAGAATGGCTGGAGGGGGTGCTGGAGGGTGGAAATTCAAATTAGCCTTGGGGCGAGTCTGTTCTTTATTGTCCTGTACTTCGTTGTAAAGACGGCTGTGCGAAACGGCGTCGTCGAGGCTCATAACAGCATGGACGGCGGCGACGATGAAGACGAAGACAGCATAGCAATGACGACCTGCCCCAATTGCGGCAGGTGTCATGACATTGATTATCCCAAGTGCCCAAGGTGCGGTCACTCATAAATTAGATAACTTGCGTAACTGTCAAACGCCATCTTTGCGGTCGATTATCCGCCATGCGGCGTCATATCCCTCTAGCGAACCACTGAGGGTTCGCGTCGGCGTCGATTCCTTGCCTGGCGAAAAATCGCCTCGCAAATCTGACGTTTGTCGGTTACGCAAGAAGTCTGCTGAAAAGGAACACTGACAATGATTAAAGTTTTGCGGATAGCGCTTGTGGTGCTTGGGGCGGCGCTCGCGCTGTATTCGGCGTGGTGTATAGCTTTCTTGCCTTACGGTATTGGGAATTACTTGCCTGGGGCGGCGGGTCTTGCGATGTTTGGCGCAGGTCTCGGCCTTCCATGGATACTGGGGTACACGGCAAGCGGCCGACGGCGGAGCGCGCGGCTTGTTATTACATATTTGGCGGCGTTTGGCGTGCTGTCGTTTGCGGTCATGCTTGCGGGGGTTTGGCTGAACGCGCGGGGTGTGCCGGAGAACGGGCACGACGCGGTTATAGTGCTTGGGGCGGCGCTTGCCGGCGACGTCATTCCGCAGGGGTTTCAGAACAGGCTGGATACGGCTCTGGGGTATCTGGCGGATAACGAGAACGCCGTGGTCGTAGTAAGCGGCGGCCAGGGGACCACCGAGACGGTGACGGCCGCGTCCGCAATGAGGAGATATCTTGTAGAGAACGGGATCGAGCCGGGCCGCATTATCGAAGAGGACAGGGCGACGTCAACCTTCGAGAACTTTGTATTCTCGAGGGAATTGCTGGACGAACATTTCGGCGGGGAGGCTTACACTGTGGTATACGTAACCAACGACTTCCACCTGCTGCGCGCGCGGGTGCTGGCGTGGAAGGTGGGCGTACCGGGTGAAGGGCTTGCCGCGCCCAGTCAGTGGTTTATGTTGCCCAACTACTATTCGCGCGAATTTCTCGCGATGATCCGCGCGCTGATAACTGTAGTATTAGGGTGACAAAGTTTGCGAGAAGAAGGGTGGTACATACAATGAAAGAAATAGTTGTGCGCAAGCTGACATTCGATGCTTTTGTAAAGCTTTACTGCCTGTATGGGATAGCGATACCCCTGCCCTTGTTGCTGATAATGTTTATACCTCTTCTTGTTACCCAACCTTCATCGGTCTTGGTATGGATAGGCGTAACGATCCTTTTCGGCCTGCTGTACGCTTTCTTCGGAGTGTTGGCCTATTGGCCGTTCGAGATGATCTTGAGAGCTTTTAAAGATTTAAGGTTTATGGCGATAATTGAAGATGTATACGAACCAGCCGGTACACAGGCCGGAATAATAAAAATAGCTGTGAATAGACTGAGTTTTGGCTCACATATGAAATTCTTTTTGATGGCAGGAATAATAGGGGGATTGTTGACGCAAATCGTAATGATTATTGTTACAGCCTTAAATATTCCTTTTTATCTTAATATGGGTACGATTATCGTTCATGGAAATAACACGCCTGCGTCCCTGTTTGCCGGATTATTGTTTACGTGCCTTCTATATGTATTTTTAGCAATTTGGGGATACATACCATACAGGCTGATTTTAAAAATTTTTAAGGGTATACGCTTCACAGCATTAATTGACGCGGAAGAACAGGCAATTGAGTTTAAGTGGGTAGACCTTGCCGAAATAGGGGAAATTGAGGCGCAGGAGCGAGAACTAAGCCAACAGGAGCTAAACCAGGGTGATCCCAATAAAACATTAGGATGTGGATGATTATATGATGTATGAAGGCAGGGTTTTCCGACCACCGAGCGAGGCGTACAGCCTCATAATTCAGTCTACCATAGGGTGCAGTCATAACAAGTGTGATTTTTGCGATATGTACAAGGAGAAGACGTTCCGCGTGCGGGAGATTCAGGCGGTGTTGGACGATCTTTCCGCCGCCCGCCGAGATTACAGCGGTGTGGAGCGTATATTTGTCGCCGACGGGGACGCGCTTATTCGCCGGACAGACGACTGGAGGCTGATGCTTGAGCATATCCGCTCTATTTTTCCCGAATGTACGCGGGTAAGCTGTTATGGTTCTCCGCGCAGCGTTTTGCGCAAGTCCGCCGAAGATTTGAGGCTTTTGCGTGAGCTTGGGCTGAACATGGTGTATATGGGCTTGGAATCGGGCAGTGACACCGTGCTTAAAGATATGAACAAGGGCGAGGCCGTTGATGAAATTGTCGAGGCGGGAATCAGAGTGAAAGACGCCGGAATGACATTGTCGGTAACGGCGATATCGGGTCTTGGGGGAACATCGTTGTGGGAGGAGCACGCCATAAAAACCGGAGAGGCCTTGTCCCGGATGAAGCCTGACTATATCGGGCTTTTGGCGCTGATGATCGTGGATGGGACGCCTCTTTACGAAAGAAGCGCGGCGGGGATGTTCGAGGTTCCGGGGCCGATGGAGATCAGCGCCGAAACGCTGTTGATGCTGGAGAATCTTGACAGTGAGGGCAGTGTATTCAGATCCAACCACCCTTCCAATTATGTGGCGCTCAAGGGTACGCTGAACCAGGATATCGAGCCGATGAAGAATATTCTTAAAGAAGCCTTGAAAGGGCAGATCGGATATAGACACGAATGGGCGCGGGGGTTGTGATCGCTTGCACAGAAAAAGGATACGCTGACAAGCAGGGTATCCTTTTTTATGTCTTACAGTTCGTATTTGCGTTCGGCTATTTTGATGACGTCCAAGAAATTTTTTACATATTCCTCAAATACACCGGAATAGTCCGGTGGTATCTTGCGCAGTAAATCCACATATGGGAGCTGCAATTCGTTCATTGGTTGATTGCCCAGTAATATATATTCCGGTGAAATGTCAAGCCTTGTACAAATTTTGTACAACGTTTCAGCAGACATTCCCCTGTTGGCATTTTCAATTTGAGCAATAAATTGCGGAGATAGTTCAACCTTTTCCGCGAACTGTTCCCTTGTTAACGAAAGTTTCTCTCTGGAACGGCGCAACCGTTTTCCAATAACAACTTTATCCAAATATTATCACCTATATACATTATGGGCTATTGCTTTGAGCACAAAAATATGCTATTGTTTAAACAGTGTGCTCATCGCACAAAAATATATACAATAGCATATGAGGTGATGTTATGACTGCATGTTTTATTGGCCATTATATGATTACGAAAAGAGAATATTTAGCGTTGGAGAGTCGGCTTAAAGAGACGATACACAGCCTTATTCTCCACAATAAAGTGGATTCCTTCATCTACGGTGGGAACTGCGGCTTTGACACTATGGGGGGAAGCTTTGTAGTGGACTTCAAAGAGAAATACGACAGAATAAGGCTTATTTCAGTGCTACCATGCAGTATCCGTGAAGTACAATCGGATGTGCTAAGCAATCCGATCTACAAGAAAATAATGGACAATTCCGATGAAATTAGCTGCATATCTAAAAGATATTCTTTGCACAGCGCCAAACGACGCAACATTCGTCTGGTGGAGATGAGCGATATTTGCGTTGCGTATCTTAGCGGCGAAGATTCGGGCCTTACGGCTCAGGCGGTGTCGTATGCGGAAGAAAGAGGTCTGACACTGTTCAATCTGGCTTGATGGACAAATAAATAGGCTGATTGCGGCATTAAACCGCGTCAGCCTTTAAGTTAGATTTTAGTTATTGTTTTCGTCTTCGGGCTTGTTGTAGACTACGTCGCTTGATTGGTGCTGGTGGTCCTGGCAGCCGCAGTCGCACTTTTTGCCGGCGTCTTCATCCATCTTGCGGATGCTTTCGTTAAGATTTTTGGAGACTTCGTCGGCCAGAGAGGCTGTTTTTTCGATAAGCGTTTTTGCCGCACTCCTTAGTTTAGGCTCTACGTCCTTATAGACTTCGTGGGCTTTGCTGCTGAAGTCTTTCGCGAAAGTATCCATCGATTCCGCGAATTGCCCCATCTTTTCGTTGAACTTTTCTTTGTCGATATCGATGTTCGGGGCGTGCCAATGCGGCTTTTCGCTCTTGGACAGCGCAAGGATCAAGTTTTCGGCTTCTTCGGCGCTGATCTTTTCTTCGCTGAGCATTTGCAGGATCATCATTCTTTCTTCTTTCATGTTGGAGCCTCCTTCTTTCATATAACGATATTATACTTAACTATCATCTACATATACGGCGTGCGGGGCGAAAAGTTTACAAAAATTTGCTAGACTTGTGACGCTTTGAGCATTTCGGCCTGATAGTAGGTTATGAGAGTGTCCATAATTTCGGTTATGTCGCCGTCAAGGATGGCGTCGAGGCGGTGGAGGGTGAGCGAAACCCGGTGATCGGTGACTCTGCCCTGGGGGAAGTTGTAGGTGCGTATGCGCTCGGAGCGGTCGCCCGTGCCAATCTGGCTTTGGCGCTCCTGGCGTTCGCGGCGCTGCTGTTTTTCAAGCTCCAGGTCGTAGAGCTTCGCGCGCAGTATTTTCAGCGCTTTGTCCTTGTTCTTTAGCTGGCTCTTTTCGTCCTGACAGCTTATTACGATGCCTGTGGGGGCGTGGGTTATGCGTACGGCGGAGTCGGTTGTGTTGACGCTTTGCCCGCCGTTGCCGGAGGAGCGGAACACGTCCACGCGGACGTCGCCCATGTCCAGGTCGATGTCGACTTCTTCGGCTTCGGGCAGCACGGCCACGGTTACGGTGGAAGTGTGGATGCGTCCGCCGGATTCGGTGACGGGTATGCGCTGGACGCGGTGTACGCCCGATTCGTACTTTAGGCGCGAGTACGCTCCCTTGCCGTTTATCAGGAACGCGACTTCCTTGAAGCCGCCGACCTCGTTTTCGTTGGCGCTCATAAGCTCGGTTTTCCAGCGGCTGCGCTCGGCGTAGCGCGAATACATGCGGAACAAGTCGCCCGCGAAGAGCGCGGCTTCGTCGCCGCCCGCACCGCCGCGGATTTCGACAATAACGTTCTTGTCGTCGTTGGGGTCTTTCGGCAGCAGCAGTATTTTCAGGCTGTCCGTCAGTTCTTCAAGGCGCTCTTGGTTTTCTTTCAGTTCTTCCTTGACAAGCTGGCGGAAGTCGTCGTCCAGATTGTCGTGCAGTAGCTGCTTGGATTCTTCCACATTGGCCTTGGCGGTCTTGTATGTGCGGTAGGTCTCTACGATTGGAGTGAGATCGGAATATTCCTTCATCAGCGCGCGCCAGGTGTCTTGCGCGGCGATGGTTGCGGGGTCGTTTACGCGCTCCGCCAGGCTGTCGTACTTACTCTCGATTTCTTCTAGTCGGTGAAACAAGGTTAAAATCCTCTCTATGATACGTAGTCGGCGCGAAGGACTCGGTCTTTGGCGGCCAGGTCTTGCAGTATGGCAATATTGGTGAATTTGCCTCCATATATGTCACGCACCTGGTCTGCCTGGTCGCAGCCGATTTCCAGCAATATGGCGGCGCGCGCGCTCAGCAGGCTGGGCGATCGGCGCGCGATTTCACGGTAAAAATTCAGGCCGTCGGAGCCGCCCAGGAGAGCCGTGTGCGGCTCGTAGCTACGGACGCTTGGCGGCAGGCCGGACATTTCGGCGGCGGTGATATAGGGCGGGTTGGAGAGCAGCATGTCGAAGCGCCCGGAGGCGGCAAGGGCGGACGTCAGACGATTGTCGAAAATGTCGCCGTGTACGAGCCTGACGCGCTCATTTACACCGTGCGCGGCGGCGTTGTCCTTTGCGACATCCAGCGCGGGGGGTGAGATATCCACGGCGGTTATGTGAATATCGGGGCAGTTTACGGCAAGGGATACGGCTATGCAGCCCGACCCCGTACCTATTTCCAGAACGCGACGCGCCCCGCGTCCGTGTACTTCGGAGATTGCGGCCTCTACAAGAGTTTCGGTATCAGCGCGGGGTATCAGCACATTGTTGTCAACCGCGAAGGTCAGCGACATGAACTCGCAGAAGCCCAAGATATATGCGATGGGCTCGTGGCGGCTCCGGCGTTCTATCAGGGAGTCGAATTTGCGCGCCTGTTCCTGTGTAAGCTCAATTTCGGGGTGGGTCAGGACATATACGCGGTTTTGCCTCAGGACATGGGCGGCCAGCAGCTGGGCGTCTAGATTTGCTGATTCGATGTGCAGGCGGCGAAGCTCGTTTGCGGCATATGTCAGATAATTACGCAGTGAGCGGCTGTTTGTCATCCAGTACCTCGCTGAGAGCCGCGATTGCTACTTCGAGTTGCTCGGGGTCGGGCTCCTGCGTGGTCAGGCGTTGCAGCCACAGGCCGGGTACGCTCACGAGCTTTACAAAGCGCGATTCCGAACGCCCCGCCCAGCGGATAACCTCGTAAGAAAGCCCGGCGATGAACGGAACCAGCAGTATTCTCATCCCGAAGCGAAGCAGAACAACGTCCGTTCGCACGAAGAAGAATGTGACCATACTTATAATCATTACAAAGAGCAGGAAGCTTGTGCCGCAGCGCTTGTGCAGACGTGAGCACTGCATTACGTTTTCCACGGTAAGTTCGCGGGAACTCTCGAGACAGTTTATGCATTTGTGCTCCGCGCCGTGATACTGGAACACGCGTCGTATATCCTTCATGCGCGATATCAGCAGAATGTAGCCGACCAGTATCGCTATGCGCAGCAGCCCCTCGAAGATGCCGAGCGCCCATGTGTGTTCGCCGATAATCGGGTTGGTAAATGAGGCGATAAATGCCGGCATCAGCATGAACAGACCCGTTCCCATCACCAACGCGATGGCCACTGATATGAAGATCATGACGTCGGTGGTCTTGTCGCCGAGCTTGCCCTCGAGCCACTTCTCGAACTTGGAGGGCGGCTCCTGCGCGGTTTCTTCCATGGCGATGTCCGCGGACTTCGTCATCAGCTTCATGCCTAGCGCCATCGAGTCGATCAGCGCTACGACGCCGCGAATTATGGGCAGTGCGAGTATTTTGGAACGCTTGGCGGTTGTCGCCAGCGCGCTCTTGACTATTACTATACTGTTCCCCGGGCTGCGGACGGCCATTGCGTAGCTTGTCTTGCTGCGCATCATTACGCCTTCGATTACGGCCTGGCCGCCTATCGCGGAATATGCTTTGGAATCGGACATATGATCCTCCTTTCGTGCATCATAACAAAAAACCTCGGCGGTATGATTGTCCAAGGTTTATAGCTTGCTTAAAAATTCATCAAGGGACAAACCCGATTGTTCCAAAATGCTTTGGAGCGTACCTTTCGATACTTCATCATGCATGGGAACAATTACAGTTTTTGTTGATGTGCCTTTTTCTATTTTCACATATTTTGCATGACTGCCTTTTTGCGATTTGAATACGAATCCGAACACTTTAAGAACGCCGATAACTTCAAAAGGCTTGAGAACGGGATATTTTGACCCCATTATATAGCAATCTCCATTGTAGTAACAAATGTTTGTTTTGAAACTGGAATCTCCGCACCATCTTCAAAGTACAGTTCTAAAGCTTCCCTCAAGTTGCTTAAAGCTTCCTCAATACTCTTACCTTGGGAAGCAATGCTATTCTCCAAACACTTTGCCACATACCAATGGTCTTCTTGTGCTACTGCCACCGTAACATTAAAACGCATAAGACAACTCCAAAAATGAGGTGATAGTGACCCATAGGGGACTCGAACCCCTGTTTCAGCCGTGAGAGGGCCGCGTCTTGACCGCTTGACCAATGGGCCGGATACTTGTTCGGTGTTATCTTGCAGCGTCGTTGATGAAGATCGTTTCGTCCGCGCGTATAAAATCAAGGCGCTCGCGGGCGATGCGCTCGACGAATGCGTCGGAGTAATGGAAGTGCAGGTCGTGCTCGAGGTCACGGGTGACTTGGCGGGCTGCGGCGATCTGATCCTGGAGCTGCGCTTCCTGGGCGGCAAGGGCGTCGAGGCGATAGAACTGGGTCATAATTGTTATCGTGAACGAAACAATTGTGGCGAACCAGAAAGCGATGTAGAGGCGCAGCCGAGTTTTGGGGTTCATTTGCCATCTGTCCGACGGAACGTCATGAAGGTCTGATGAGTCTTGTGCCGGATCGGAAGCCGGGTTTTGCCGCATGGAATCACCTTTAAAGCCTTTACTAGCGTTTCCTGAAGATTATCGAGACATCCCTTGCGAGTTTCTTCCTACCTATTTTGGCACAAGTGAGCGAGTTTTGCAAGAGTTTTTTGCAAGGTTTTTTCGCCAAACGCAAAAATTTTTTCGCGGCGCCGTATGGAATGGCCAGAATATGAAGTATCAGGCGAACAGGAATAAGCGCGACGGTGATTATGGCCGCCAGAATCTTTTTGACGAGGTTTATAATTGCTGTGGACACTGCCATGATGAAGGCGCTTAGAGTCATGAAGTAGATTAACGCGCCAAGAGCGGTTCCAAATATGGAATACGCCCGTACTTCGCCGCCTGTGGTGTATTGCATAAAAATGAACATCCCGGCGGAGGCCAGCGCCCAGTAGAGGACGTCTTCGAGCTGGATCAGGAAGGAGGGGTGAGGGACGGCGAGGCGGATGATCCGAAACGCGTCGTATACCAGGCCGATGACAAACCCGGCGGCGCACGCGAACAGGAAGAGCCGCGCCTGTTCCGAGACAGACAGAATCATGCGCGGCTCCTTACTTGAACAGCTTGCCCAGGAACATGGGCTTGTTCTTGCCGTAGGTGTGGCCTTCCTCGTAGTTTAGCGATACAATGTCGCCGTCCACTTCCAGCTCACCGGTGTCCAGGTTGAGGCGGTTGACGTGCAGTCCAACGCCCTTGAGGATGAGAATGCCCAGTTCTGTGTCTATGACTATCGCATCTTCGTCAAATGATATTACGTCCAGCACTCCGCTTACACTGATGTTTTCGCGGCGTTCCAGCGTTACGCTGTGCTTGGAGCCCGTTTTCTTGTCGTCCGGCATGATTGCCCCCTCGTTCCTTTTTCTAACATTATATAGGCGAAGGGGGACAGATATTACAACAAAAATGTGAATACAGGTATATTGGCGATAGCGTGCAGAATCCAGGCCGGAACGATTGAACCGCCAGCTTTCTTTTCGGTTATGTATCCTGCTATCCAGCCGAAGATTCCGGTTATCATAAAAACGCCGGCGGCTTGTATAAGGCCGTAAGACAGATATACCCCTATAACATTATGGCTAAGCCCGAACATAGCTGCCTGAACCGCGTTTCCGGCGGCGAAGCCGAATTTTGCGATAAGGCGTTTGCCGAGAAAGCCCCGGAATCCGACTTCCTCCAAAAATCCCGTCAGAAATATTGTGTTAATAATTAGGGCGTGTTTGAAAATCCCATTTCGACGTATTTTCGGCGCTTTTCCCGTCAGTCGTTGTCAGCGCTTCCTAGCCTGACGAAAAAATCACTCGAAAATTCGCCAAAAGCGGGTTTTCAAACACACCCTATAAAGTATATAATCATCCAAGCGTTTGAGCTGTCGAAGTTCTGTTCAATTTGAATAGAGGCGAACGCCTCCGGCGCAAGCCTATAATAAAGCGTGGGCATGAGGCGGGTGTATATTATTGCGGCTACGATTGCGGTCGCAAAGCGGTTATACGTAATGCATATTTTTTCAGCCCGACATACTTGAGAAAGGAAGTGTTCTTTTTTGCGGTTGAATACCACCAGATAAATGGGATGCCAAGCAGCCCAAAAGCCCTTTCCAGGTGAAGTAGAAGTATCATTTACAGCACTCCCTGGTAGGACATGTTTGATATGAAGGACTGGATTCGCCCGTACAGAGCGGCGTGGCAAGGGGCGGTCATAGCCGGGTCGGAGTCAAGGATGCGGCGGGCGGCCGCTTGCGCTTGTTCCAGGACGGAAATGTCTTCGTACAGGTTGGCGATGGTAAGCTCGGGCAGGCCGTGTTGCGCCGTGCCGAAGAAGTCGCCTGGGCCGCGAAGCTCGAGGTCAAGGCGGGATAGGGCGAAGCCGTCGGTTGTGGCGGTCATGGCGGCGGCGCGGCGTTTATATACGTCGCCCTGTGTGTCGGAGACGAGCACGCAGTAGGACTGATCTCCGCCGCGCCCGACGCGGCCGCGAAGTTGGTGCAGCTGGGACAGGCCGAAGCGTTCGGCGTCCTCGACAATCATCAGGGTAGCGCGGGGCACGTTGACGCCTACCTCGATAACTGTTGTGGATACAAGCACGTCGGCGCCGCCGCCTGCGAAGGCTTGCATGACGGCGTTCTTGTCGTTCTGAGGCATCTGGCCGTGGAGGTGGGCTATGCGCAGACCGGGCAGGGCGGAGCGGAGCGTATCTGCGTATTCCAGTACGGATGTGCCGCCGTGCTCGCTCTCTTCGATTGCAGGGCAGATTACGTAGGCTTGCTGGCCTTCGTTTACCAGCTTTTCGATGAATTTGTACAGGCGCGGGCGGTAGGCCGCCGTCACTGAGTAAGTCTTGATTGGTTTGCGTCCCGGCGGCATGGAGTCTATTACGGAGATATCCATGTCGCCGTAGAGGATTAGGGCCAGGGTGCGAGGGATTGGTGTCGCAGACATAACAAGGGTATGTACGCCCCGCCCCTTTTCGGAAAGGGCGAGACGCTGGCGTACGCCGAAGCGGTGCTGTTCGTCGGTGACGACCAGTGTAAGGCGCGCGAATTCAACCTTTGACTGGATAAGAGCGTGGGTTCCGATTACGATCCGCGCCGTGCCGTCGGCAACTTTGGCCAGCGCCTCGTCACGTTCGGATTTGCGCATCTTACCCGTCAGGAGTACGGTATCGACGCCAAGTTGCTCGAAGAATGGCGCAAATGTGGAGAAATGCTGGGCAGCCAGCACCTCTGTGGGTGTCATCACCGCGGCCTGATAATCAGCGCCTGCTGATACGGCCATGTAGACGGCGCACATCGCCACGGCGGTCTTGCCGGAGCCAACGTCGCCCTGTATCAGCCTGTTTGCGGCGTACCCCGATTGAAAGTCGGCCTGAATTTGTGAAAGAGTGGAAAGCTGCGTATCGGTCAGCTCAAATGGGAAGAGATTAAGGGCTGGGGAGAAGTCGGCCGGGGATATGATAAGTTCCGTGGGCTGCTTTGCGTGTCCCTTCACGAAGAAGAGGGCCAGTTGAACGACAAAAAGCTCCTCGAAGACAAGCCTGTGGCGAGCCTTGAAGAAGCTGTCGTAGTCTGCGGGGAAGTGAATATTGGCCAGAGCGAAGACAAGGCCTGCCAGAGCGCAGCTATCGGCAACGTAATTGGGAAGGAAGTCCTCGGTCTGGTCGAGAACCGCGTCAAGCGCCTGCCGGATCAACGCGCGCAGAGTCTTCTGGCCAAGGTCGGCGGTTGTGGCGTAGACAGGCACTATGCGCTCGTGCGAAAGCGAGGCCGTGTCGCCGGCCTCATCGAATTCGGGTGATATAAGCTGGAGCGCGCCGGACTTGCCGCGCGCCGCCTTTCCCGTGAATATGTAAGTTCTGCCCTTTTTGAGCGCGTACCGCACGAAAGGTACGTTAAACCACACCGCTTCGATAATAGCGCCCGGTGTGATATCGGATTCTGAGCCGGCATCGCGAAGTTTTACCGTAGTCAGGGATGTGCGGCCGCCGGTGGGTTTGTAAGCCGGGTCAGAAGCTATGGTGGCCCGCAATGTCACAAGACTTCCGGGAAGCAGGTCGGCCGGACGGGTTGTCTTCGTCCGGTCAAGGTACTTGCGCGGCAAATGCCGAACCAGGTCGGACACGGTGCGTATGCCAAGCTTGGCCAGGGACGCGGCGCGTTTACCGCCAACATTTTTGAGCGATGTTACAGGGTCGGTTAGTTTTATCATTACATCCAAGTCATTGTATTATTCGGCAGAGAAAACGTAGTAGTACAGAGGCTGTCCGCCGTTGTGAAACTCTATTTCGATATCTGGGAAGTTGGTTTGGAAGTCTTGGAGCAGCGCGCCGGAGTCGGTTTCGAGTACGTCGGCTCCGGCGTAGATGCTTATTAGGCCGGGCTCGTCGACCGCGAGCATTGCCAGAACTTGAGCCGCGCAGTCGGCCACTGTCTTGGAGCTTGCGACAATTTCGTTTTCGACGAGGCCAAGGATGTCTCCCTCGGAGATTGTGCGGCCGTCAAGCTCGGTATCACGCACGGCGTATGTTACCTGGCCGGTTGTTACGGACTTGGCGGCATCCGTCATTTGGCTGAAATTGTCTGCGGCACTGACCCCGGGTACAAAGGAAACCATGGCCGCGATGCCTTGCGGCACGGACTTGGTGTTCAGCACGTGCAGAGTCTTGCCGTTTATCATTTCGGCGGCTTGCCTGGCGGCTAGGATGATGTTCTTGTTGTTGGGCAGGACAAATATGTCGGGAGCCGGGATTGATTCCGCGGCTTTGAGTATGTCGTCTGTGGAGGGGTTCATTGTCTGCCCTCCTTCAATTATGTGCGTAACGCCCAATTTTGTGAATATTTCGGCAAATCCGCCGCCGCTGGACACAGCGATAAAGCCGATGTCGCCAGTTAGGGGGACCACCGCCTGAGACGCAAGCGTATTTGAGGAGAGCGTGTTGCCGGAGGGCTGCGGAATAAATGAGGCCATCTCGTGGTTTTGCTCGCGCATGTTGTCGATCTTGACGCTGCTCAGCGAACCAAGGGTCAGGGCGTATTCCAGCACGTTGCCGGGATGGTTGGTATGGGTGTGTACCTTGACGAGCCCTTCGTCCCGGACGACCACGATAGAGTCGCCGTGTTTTTCCAGGTAGCTCATCATGGAGGTTTCGAGATTTGGTTTAACGCGGGCAGGGTCAACGTTTATAAAAAATTCGGTGCAATAGGTAAATTGTATGTCGACTTCCCGGATATGGGTGGAGGCTGCTGCTGCGGTTGACGCGCCCATTTCTTCGATCAGCTCGATTTCGCCGGATTTGAATAGGGACTCGCGGACGGCTTCCCAGATAGTCAGCAGGCCCTCGCCTCCTGCGTCCACCACGCCGGCGGCTTTTAACTCGGGCAGCATGTTGGTGGTTTGGGGCAGTACCTTGCGTCCGTGTTCCAGTACGGCGTCCAGCAGCTTTACAACGTCGTCGCGGTCAGGGTTGTCGCTTTTGCGGAAGCTCGCGGCGCGTTCGCTTATGGCTCGGGAGATGGTCAGGATTGTACCCTCTCGAGGCTTCATTACGGCGCTGTAAGCGGCTTGGGTAGATCCGGCGAACGCGCGGGACAGGTCTTCCGCGGCGATGGTCGCTACGGCGGCGGCGGAGCTCAGCCCGCGGGAAAAACCGCGGAACAACTGGCTTAGGATGACGCCGGAGTTGCCGCGCGCACCGCGAAGAGCGCCGGAAGAGGCTGCTTTGGCGACGTCGCTGACGTTTTGAGATATGACGGAGCGGGCCTCCTTGGCGGCGGCCATCAGGGTGAGGGACATGTTTGTCCCGGTGTCCCCGTCGGGTACGGGGAATACGTTCAGAGAGTTGATTGTGTCGCGTTTTTCGACTAGAGCGTTTGCGGCGGCGATAAGCGCGTTTTTAAATGCTTGCGCGTCTATTTGCGTAATTTTCAGATGCGTTTCCAAAGCGTCCTCCTGTTTAGTAAGCGTTGGTAAGCCGGATGCCGTCAACGTAGATATTGACGTTCAGCACTCTCACGCCGACGTATTCTTCCACGCGGTACTTTACGGCGTCCATAAGCGACTGCGAGATTGCTGAAATATTTGTGCCGTATTCGACGATTATATGCAGGTCTATGTTGATAAAGTCGTCTTTGCGGGAGAGTATAATGCCCTTTGTAAGACTCTCGCGCTTGAGCACGTGGGAGATTCCGTCGCGTATGCTCTTGGCCGCCATACCGACGACGCCGTAGGAATCCATGGCGGCAAGCCCGGCCACGCGCGCGATTACCTCGTAGTCTATCGCTATGACGCCGATGTCGTTCTTGGTCTTGGTGTACATTGTATCTAGCCTCCTGTTTTTAGAACCTGTATTCAGTACGCCGAAACGCTGCCTTAGCGGCTGATTTTACGCCACTCGTCGTCGTCAGCTCCTTGCGTACCGCTTCGGGTACGCGGCGTCGCTTTCTCCTAGATTGGCGTAAAATCAGGCTCGCTAATCCAGCATTCCGGGTACTGAATACAGGCTCTTAATGCGGATCAAATTCTGGTTTTATAGTGAAACAACTTCTCAAGTTGTTTCACTATATGACTTCCGCTATAGCTGCAATGATATGTCGACGAAGAAGTCCAGCAGCAGATTGTTCTCGTAGAAGAAGCCGGCTATTATCGTGTCTCTTGTAAGATCATAATCTCCGGTAAGCGGCAGAAGGGTCATCACCGCGAAGATCAGCCATATCAGGAACGTGCCGATTGCCGCTCCGGCCAGCGCCCCCCCCATTCGGTTTAGCTTGCCGAAGACAGGGAGATAGTTAAATACGCGCAAGCCCTGCGAGATCAGCATGAGTATCGCGAACACCGTCAGGAATACGGCTATCGCGCTAATCAGGTTGATTATCATTGTCGCGACGAAGCCCGTGATGTAGTCTTCGAGCATTGTTATGCCCAGAACGCTGTGAACTTCGGGATTGTTGTGCTCGTGCAGCATGGCGCGGATATTTTCGGGCAGGGGCAGCCCCGCGATTGTGTCCGCCTGGACGATGACGTTGTTTATGTTCTCGCTTATCATGTCGCTGAGACCAAGGGCGTTGGCTATGCCTGTCTGTATCCATGTAAACAGCGGCGTTTGGCGCAGGAATGAGGCGAGCGCGCCCGAGAGGAAGTAGGTTGCGACGAGCGCTATAATGTTTGAGAGCAGATCAAATACGGCCCTTATCAGCCCGCGCCGGTAGCCGTGGAAGATGCTGAGAACCAGTATTATTACAATGAGTACGTCGAGTCCGCTTATTGCAGAGATGTCCATTAGATATCCTTTCAAGTCGCAGGGTTTATTGCAAGCTGAAACCGGTGGCCCGGCGCATTACACGCGCCTCGCTTCGTGCCGCAAATAGAATTGTATCCCTGTTTTCGAGCATTAAAACCTGGCTGTAGTCCTGGGTGGCGTTGTAGTTCCAGAGTACGCGGCCGTCGCGGGACAGACCGTAGATGCTTCTTCCGGCCCCGACGACCAGGGCGTTGTCGTTGGCCCAGATGTATGTGGTGTTGCGGTCGGGGTTGAAGCGGAAGCGTTCTGACAGAGCGCTGTCGAATGAGATTACGGTTCCGGCGCGGTCGGAGTCCATGCCGACGAAGCCTTCGCCAAGAGCCGCGGCGAAGCCGCCGCCCGTTCTTGTAAGGCGGGAGATGCGGTTGCCAAGCGTTATTACGGAGGTTTCGGCCACAACGTCGCCCAAGAAGCTGATCTGCCTGATGGTTCTGTCGGAGAATATGGCCAGGCTGCCGTCAGGGAAGAACATGAGCCGTCCTGCTACCTCGTTGTCGAATTGAAGCCGCGCGAACAATCCTTCGCTGTGGCTTTGGGCCTGCTCGTTAAGATAGTAAAAGGCCAGCCGGCTGAGCACGTTCGCCCCGTCTACGTCCAGCAGCGCTACGGCCGCTATCCGGCCGTCTTCGGAAATGGCGGCGCTTACGGGGAAAACGTTTTCGTCGGCGTGGACAATGTATCTCATGGCGGGCGGCTCGGCTCCGCTTGGGTCAAACAGGCGCGTTTTGTAGGACGCTGTAGTTCTGACGACGAACGCCGAACTGCCGGAGCTGTTGACGCTTGCGGACAGGATCCGGCCGTCGAAGGCTCTATGGTACATCATTCCCGAGGGTGAAAAGACGCGCGCGTCGCTTCCTCCCGGCTCGTAAACGATGAAGTGGTCTTGGTTGGCGTAAAGGTGAACGTTTCCAAGCGTGAATACGTACTCCTGGGTGATCTCGCCGTTTGCTCCGATAAAGCGCACGCCGTCGCGGGTGGCAAAAGCATAGCCGGCAGAGTTGAAGGCATGAAAAACAGGCCCGCTTGCGCCCTCAAACGAGACCCCCCGGGGCAAGTCCCGGAAGCTGGAGGCGCTGCGAACGGAGGCGCCGGCCGTGAACAGGCCGCCGGTTTGGCCAAGCAGCCCAAGTACTGCCAGGCAGACCAGGATAATGGCCGTCAAAGCTATGTATGGAACCCATTTGAGTCTTTGTTTGCTACGTAACATATTTTACAGTCCTATATATACTCCAGCCGGAAACAGGAGGCCATGGAACGGTCTGGCCTCCTGTCGCAGGATTTGCGTCACTACTAGACCTCTTCGGAAATTAGGGTGTGTTGACACTAATGCCCCGCACGTCTTTGTGGTCTTATTGCCTCAATGCTGCGTCACTCCGCACTTGTGTATCACTGCGAGTACCGGCGTTTGTCATTCCTTGCCTTGCGGCAAAAATCCGCACAAATCCGGCATTGCCCAATTTCTGAAGAGGTCTATTTGTAATTCTCGTTCTTAGGGTAGAAGAAGCTCTG
Source organism: Defluviitaleaceae bacterium (assembly GCA_009780015.1). Taxonomy (GTDB): domain Bacteria; phylum Bacillota; class Clostridia; order Lachnospirales; family WRAA01; genus WRAA01. Next base: position 14,318 of record WRAW01000004.1, on the reverse strand, counting down.
CGGATGGGTGCAGACGGGACAGACCTCGGGGGCGTGCTTGTCTTCACGAAGGTAGCCGCAGTTGGAGCAGTACCAGACTACAGAGGCCGGTTTCTCAAAGACACGCTTGTTTTCTACGTTGGACAGCACCTGGTTGTATCTGTCGGCGTGGGATTTTTCGATCAGGGCGACCTCTTCAAACAGCTTGGCTATTCTGGAGAAGCCTTCCTCATGTGCGACTTTGGCGAATTCCGCGTACATCACATCATGCTCGTAGGTTTCCCCGGCGGCGGCGTCCTTTAGGTTGTCCTCGGTTCCGGGAATCTTGTCGCCGTGAAGCAGCTTGAACCATATCTTTGCGTGCTCTTTCTCGTTGTTCGCGGTTTCCTCGAATATTTCGGCAATGTGTACAAAACCCTGCTTCCGGGCTTGGCCGGCGTAATAGGTATATTTGTTGCGCGCCTGCGATTCGCCGGCAAATGCCGCCATCAGATTGGCTTCGGTTCTGGAACCTTTAAACTCCATGCAGAGTACTCCTCTCAAAATTGTGTCTTAGAACCTGTGTTCATAGGATGGGAACAGCGTCTTAGCGGTCGATTTTCCGCCACAGTCCACCCCATAAAGCCAAAACCGGGCTTTATGGGGACCCCGGGTCGTCGGTTTCTCCGCCTACGCTGGCGCTTCGGATGCTAAACGCGTGCCACCGGCACACAGCATCCTTGCGTACCCTGTGGGTACGCGGCGTCGTCACCTCCTAGATTGGCGAAAAATCGCCTCGCTAATACGCCATCCCCACCTATGAACACAGGTTCTTAACTTGATGCTTATAGTAAATATTGTGTATTTACAGGGGAAGAATATCCCTGTAAAATCATAACACACCGATACGAAAGAATCAAGGATTTTTGCTCGACGTTTCATGCGGGGCCGACATACGGCCGGCATGGAGTGACTTTTTGGAGGTAAGACATGCCCGGAATGATATCACATTATCTGTGCGGAGAACTCAGCGCGGCACGCCTGTCGGGAAGCGGGATAGGCGGATTGATAGAGCGCAACAGACAGATATACAACCTTGGTACGCAAGGCCCCGACTTCTTTTTCTACTACATCCCGTGCCTGATACGGCCCAGTATATACAGGCTGGGTAATTTGATACACAACAGCCGAGTAAGTGAATTTTTTAGGAGTATGCTGGAACACAGCATGAAGCTGACGGGCGGCGAACGTGAAGCGGCGCTGTCGTACATTTGCGGCTATCTGACGCACTACGCGCTGGACGGCAACGCCCACCCGTACATTTATTATAAGTCGGGCTTTAAGACAGAGGGCGACAGCCGCCCGAGCCTGCACTACAGCATACGGCATCAAAGCTTCGAGACAAATGTGGACATTGAGATGCTGAAGCTGGCCGCAAGTCAGGAACCGGCCGACAAGAGGCTGTGGCGGCTGATAAGAGTAAGCCGCCTCCAGGCCGCCGGAGCCGCGTCCGTAATAAGCAGCGGGCTGAGTGATGTTTACGGTATCAAGCTTGGAAAGAGGAGCGTCTACCGCGCGATGTCAAGCATGGTGACAATCACCAGGCTGCTGCAGTCGCGTACGGGCAGGCGCAAACGGCTTATAGGTTCCGTGGAAGGGCTGCTGATGAAGGAAAGCGGATATGTTTCCAGCTTGATACACGACCAGCGAACCGACGGCCAAGACTACCTGAACCTGCGGCGCGAGCCCTGGGCATATCCGTGGGACAATCCCAACGAAGACTCAAGCCTCCAAAGTCACGCGTTTACCGACATGTTCCAGAAATCGGTGGATGATTCCGTGCGGCTTATTGAGAGCTTTGACTGTTTGCTGCGCGGTGAAGTCGATCTGGACGCCTTTCTTGATATGATCGGCAACAATTCGTTTACCACAGGCAGAGACTGGCAGGTTAAGCTGGATTTTCTATACCACGCGCATATTTAGCACATGAATATTGAAGCGTAAAAAAGAAAGTGTGCGTGAAACAATCTCCTGGGTATAGCCGCCAAGGACATTAGCCTGATGAGGTATGTATATTTATGGCCGCTATCTGTATAAGCGGGCGGCGACGGCATATTCGGCGGTGCCTGATCCTTGGGTATTTGTGCGGCCAACTTCAATTCTTATCAGGGAGACTCCGGTAACGTCAATATCAATAGATACAGGCGCGTCGTTGGCGGTCATTTCGTGCTGGGCTAGAATGGTGCCGTCTCCAAAGATTGTATAGATTATGTCTCTTGAACCCGAGCCGTCGACCCGGCCGATTGTACCAACAAGGCGGCTGTATCGGCCGTTTAGGTTATGCATGGAGAAAACGCGCAGATTGGCGCCTGTTGACGTGCTTTGATAAACTACGGCATTTTCAAAGGAACTGCCAAACATTGAGACGGAAGGCAGGGCGGTAACGCTTCCGCCGAGGCCGCCTCCGCTGTCAAACATCGCCGCCGAAAAAGAGGAAGACTGTACGGATTCGGGGGAAACCGGAGGCTGCGGCTGCTCGGGATCCGGTGAAGGCGGAGGAGATTGAGCGCCGCCGGTCAGCAATACGGTTGACGTTTCGGCGTCCCAGCCGACTTCAAGGCCAAGGGCATAGGCGATTGCCCTCACGGGAAGGAAGGTTCTCTCCTCCATGACAAAGGGCTGCTCGTCCTGCTCGAACCGAATAATTTTGCCATTTATGGAAACATTCACACCGAAAGCAATTTCACGCAGCACAGGATTCGCCATAACCAGCGTGCCGCTAAATAATACCGTTGCCAGTACACCCAGCACAAACCCTCTAATTGTACTCACTATAACATCTCTCCTCGCTTAAAGAATTATTTAAATCTTTCCACAATTATGATGCAGATTAAATGGGTTGTCAACGAAATATTCCTCAGAGTCAGTCAGCAATTTCACTAAAATCAGACTGTCATGAACATTTAACATTACGACTTTACAAAGTCGAGCCGACAGTATATAATGATAGGTAAATTTATTTTAGAGATGTTATTGAGCGGGAAAAACCCGCGGCTATAGATAGGCATAGATGAATGGGAGCGTGCGAGCAGTGTTGCAGGGAATTAAGAAGATGATATTTGTCGTTGATGACAGCGACACAAACCTAGCAATGGCCAAGCAGGTTTTGGAGAAGCAGTTCAAGGTTATGACTGTGTCGACAGGGGAGAGATTGTTTTCGCTTTTGGAAAAATTTCGGCCCGACTTGATTCTTTTGGACATCGAGATGCCTGTAATGAACGGATTTGAAATACTCGAGCGGATGAAGAACAGCGAGGGGCTCAAGGATATCCCGATTATATTTCTGACAAGCCTTCGCGACTCCAAGGTCGAGGTCAGAGGCCTGGAGATGGGCATTGTGGACTTCATATCAAAGCCGTTTTCCGGCCCTGTGCTTCTTAACCGCGTAAGGGTGCATCTGGAGGTCGACGCGATAATACGCGAACGCACGGCGCAGGCGGAGAACATGCATTACAACATGATGTTCGTACTTGCCGACCTTGTGGAAAGCCGCGACGAGAAGAGCGGCGGGCATATCTGGCGCACCACCAGGTTTATGAAGGCTCTCAAGCAAGCCATGATTGACAGCGACATCTACGTTGACGAAATGAAGCAGTTGGACGACAAAACGATAGAGAGCGCGGCAATGCTCCACGACATAGGGAAAATAAGCATACCTGACGAAATTCTCAAAAAAACCGACAAGTTTGAACCCGCCGAGTTTGAGGTAATGCGTACTCATGCCGTAAAGGGCGAGATAATTATCGAGACGATGATAGCCCGCACAGGGGGCAATAAGCTGCTGGAGAACGCAAAATACTTCGCCGCGTATCACCACGAAAAGTGGGATGGAACGGGCTATCCCTATGGACTCAAGGGTATGGACATACCCATCCAGGGGCGTATGATGGCGGTTGTGGACTTTTATGACAACCTTATCATGAGCCGTCCGGGAAAATCCGCTCTTTCGGACGAAGAGGCCATGGAAATCATGATGATGGAGGTAGGAACTTACTTTGACCCGGAAATAGGCAGAGTCTTACCCGAGCTTGGGGATAAGTTTGCGGAAATTAGAAGAGCCTGGGAAAACGGTGGGGATTCCTTTGAACTCGAACTTGAGCTCGAACTTGAGCTTTAATAATGTGTTCTATGACGTGCTGGGGCTGGATCCGCTGCGGCTTCCGCAGATGCTGTTCGAGACATTCGCCGAGGCCTGCGTCTGTTTTGACTCTGAGCTAAGGGTACTGGCCGCCAACTCAGCCGCGTGCGAAAAGTTTAACTTCCACGGCAAGGATGAGCTTGCCGAGCGTTTTTTTGAGCGCCTGCCGCCCTTCCAGCCTTGCGGCATTTATTCGTTTGAGATGTTTCAAGAGATGTTTTGCAAGGCGATGGAGGACGGAAAGGTAAGCTTCGAGCTATGTGTAGACGACGAAACTAACGGGACGCTCTGTTTTGAAGTGGATTTGACGTGTATGCCCGGCGATTCGCCGGTGATACTTTTGCGGGCCAGGGATGCCGTTTGCCGAAAGCAGGCGGAACGCGCGTCAGGCGAAGCCGATGAAAGACTGAAGCTGATGTTCGAGCACTCGCCGCTTGCTATAGACTTCTGGAACCGTAAACTTGAGATCATAGACTGCAACGAAGAGGCCGTGCGACGCTACGGCCTTTCCAGTAGGCAGGAATACATTGATAGGATTTCCGACTTTTCTCCAAAACTCCAGCCGTGCGGCAGACTATCCGACGAAAGGGCGAAAGAATATATTGCGCAAGGATTCTCTGACGGCTGCGTCAGGTTTTTTTGGATGCACCAAATGCCGGACGGTACGCCTGTTCCGTCGGAGGTATGGGTTGTGCGCTGCCGAATGGGCGGCGATTACGTATGCATTTCATACGCGATGGATGTTCGCGTACTGCACGACTCGATGGCAAGGGAACGGGAACTTGGCGAACGCGCGCGGATCATTTCCGACGACGCACCGCTTCTTGTGGGGTACTGGGACAGCGGTTTAAGCTGCACATATGTCAACATGGCGGGCGTCAGGATGTTCGGTATGCAGAGCCGGGAGGAATATTTCCGGCGTTTTAGCGAGGTCATGCCCAAGTACCAGCCTTGCGGCACACCAACCTTGAAGTACTTGAAAAAGCATTTGCGTACGGCCATGGACGAAGGCTTCCGCAAGTTTGAATTTGCGGCGAAGATACCGGATACCGGTGAGATCGTACCGATGGAGATCACTGCCGTGGGGGTTACGGCGCAGGGCAGGCCCGCGATAGTGACATATGGCCGCGACATGCGCGAATACAGAATAGCGCTTGAAAAGGAGCGCGAGGCCAATCTTCGCATACAGCTTATTTATGACACGGCCCCGTTGTTAATTGAGTGCTGGGACGAGGATCTTCGCTGTACCGGCGTCAGCCGAGAGGCATTAAAGATGATGGATTTTCGCGACAAGGATGAGTATGACAGGCGCGTTACCGAAGTTTTCTCAAACGCGCAGCCCGATGGCCTGTCTTCGCTGGAATATTGGAACAATCAGTTGCGAAAAGTGTTTAAGGACGGAAGCCATAAATTCGACTTTGTGATGATTAATCCGAACAACGGAGAATCGCTTCCGCTGGAAATATCCGCCGTTCGTATGATGATTCAGGGGCGACCGGTAGTTGTGACATATGGACGGGACGTGCGGGACTTGCACAGCGCCGCCGAGAAAGTGCACGAGGCCACACAGCGTACTAAGCTTATGATGGATGCGGCTCCGCTGGCAATCAACTTTTGGGACGAAAACTTCAACATCATCGACTGCAATCAGGAGTGTGTGAGGATATCCGGCGTAGCGGACAAAGCCGAATACCTGGAGCGTTTCTACGAGCTTGCTCCGCCGCTCCAGCCGTGCGGTACGCCTTCAATGATAAAAATGCTTCAAAATTTGAGCTATGCCGCTGAAGACGGTATGGCGCTGTTTGAGTGGACGCAGTGCGGCGTATCCGGTGAGACTATCCCATGCGAAGTCACGTTGGTGCGCACAGAGTATTCGGGCGGGTTTGCGCTGGTGGCCTACATGAGGGATTTGCGCGAACTGAGGGAATCGCAGGCCAAGGAACGCGCGGCTAATGTGCGCGTGCAGTTGATGTTTGACGCGACGCCGCTGTTAATAGAATTTTGGGATAGCGAGTGCAACTGTGTGTACACCAATAGGGAAGGGCTTAGCACCTTTGGTCTGTCAAGCGTGGAAGAATTTTACGAAAAATTTATGAATCTGATGCCCGAGTATCAGCCTTGCGGGGCGAAGTCGTCGGAAGTCTGGATGACTCAGCTCAGGCTTGCGATGAAGGATGGCCGCTGCCGATTCGACTTTGTGCATAAAAGCGTTAACGGCGAGCTGATACCGAGCGAGGTCATATGCGTGCGTGTGGTGAGCCAGGGCGAGACGATGGTGGTGACGTACAGCCGCGATCTTCGCGAGCTTCGCGCGTCGCAGGAGCGCGAGCGCGAGACCGGTGTGCGCGTACAGCTTATGTTCGACCATACTCCGCTGCTTATTGAATACTTTGACAAGGACTTCAACTGCATATACACCAACCAGACAGGCGTAAAAATATTTGGTCTGTCCGGTACGGAGGAATTCCTCGAGATACGCCGCCGGCTAATGCCGATAAAGCAGCCATGCGGAACTTCGTCATGGGAATTTTGGACAAAGAAGACGAAGGAGGCGATTACGAACGGCTTCTCGAACTTTGAATTTGTGGGCCGGAGGCTGGACGGCGAGGTTATTCCGTTCGATGTAACCGCCGTACGCATGAATTACAATACCGAGCCGATTGTAGTTACCTACAGCCGCGATATGCGTGATTTAAAGAAGGCCATGGCCAAGATGGAAGCGGCCAACGAGCGCATAAGGCTTATGTTCGAGGCTTCACCGCTTGGTATAGGCTTCTTTGACGAAAACTTCAACAACATCGACTGCAACGAGCAATGTCTGAATATGTTCGGGCTTAGCTCCAAATATGACTATCTGACGCGTTATGACAAGCTTTCGCCGGTGCTACAGCCATGCGGTACGCCGTCCAACGAGCTTGCGCTGTACTATTTCATGAAAGCGGCGGACGAAGGCAGGGCTGAATTCGAGTGGATGCACAACACTATCCTGGGGCGTCCGATGCCTTGTGAAATCGCAATTGTGCGCATCGAATACGAAGACAGCTTCGCCCTGCTGGTATACATGCGCGACGTTAGCGAGCTGCGGGCCAGCGCCGAGCGTGAACGCGAGGCTAATGAGCGAGCCCAGCTGCTGCTTAATAACGCGCCTATCGGTGTAGAGTTCTGGACGCAGGATTTGAACCTGCTTCACTGCAACTACGAGATACTGAGCCGATTTGATCTTGATACCATTTTGGAATACGAAGAGAACGCATGGAATCTTTCCCCTGAAACACAGCCGAACGGCGAAGAATCGTACGGCGCCTTGAAAAAACTCTTTGAAGAAGCTTTCCTCAAAGGTTTCGCTCACTGCGAGTGGACGTACCAACGGCAGGACGGCACCCTTATCCCATGTGACACGACCTTTGTACGCCTTGGTCACGATGAAAGCAGCAGAGTGGCCGTGTATAGCCGAGACCTTCGGGAGCTCAAGGAGAGCCTGGCGATGATGCGCGAAGCCGACGAGCGTTCAAAGCTTATGCTTGACGCCACGCCGTTGGCGTGTTATTTGTTGAACAATCATTTTGTGGCAATTGATTGCAATATGGAGACGCTGAACTTGCTGGGTCTTTCAACAAAGGGTGAGTGCATAGGGAAATTCGGCGAAATATTTATCAGAGACAAATATCTGGATATGCAGGAAATGGTAAGAGTTAGCGCGTCGTTCAACGAAGCCATTTCCGAGGGCTACAGCCAGTTCGAGTGGGAGCTTGAAAAGCCCGAGGGCGGCATTATTCCCGTAATCGTCACGTTTGTGCGCCTTATGTACAACGGGGAATACGTGGTAGCCGCGTATCTGTTCGATCAGCGGGTTATAAAAGCGATGCTTGAGGAAATGCGCCGTCTGGAAATAGCCGAAGAGAACAACGAGGCCAAGACCAAGTTCCTGGCGCGCATGAGCCACGAAATACGTACTCCCATGAATGCCATTATAGGTATTTCGGAGATACAACTGCGCGACTCAAAGCTGTCCCCGCATGTCGAGGAGTCATTCGCCAAAATCTACAATTCAGCCAACACTCTTCTGCGACTCATTAACGATATCCTGGACATGTCGAAGATAGAGGCCGGTAAGATGGATATTATCAGTGAGATGTACGCGGTCAGCAGCCTTATCAACGACACCGTGCAGCTTAACATCCTGTACCTGGGCAGCAAGCAGATAGAGTTTAGAATACATGTGGACGAGAATCTCCCGGCCGAAATGATAGGCGACGAGATACGTATCCGCCAGATAATCAACAACATTCTGTCCAATGCGTTCAAGTATACGGAAAAAGGGCTGGTGGAGCTGTCCTTCTGGGTGGAGCCGCCGCAAAGCGGCAAGGCCGACGACGTGGTGCTGGCGATTTGCGTCAGCGACTCGGGCCAGGGTATGACCCAGGAGCAGTTGAACGCGCTGCACGAAGACTATGCACGATTTAACGAGGCCGCCAACCGACGCGTGGAGGGTACGGGCCTGGGTATGAGCATAGTCTATAATCTGGCCAAGCTGATGAACGCCGGGATAGAGGTAACCAGTGTGGTCGGGGCAGGCACCAAGTTCTATATTCGCATACCTTCCAAGAGGTGCGGCGAAACAGTGCTTGGCGCCGCTCTTGCCGGAAGTCTGCAGAATCTTGAAACAGGTCAGCGCTCGATAAAGAAGGTGGCGGATTTGGAACGTGAATATATGCCTTACGGCAAGGTGCTTGTGGTAGACGACGTGGATACGAACCTGTACGTAGCCAAGCATCTAATGAAGCCCTACGGATTGACTATTGAAACGTGCGAGAGTGGATTTGCGGCCATTGATAAGATCCAGGAAGGCAATGTTTACGACATTGTATTCATGGATCACATGATGCCGGATATGGACGGGATAGAGACGGTGAAGCGTATCCGCGGGATGGGCTACACGCATCCTATTGTGGCTCTTACGGCAAACGCGATCATCGGTCAGGCGGATGTGTTTATGCAGAGCGGCTTCGACGGCTTTATATCGAAACCGATAGATGTACGCTACTTAAATTCGTACCTGAGCCGGCTTATACGCGACAAGCAGACGCCCGAAGTCCTGGCAGCGGCACGGCGTGACGCCGCGCTTGCAAAGCAGCAAGCCGGAGATCAGAGCGCCGCCGCAAAGCCTGCCGAGCACAGACCTATCGCGCGCGATCAAGCAGCCGATCTTCCTAAGCCGCTGGTCGAGTCATTTATAAGGGATTCAAAGCGGGTCGTCGGAATACTGGAGGATATCCATACACGCCGCGAAGCCTACACAGCCGACGACATCCGAAGCTACACCATCAATGTCCACGCCATGAAGAGCGCCGCGGCAAATATCGACCGTTCAAAGCTGTCCGAGTTTGCGGCCGAGCTTGAGAGCGCCGCCAGATCCGGCGACACCGAAAGCATGGCCAGGCACACTCCCAGCTTCCTTGCCATTCTTAAAAGCATAGTGGCGGAGCTGCAGCCCGACGAACCCGAATCGGACGAATATGTCGAGGACGATCTGGAGCTTTTGCGCGACAAACTGCAAACCATAACAACGGCGTGCGAAAACTATGATTCCGATGTGGTAAGCGAAGCCATGTCGCAGTTGCGCGAGTACAAATGGTCTTCACAGGTAACAGACCTTCTTGCTAGGATCGACGCCCATGTTCTCCATAGCCACTTTGAAGAAGCCGCCGAGGAGGCAAAGCAATTTCCATCCTAAGAACCTTGTTAAAACAACGTCGCTGAGCAGAGGTAGGCGCCCGGCCGACCGGTGGTAAAGCTGAGCCGCCTGTTAGAACCTGTATTCAGTACCCGGAATGTTGGATTGGCGAGCCTGATTTTACGCCAATCTAGGATGCTGTGTGCCTGTGGCACACGTTTAGCATCCGAAGCGCCAGCGTAGGCGGAGGAAGCGACGCCCGGGGTCCCCGCAAAGCCCGATTTTGGCTTTGTGGGGTGGAGTTCAGCCGCCAAGACAGCGTTCCGGCGTACTGAATACAGGTTCTTAATCCTGATGATGAATAATTTGAAAAAGCCGTGCAATTATGGAGCTTTCTTTCCATAATGTGCATGGCGTTTATTTGTGATCTGTGACCTAAAAACCTGTTTGCCATCTTTTCGCCCTTGTCTTGGCGGCCAGACTCCACCCCACGAAGCCGACCCCGGTTTTCCGTCATTCTTCGTCAATTCCCTTGCGTACTCTACAGGTACGCGGCGCCATATCATGCTGGAACGGCAAAAAACTGGTAAACAGGTTCTAAGTAAAAAACTATGCGGCAGGCCGCTATCCTTCTATGTCGTAGTTTTTGCGGATTTTCATGAGCACTTGGCGGAGCTCCTCGCGCAAGCTTTCCTTGGCGTCTTTGCTTATTTGAGTTTCACCGACCGTTACGGTCATATCGGATGTTATTTGCGCGATAATCGCGCTGATCTCGGTGTCTATGTTAATGTTGTCACCGTGATATGGTTCGCGTGCCGACAGGTTATTCTCGAAATATCCGCATATGTTCATGAACTTCTTGGTTGGAATTTTCAAGCCTTCGGAAATTTTAACAAGGGTTTCAATGGTTGGGGTGATGGGCTTGCCGGTTCGGACGTCTCGTCCTTTTTCCAGCTTGTTGAGATATGCGTGGCTTATGCCCAACATTTCGCTGAAATCTCTAAGGCTTAGGCCGCGTTCGTGTCTAATTTGCTTTAGTATTTCGGATAGATTGTTAGATACAATGTACATATGTCACCTCTTGTCAATTATTGTGCCAAGCCGTCAATCATATTATACAAGATTAGCACCATAAATCATCGGAATATGGCGTAATTTGTCATAATTTGACGAAACACTGTATTTATTATACAATATTGTTATGTATATTAAAATAGCGCGCTTGTATAACATAGTGACCGAGGCTCAAACCCTGCGTTTTTACATAATGTTATGGAAACATATACAACTCATGCTTGAATCATGAAGACAATTTTTGTATAATGGACTCCACAGAAAATTTTGAGGGGTAAACATGAAATATATCGAAGATTTTAAAGAAGACGACCGCATTATAGAACACTATCTTTGCAAGTCGCGGCAAAGCCTTAGGTCGAAGTCGGGCAAGGCGTACCTTTCGCTCAAGCTCGTAGACAAGACGGGAATGATCGACGCGAAAGTATGGGATATGACAAATGATATCCAGTCGTTCGAGGAGAATGATTTTATCAAGATCGACGGATTAGTCACGTCTTTCCAGAATGATCTGCAGCTAAAAGTCACGAAGATACGCAAAAGCCAGGAGGGCGAGTATCAGCCTATGGACTATATACCTTGCACCGACAAGGATATAGCCTCGCTGTACAGTCAACTGACCGATGTTATCGCGTCCGTGTCGAATCCGCACATACGTGAGCTGCTGGAGATTATTATCGTTCGGGACGAATATATCAAGGAGGCAGTGCAGACGCACTCCGCCGCGAAGGCCAATCATCACAGCTATATGGGCGGACTGCTGGAGCACACGCTTTCGGTGGTGGGTATTTGCGAATTTTTGTCGCCGCGCTACAAGTATGTCAACCGCGACATATTAATCGCCGGCGCGATATTGCACGATATCGCGAAAGTCTACGAGTTGTCGCCGTTTCCGAGCAACGACTATACAGACGACGGCCAATTACTGGGACATATCGTTATAGGCTCGGAGCTCATTACAAAGGCCGCCGCCGAAATACCCGGGTTCCCGCCGAGGCTTGCCGCGCTGCTCAAGCATTGTGTGCTGTCGCATCACGGGGAGTTCGAGTATGGGTCGCCAAAGCTTCCGCAGACCATTGAAGCGTTCATACTCTATACCGCCGACAACGCGGACGCGAAAATAACGATGTTTGAGGAAGCTTTGCAAGCAGGCAACCCACAGAGCGCGTGGGCCGGTTACAGCAAAATATTCGGAAGGAATGTACGTCGGACGACGTTCTAGAGGGACATGGTGACTAAGAATCAGATATGCGAAAAATTAGAGATAAGCGGCTTGACAAGTGAGGGCCTTGGCGTGGGAAAGCACAAGGACATCCCCATCTTTATAAAAGGTGCGGCGCCGGGAGACGTTTTAACGGTTAAAATCGTAAAAACAGAGCGTAGCCACGCTTACGGCGCAATCCAGAATATTGACCGGAGATCGCCGTTCCGAGAAGATCCGCCCTGTCTGGTGTATGAAAAATGCGGCGGATGCAGCCTCCAGCACATCAGCTATGACGCGCAGATTGCCGCCAAGGAGGTCAGGGCTCAGGACAGCCTGAGGCGCATCGGCGGGTTTTCCGGCGTGAAGGTGGATGAAGTCATTGCCGCCGGGAATCCGTATCGCTACCGCAACAAGTCGGTGTTTCCCGTGAAGAAGGATCACGGCGGCCAGGCCGCGGCCGGGCTTTACGCCGCGCATTCGCACAGGTTTGTGCCGGTTCGGGACTGTCATATTGCGCATCCGGGCGTGTCGACTATCCTGCGATCCATAGAGAGCTATATTAACTCGACCGGCATACAGACTTACGATGAGGCTTCGCACACTGGGCTTATCCGGCATATTATGGTAAGAACAGCATTTGCCACGGGCGATGTAATGGTGGTTATCGTAGCCAACGGATCCGCGTTTCCGCATGTGGACAGGCTGCTTCCTGCGCTGATAAACAAAGACGGAGTATGTTCGATATGTATCAATGTCAATCAGGAGCGGACAAATGTCATAATGGGTTCGCAGACAAATATCCTGTGGGGCGATCCATATATACGGGAAGTGTTGTGCGGCACAACATTCGCGATATCCGCTCCGTCTTTTTTCCAGGTCAATACCGCTGCTACCGAGCTTCTCTATGAAAAGGTTCTGGAGATGGCCGAACTCACCGCGTCTAAGACTCTGATCGACGCGTACTGCGGAATCGGCGCGATATCGCTGATAGCCGCGCGCCGCGCCGCCGGAGTTATTGGGATAGAGTCATCCGAATCCGCCGTGGAAGACGCGCGAACTAACGCGAAGCTGAACGGTATCACCAACGCCGATTTTGCCGCAGGCAAGACCGAAGATGTCTTGAGCGGCTTCCTGAGTACGACGAGCACGGACGTTGTAATACTTGACCCACCGCGCAAGGGCTGCGACCCTGCCGTAATCGCCGCTCTGAGAAGCTTAGGGCCGGAGCGTGTTATATATGTCTCCTGCGACCCGGCCACACTCGCGCGCGACCTTAAAGGCTTGTGCGCCGACGGCCTGTACACTATCAAGAGGGTTATCGCGGCTGATATGTTTCCTCAGACGCCGCATATCGAGACGGCCGTGCTTCTGATAAGGGGCATCCCGTTGTAACAAAGCATGGGACTAAACATATACATAGGATAACTAAGAACCTGTGTTCAATACCCGAAATGTCGGCTGGAAGTGGCAATTTTTCGCCAATCTAGGAAGGAGCGACGCCCGGGGTGGAGTTTGACCTTTCAGACGGCGTTGAGCGGTATTGTACACAGGTTCTAGATTAACGAAATCCCGGAGGAATGAAATGTCACAGGTAATAAGCGAAGTAGTAGTGATAAGCATCGACAAGAATGACGACATTTGGGCGGTCGAGGGCGAAGTATTTTTTGAGTCCGACTTGTCGGCGGCGTTTTCTGTAAGCTACTCTCTTGAGTACGACGAGCTTGAGGATTTTGAGATCGAAATTGATTGCAAATTCGACAAAAAGGTATTCAAGGAGATGCTTGTCGAAGCCGCGCACGATTACGAGGATTAAGAGCCTGCCCAACAACAAGCGGCTTCGAGCTTTTTTGGCTTTTTGCCGCATTGCGTCGTCAGCTATTCCGCCTACGCTGGCGCTTCGGATGCTAAACGTGTGCCACCGGCACACAGCATCCTTGCGAACCACTACGGGTTCGTTCAGTCCAACCCACGAAGCCAAACCCGGGCTTCGCGGGGGCCCCGGGCGTCACAGCTTCCTAGGGTGTGTCGACAATAGATTTTTCGGAACATTTTTGGTCGAACTCCACCCCACGAAGCCAAAATCGGGCTTCGCGGGGACGGTGAATTGTCAAGTCAAGAGCAACAGTTCAGCAGGAGTTTTAAAACCAAGCGATTTTCTGGGACGATTATTAAGCAGAGACATGATCTGCGAAATACGTTCAGAGGGAAAT
>WRAW01000003.1 GCA_009780015.1 Defluviitaleaceae bacterium | reverse complement strand
TGGAGAAGTGTAGCCGCCTTGATATAGGCTTGTCGCATGAGGATATCACGAATTGTATTATCTCTTAAAATTTTACAAATAGCGAACAAGGAAAACGGCTATTTACTATAATGACTTGCGGTTTGGCACAATGGCTTTGCTGGTGATATAGGCCGGAGCATGAGATACATAATACACCCGCAAAGCCTTATGCCATACTGGTCGCAAAATTATCAAACGCTATCTTTACGGACATTTATTCGCCGAACGTCGTTGCTTCCAAAACATCGAAGAACATAAATATCCTAAGATTTATACATAAACTGCATCAAGCTTAAAGCCAATTTTACGCTTTTTTTGCGGCTTCCAGAATTGCTTCATAATTAGGCTCTGATGTTACTTCTTCCACATATTCAACATGAGTGACTACACCTTCGGCATTTACTACAAAGGCGGCGCGCGTCAAAAGGGAAAGCTCCTCAATGTAAGTGCCTGTGGCTTTAGCAAATGAGGCGTTCTTATAATCGGAAACAGCGACCAAGTTATTAATACCGGCTCCGCCGCACCATCTTGCCTGTGCAAAAGGCAAGTCCATAGAAACTACATAAATGGTTACACCACTGATATCTGCAGCCTTTTCGTTAAACTTGCGCACTTCCATGTCACAAACGGGCGTGTCCAGGGATGGAACGCTCAAAAATATCCTTACACCTTTCGTATCTGCCAATGCAAGTGGACTTAAATCATTTTTAGTCACAGTGAAATCTTTAATTACGTCACCAATATTAAGTGTGCTCCCGGATAAAGTAAGCGGATTCCCTTTGAAAGTAATTTTCATAATTAACCACCTTTTCTTTATTATTTTGGGGATGCCCAAATTATTTAGATCCTATCCAATAAAAATCTGTTTCGTTACCATTATTGGATAAGCTCCAATTCTACTTTATAAAATTGCCTTGCGCCAACTCATTAAACGCCGTTTGAATTTCTTCATTGGTATTCATAACGATAGGCCCTCCCCACGCAATGGGTTCTTGAAGGGGCTTTCCGGCAAGCAACACAAAGCGCACTCCTAACTCTGAGGTGTAGCTACGGATTACGTTACCATCTGAGAAGATCGCGGCGGAATGTTTTTCGACTTGCGTACGTTCCTCTCCAAAGCAAGCCGCCCCCTCCAACACATACACGAATGTGTTGTGCTCACGGGGGATTGGTATATCATATTGAGAGCCGGCATCTATGCTCACATCCATCATAGTTGCTTTAACATACTTTGGGCTGACTCCGCTCACTCCCAAATATTCCCCCGAAATCAGTTTGATTCTGCCGTTATCAATATCAATGTCCTTCACCATGTCGGGAGTGATTGGAAAATAGTTAGGCGGCGCCATTTTATCCTTTTGAGGCAGGTTTAGCCAAAACTGCAATCCGTCAAGTCTCTTTGTTTCCTTTGGCATTTCTTCGTGCAGAATTCCACTTCCCGCCGTCATCCACTGCAAGTCTCCGTCCAGCAGTGTACCACTGTTCCCAAGACTATCCATATGATCGACCCTGCCCTCCAAAAGATACGTAATTGTCTCGATCCCCCTATGCGGGTGCATAGGGAAGCCTTTAATATAATCCTCTGAATTTTCTGAGCCGAAAGCGTCAAACATTAGGAACGGATCAATATCATAAACATCGCTGGGACTAAATACACGGATCAGTTTAACCCCTGCACCGTCTATCGTTGGATGACCCTTTACAATTCTTTTTACTTCACGTATTTTCATAAACTTCTCCTCTTTTCACTATCGCAAGCCGACAACCGATAGCAAGCATCGTATGTTTAATTTACTACACATCATTGCAGGTCATGAAATACAATTACTAAGACGGGCTTGTTTTATTATCACAATAAAATTCTTAAATATTTTTCAACAATCGCAACTATTTACATTTTCTTATTTACAAGGCTAAAGCCAAGTATTTGATCGGCGAATAGAATCATTTGCTCTGTTCGCATAAATTCTTCACCTGAATTATTATAGGCAATAACGTTTTTTATGTTTATTAAATTTGTATTCAACTAGCTTTTCCCATCAAAAATAGCTGAAGCGTCCAAAGTAAACACTGTTGGATCGTCGGTAAATCTAAGAGCCGAGCTTTCTTGTGCAAATGGTTCTATATCACAAACAAGTTTTCCAAAGGAAGTATATAAAACAACGTGAAATTGTGTGTTGTACTCCATCTTAACTTTGCCTAAGAACTTTCTGACGTGCATTAATACTGCCCTTTTTTCTGAATCGCCGCTCATAAATAATCCTCCTTAGTTTTATTACTCTATGACTATTAAGCTTTAATCGTAATCAACTGACCTTGCTGCTTCCAGCGATTGGTACGTAAATAAAACCTATCAAGACAGGTCTGTAAGCTCTTGCCATTATATAGCCCAATATCCATACTTATCTTACATTATATCATGCTTCTATAACTAATTCAATTAGTTTCGGCATTATTATACACAACTTATTTATGCAATGGCCATATTGAAAGTCAAAATCAAGGTACAGACCTATTCTTACGATAGGTTATTAAAAATTTTGATTGTATATGATAAAAGTCCCATGGCAGCGACATATTATAATGAAGTAGCGGCATTTGGTTTTACAAATAACTCTTTGAGTTATGAAATAATTAGGAAGGCAAGCGATATCTACAATTATACAACCATCGTCATATTCGTATTATTATTGAATACAGCTTTTCCCTTGCTATCGACAAGTTCTTTGAAACGGTCTGCGGCGTAATATTCATGAGTTTGGCAACTTCCGTTACGCTCAGGTCATTATAATAGTGAAGAATAACAGCTTCCCTCTGACGCTCAGGCAAACCCGATATAATTTCAATCACTGTCTTGTGTAGCTCATTGTTTTCAACGCGTTCATGAGGAAGAGAGCGCCCATCTTCCATGCTATCCGTATAATCGTCAATGTTCAATGAGCCGCCCAGCCTTAAGTTCTTAGCCAAGTAGCGGTTATTTTCGTTGATTATAATACGGGCAAGCCACCCCTTAAATGCCTTAGGCTTGCGCAAACCGCAGATGTTTTCACATACGCGGAGCAGTACATTCTGTGATACGTCCTCAACGCTCGATTTATCATTTAGAAGATATGTAAGTTGAAATAGAACGCTTTTTGAAATTTTTTCTATCAAACCACAAAGCGCTTTTTTATCACCTTGTGATGCCATTTCAGCCAAGGCCTCAATCTGTGTACGGACGTCCGCATCATTTTGAGGTTTTCGTTTAGTCATATGGTCAAGCATATTAAATCCCACCTCTTTTCAAGTTGTTCTCAGTTCAGTATCAAGCCGGTATAAGCCGCGGTCACCCACCGGAGCATCCGGCTGTCGTCGTGCATTTTATTTATGCTATCCACATACCGACAATCTCCTTGGCGAGTAAACCATTATTCAATTCTATTTAATTATAACAGTCACGGATCCCAAAAAGACTTCGATAACATATTTGTTACCAGAACCTTTATAAATTCCACGTTGTAATACCTCGCTTATTATTTTGATTTTAAACCTCCCCACCAACGTCATGAGCGTAACCGCATGACTTAAAAGGTTCTCGCTTACAAAATCGGCTTCAACGGAAAACCCCTTGCCGTGCTCACCCGCTCCGGCGTCCTCAATAGAAGCGCTTAGGACTAAATGATATCCTGATAATTACCCCCATCAACTTATACTTATTAAACTCCATTTCGACAAAAAATAGAACTCCCCAAGGGTAGTGTTTTGAATTTCTTTGATTTTTTAATTTTGTGTTTTCGTTTTATATCATTCCATCTTATGCTTGGAACGTAAACCTTTCCTTATCATCAACTAAGCGCGCCATCTTTTGCGCCACTGTATTAAGGCTTCTATCCGTGCTATCATCACATCTTTGCGAAAAGGTTTTTTGATATACTCTTCGCACCCCATTTTTATTCCCCTGATTACATCGCTCCTATCAGATTTGGATGTCAGGATCACTATGCTTGCTGTAGTGCAACCGCTGATTTCCTTAAAGAAGTCAAATCCGTCCCCATCCGGGAGAATTGCCTCCATTATGATAACATCCGGGTCAGCTTCCTTCAGTATAGCACGGGCCTCACTATAGGATGTTGCAGTTAATACCGTGTAATCCCGTTTGTAAAATTCATTTTGTGTTTCATTATTTAAGCATAGGTCGTTATCTACTAACAAGATGATCCCGTTATTATTCATTGCAGCACCTCTTTCGATTCGCTTAGTCGATACCGACGGTGAACCCACACGCAAGCAAGATAACTATAGCAATCCCAAACGTCAAAAAGGCTTCGATAACAAAATCGTTACCGAAGCCGTTAAAAATACCATATGTTCATGTTTTAGGCGTCAAGATAACCAGAGAATACACTTACCACCTATACTAGTAACTTCTCTCAAGGGGATAAAGCTGATGCTCTATGACTTCATCTATTAACGCAGTAAACGCTTTAGCCGAATCGTTTTCTTCGGACTTTCTCATTGAATTTTCGGCATCGGGTAAAGTCTCCCAAATAACCCAGTCCGTCCATAATCCGTCAATTGTCATAAGTTGCCTGGTTATGAAACCTTTGCATTTGGAGATATAGTTTTCTTGGATTTTATCAGACGCCGCTAAGAAATCATCCGCAGATACCCCCTCTTTCAGCCTGAACGATATAATCATTCCTGTTTTCTTCCAACATTTAAGAGTGGGAAAATGTTCGCTCATGGCCGCCCTTGCCGCAGCTTCATCCGCAAAAACATCTGGAACCACATGAGGTATACAGCCTTCAATTACTTGCTCCATAGTCGCTTCAGGATAGAAAAAAGCTCCATTTTCATAGCAATAGCAGCAATAGTCCTTATTCTTGCTTCCGTCAGCGTTAGTTCCGAAATCCTCCGGCTTTTCCATAGGCATACCACATCTTTGGCAAAATTGGTTGTTTTCCATTTTGTAATTCCTCCTGCGAGTTAATTTTTTCTTTCAGTATCCCAAGTATACCATAATTAATATGACAACAGCACGTCATATTACAAAAGTTTTATTCGCCGCCTAATCATAATGAAGTTGCGGTATATTGATGTAGTGCTTTAATCAATCCCTTTTACAATATACCGTCCCCAGCACATAATCTGCACACATAATATTTCCGCTCTTCCGTTTCTATGATAACCGCAACCTCGTCATCCATTTTCAATTTTTTTCGGAGGTCTTTAATGCGTACCCTCACTACATCGACAGAACTGTTGGCGTCCAGACCCCACACAGCCTCATAAAGCTCTTCCGCTGTCAGTTTCTTGTCGGTATTTTTGAGAAAATAATTGAGCAGTAAAAATTCCTTAGGCCCCAGGTTCACATCTTCACCATTAAGGCTTACTCTCTGTGTTATGTTGTTGATGGTCAACGGGCCGTATTCCACAATATCGGCGGCGGCTTTGACCTGCGTTACAGCTTCCTTGACCCGCTCATTAGCTTTTTGTCGCCGGTTTAAAAGATTACCTATACGTACCAAAAGAACTTCGCTGTCATAAGGCTTCGCAATATAATCATCTCCGCCCTCTCTTATGCCTCTTACTTCGTCGTCGGATTCCGCCAGGGCGGTAAGCAGCAGTATAGGAATATCCAAGCCTTGCCGCCTGATCTCCCTGAGAAAGTCCAGCCCATTCCCGTCCGGCAGCATTATGTCAAGTACGATAAGGCTGGGTTCGGATTCTGTAATGCTGTCCCTTGCCTCGGCAATATTCATGGCAAGCCGTACATTGTAGCCGCCTTCCCCCTCAAACAGTTCTTTATTGATTTGCTGTATGGCCTCGTTGTCTTCAACAAGAAGGATGTCATACATCGTTCCCAGCCAACCTTTCTTTATTTATATAATTGCACCGTGAATGTGACCGTCGTACCTTTGCCGGGCTCGCTTTCAATTCTTATTTTCCCGCCGTGAGATTCAACAATATTTTTGCATATAGCCAGGCCCATGCCTGTGCTGCCCGAGCCTGACATGCCGCGCTCAAAAACATGGGGCATAATTTCAGGCGCTATACCTGCACCATTATCCATGACCGCGACTGATATATACCGCTCATTTGCTTCTCCTGGTGATTTCTCCATTTTTATATTTACAACGATCTCGCCATTCTTTGTATGTTTGTTGGCATTGGTTAATAAGTTCGACAGTACTCCTATCAATTGGTCAGCGTTGCCGTATATTTGAGGCAGATTATTTTCCGCGTTAATGATTAGCGTATTGCTCTGTTTTTCGATAATGCTGCGATACCCTTCCGCACCTGTTACGAAAATAGATTCGATATCAAACATATCCATTTTCTCGTTGCTTTCCTGCAAGGCGGCCATTTTTATTGCTCTTTCAGTCAAACGAGCCATGCGCATAATTTCCTCCTGCGCTCGGCTGATGGACTGGCTGATTCTTTCATTTTCCAAGCCTTGTTTTCGGGTCTCTCTGCCTATCCTTTGGATATCCCCTAAAACAACTGCCAGCGGGGTTTTAATATCATGGCTTAAATTTGTCAAAAACTCGGTTTTGATGCGGGATAAGTTATCAAGGGCGGCATTGTCGGCAGCAAGACGCCGTTCATCTTCTTTGGCTCTTTCCATTTCCCGCATAGCAGCCATAAAAACAGCGGCAAATTGACAAAATATAGCTATAATAACACCGATGCGTAAAAAAAACGTCCCGTCAAACGGAGGAATCAGCAGGACTTGTCTGCCGACAGCCATAGGAATGTTGAATACAATATCTCGCACGGCAGCATAAATCATTACCGCTTCCCCTAGAGCAAACATGATCTGAGGGTGGTTCAACCTGCGGAAGTTCAAAGCCACGATGATTAGTACATATATGGCGCCTGCGCCTGCCATGCCCATGCACACCCATAGGGCAACACTCAATATAAAAGCAATGTCGGCAAAAATAAAATAGACAGTCCATGCCGCCATAACAGCGATTACCCCGCGTATAAAATACCGATGCAGCATATTGGGAAACAAATCGCGCAAGATGGCGACGCCCAGGATGGTTGTTACGGGTGTGACGGTGAATGTCAAACGTATACGCAGCGAATCCAAGTACCATGGAGCAATGGTAATAAACGCCCTGGAACCCATGGCGCCTGTAAACACAAACCACGCAATGCACAAAAGGGCAAGGTATAAAGCTGGGCGATAGTTGTTCAAAAACAGGTACATGAGTAGAGAAATCATGGCAATAGCCAAATAAAGACCGAGCAGGATGTTGGTGGTATATGCAGTTCGCCAGTAATCATTCCCTTCATAAATGTCCAACGAACCACCTTGATATACGCCGCGCACATGGTAAGTGAAGTTAGATTGCTGGTGCAAAATTTCAATCACACCGTTTACAGGCCGCGCCGCAAAAGTGAAAATAGTGGAATACAATGTAGCATCGGCATAATCATCCGGGTTCCCCACGTCATGTATCCATCGGCCGTTTACATACATCCGGTCTGCGTACCCTGTGCTGATGCGGGTAATGACATAGTATACATCTTCCGGCATGACAAATCGTATGCGGACGGTTGCCGGGTTTTCTCGGCTGCCCGGGTAGATGCGGGAAATTTCATCTTCTCTGGCGGCAAATTTTTCCGGCGAAAGAAAGGGGGCCGGAATATAATCCACTCGCCCGTGGATGCTGGCGACGGCATTTTCAAAGTTAAACTCCCTCAAATCCCAGATGCTGTTATGGCTGTATACCGAAATATAATGATCTTCCGGCAAATTGACCCACAGCCAGTAGGACACGAGTAATATAATGAGCAGGGCGGCAAATGGGGGATATTTTTTGATTTTTCGGGATAATGCTTGATTCACGATTCGCCCTCGTTCCATTTCTTCTTGTACCTGTAACCGACCCATCCCCGGTGGTGACACGGGTATCTTTCATCTCTCAAATATTGCTGTACACCGGCGCAAAATAACGCCCCATTTTTTCCGCTGCTTGCCGTGATGTCATACAATCCATCAGCGTCAGCCTATTAATATATCATTGTACTACTCTATAACGTATAATTACAAGAGCAATTTCCACACTGTACTTGGCTATTTTATAAGTGCGGCTGACGTGGGCAACTATTACGAACGCTCAACGTCAGCAACAAACTATACACAAGATTTTAATATTACGTTTAAATACGCTCCTAATTTTGGCAAGACTTCCGTTACCCAATTGCTCGAATTACATAAACATGATTGATGATATTGGAAAGTGTAACTACAGAGGATTTGTTTGCATAAAATACGGCGGGAACCAAGCTGGTTGGAGCAGTGGCAAGGCTTGAATCCGTGCTCTTAGCTAAGCTGGATACGGTGAAGGAATAAAGATTGAATTCACTCTAACTGAAGCGGAATGACACCTTTCGGAAACGAGGCGGCCCTCCTGCAAATGTGAAGCCGTCTCGTTTCCATGTTCTTCAGGCCAAATTCTCAGCACAATAAACCTCCTAATAATTTAAAAACCCGAAGAGCTTGTAATGCCCTTCGGGTGCAGTGTTTTGATATGAGATTACTAATTATAATTTGAAAAACGCTACTAACTTCCGCAGCACTTCGGCTTGTGAGCTTAATTCCTCCGACGCCGCCGCCGTTTCTTCTGAAACAGTCGAATTGTTCTGTACCACTTTTGATATTTGCGCAAGCCCGTCGCTGACATTCGCAATCGCTTCCGCCTGCTCTTTTGACGCGGTTGAAATTCTGCTTATAATCTCCAATACTTCATTGGCGCTTGCGACAATGGCGTTCAATGAGTCGGCTGTTGTTTCCGCAATGGCTGAGCCGGATTCTACACGGCTGATAGAGTCTTGGATAAGGCTGGTTGTTTCGGAAGCGGCTGTTTGACTTCGCCCCGCAAGGCTGCGCACTTCATCAGCTACAACACTAAACCCTTTTCCATGTTCGCCCGCCCTTGCCGCTTCGACAGAAGCGTTCAGCGCAAGCAGATTTGTTTGAAACGCTATGTCTTGAATAGTCTTTACAATCTTAGATATATTGTTGGACGATTCCTTGATCTGCATCATTGCTTCCACCATCTGCTTCATCGCGCTGTTGCCATCTTGGGCATTGGCGGTGGACTTATTGGAAAGCTCGTTAGCGGTCAACGCGTTGTCCGCATTTTGTTTGGTCTGTTGGTTAATCATGTCTATAGTATTATTGAGTTCTTGTACAGAGTTCGCTTGTTCCTGCGCGCCGTTTGATAAATTGGCTGCATTGTTGGAAATTTGCTGCGCTCCTGACAGCACTTGTTCGGATGCCGCTGAGATTTCCGACATGGTTTTGTAAAGCGTGCTGTTGATATTGTTTATTGAATTTTTAATGGTAGCAAAATCACCCACATATTCCCGCTCAATTTTACTGCGTAAGTTACCACCTGATATTTGAGCCAGCACTTCATCCAGTTCATTTATATAGGAATATATTTCTACCATAGAATCATCTATAGCAAGTATACTGTCCTTAAATATACCCCTATACTTTTTTGCATCAGGTTCAAGTCCCATCTCAACAAGCTTTTTATCTAGTTTAGCTAATTCAAAACTACCGGCTTTCATTTCATCGAGAGATGTCTTAAGCACTCTAATTGGTTCATCCACAGCTTTTACAATACCGTTAAGCCCAATCATAATTTCGCGCCAATCACCCCTATATTGATCCACATCAATTCGGAAATTTAAATCGCCTTTGCCCACTGCCGCTTCAATCATTTCTTTTACCTCGGCGCTGACGCCTTTCAGGTTATCGGTAACGGTGCGGAGCATCTGCGGCATTACTGCTTTTTTCCCGGGCATATCGTTAATGGTAATATTAAAATCCCCATCGCCTATTTGATTTATAACGCCCAGCACCCCAACAATATCTTTCGTTTGGTCATCTATTATTGCGTGTACCTTTTCAATCATTTCCCTAAAGGAGTTTTGATATTTATTAACGTCAACCCTATACTCGAAGTCCCCGGCTACGTTAAACTCATGCTCCATTTTGTCTAAATCATCCACTATATTTTTTATGACATCAACAAGGCTGTAAATATCGTTGATCAACATACCAATCTCGTCTTTTGAGACGTTCGCTCTATCAATGTTCATATTCATGTTGCCCTTAGCCAAATCACTTACTACAGCAACAACTTTGCCGATTGGCTTGGTTATTGTACCGGAAACATAGACAGCGAGGAGAAGCACAAGAATTATGATGACAATAAGAATAGCAACGCTGCTTATAATACTTGTCTGCAAGTTAGATATTGCCCGTGCCGCGCTTTCGTGACCTTTGCTCGAGTTGAGTGATGTCAAAAAGTAAATATCATCTTTTATCGCAGCGTCAAGAGGAGCCAAATCACCATGAAGAATACCGAACGATTCCGGCACGTTACGCTCCCCGCCAAACCCCATTGCCGGAAGCAGCTGATTCAAAGAGATGTCCGCATATTCAACCATTGCGAAGTAAGTTCTCCGTACAGCTTCATATTCTTGTTGATTGCGCCTGGCATCAGCCGAAAGCATTTCATAATACTCCCTCAAATGGTGGATTGCCAAATTCAACCCATCTTCGGAGGCGGCTATGTATCTATCTACATCGCCTTCCAATATTACGGCGTGTCCCAAATCTCGCAGGGCAGAACGCGCGTTTCCATAAGAGATTGAAAACCTTACCATTAAGTCCAGAGGCTCTGTAATGGTATTTTGATTATGCACGGTTTCATTTGCTAAGCTGCTCATTGAAACCAAAGAAACCACAGTTGGAATAATCGTCAACAGAACTACAATTAGGAAACAAACTGCAAGCTTTTTTGAAATCTTTAAGTTCTTCATAAAAATACCTCCGAAACTTATTCAATAATCTCACCGTACTTTTACCATCAGAAAAGTATAGAAGCGGCTGCCCTCTGCATGGAAATACAAAGAAACAACCACTTATTATATCTTAGAGGGTATTCAGTTTTATTAAACGACAAAAATACGGAGCTATCTTCTTGCTTACTAAAAATTGTTCACAGTTCAGCAATTTTGTCAACACCTTTGAAAATCTTTTTTCTTAGCTTTGGGTATATATTCTCAAGTTATTATATCACAAACCTTAATGCAAATTCAACAACAATTTTTTTTGGCCTGCGCTGTTTTTTTCGGGCAAATCACAACAGTCTATCTTATACGCGTATGACTTCCGCGTTCTGCATTTCGTCTTTAAGCTTATTCCACCATTCTGAATCAAGAACATCTTTATTTATTGGCTCATATCATTGTAGCACATACATATCGTCAATTTCTTTCTGCAAAACTATTGACAAACGGCTTGCTCTAGCATATAATATATTTGAACAAATATTCAAATGTTTTTAAAGGGATGTCGGGAATGAAAAAGAAATCATCATCTTGCGATTTTGATGTTATCCATGAGGAAGTTGTGGCTCGTGTTCGTGCCGCTATGCCCGAAGGCAAAAGCTTCTATGACCTTGCGAACCTTTATAAAATGTTTGCCGACAATACCCGTTTAAAAATTTTATGGGCGCTTTCCTGCGAGGAAATGTGCGTTTGCGATTTAGCGGCGCTACTAGGTATGACTACATCAGCCGTGTCACATCAACTTAAGTCATTGCGGCTTGCTAACCTTGTTAAGTTTGATAAGCAAGGTAAGGTTGTGTATTATTCACTTGTAGATTGTCATGCAAAAGAGATTTTTGATAAAGGCCTGGAGCATATTTCAGAGTAATTTTTTTATCCCATTATTTGAATATGTGTTCAATTAATTCATTATAGGGGACAACAAGTTTTTTGCATTGTGATTGAATATTCGTTCAAATATATAGTTGAACAGGAGGGTGTTCTATGGCCAAGGAATTTATTTTACAAGGCTTAGATTGTGCTGGTTGCGCCGCAAAAATTGAGAGAGCGGTAAAGAAAATGGAAAACATAAAATCCGTATCTGTAAACCTCGCAACATCAAAATTACGGATCGAAACAGTCAACTATGAATCCAAAAATATGCGCGAAGCTATTGAAAGCATTGTGCATACATACGAGCCGGACATACAAGTGTTAGAAAATAACGAAGCAAAACAGATAATAGACGCTACAGTAAGTAAGTATAAAATTTTATGGCTGACTGCCGGGGCTGTCGCGTTTATCACCGGCATTCTTTTTGAGTACGTTTTTGATGTTCGCGGCAGCGCTTATGTTTCGCTCGGCTT
The DNA here is from genome assembly GCA_009780015.1 of Defluviitaleaceae bacterium. Taxonomy (GTDB): domain Bacteria; phylum Bacillota; class Clostridia; order Lachnospirales; family WRAA01; genus WRAA01. The sequence goes on along the minus strand of WRAW01000003.1, from coordinate 48,768 downwards.
ATTTGCTTTTTGTTATTTATCGCTTGGCGGTAAGGTTCTTATTCGTATGGTTAGAAATATCGCAAAGGGTCAAATTTTTGATGAAAATTTCCTTATGGGATTTGCGACGCTTGGAGCAATCGCCATCGGCTATTATTACGAAGCCGCAATCGTTATGCTTTTTTATCAGATAGGCGAGTTTTTTCAAGAAATAGCGGTAGCAAAATCAAAAAAAAGGATTGGCGATCTCATGGACATACGCCCGGATTATGCCAACTTGAAAAAAGACGGACAAGTAATAAAAGTTGCCCCTGACAACGTGAAAATAGGCGACTTGTTTATAGTAAAACCCGGCGAAAAAATTCCATTAGACGGCGTTGTAGTTGAGGGCGAAGCCATGCTGGACACAACAGCGCTGACCGGGGAATCCGTACCGCGAAAAGCGTCTGTATCCGACACCGTATTATCGGGCTGTATAAATCAGAATGGCGTGCTCACTATACAAGCAACACAATTATTTGGTGAATCAACAGTATCAAAAATACTCGACCTTGTAGAAAATGCGACCAATAAAAAAGCTTCCACTGAAACATTTATTACAAAATTCGCTCGGTATTATACCCCCGCGGTTGTAGGCTTTGCGGTATTACTTGCTATCATTCCGCCATTATTCTTTGGCGGCGATTGGATTGACTGGGTCAGCCGCGCCTTGATATTTCTTGTAATATCTTGTCCCTGCGCGTTAGTGGTATCTATTCCTCTTGGCTTTATGGGCGGTATTGGCGGCGCGTCCAAAAAAGGAGTTTTAGTAAAAGGCGGCAACTATTTAGAAGCCCTTGCGAATCTTGATTTGGTGGTGTTCGACAAGACGGGCACTCTTACGCAAGGTATTTTCAAAGTCACGGCTATACAACCAACAAATGGATTCAATGAAAATGAGTTGCTTGAAGCGACAGCCTGCGCCGAAACCTTCTCAAACCACCCAATCGCTGTGTCAATCCTACAGGAATATGGCAGACAAATCGATAAAGACAGCTTAACACATTATGAAGAGATCGCGGGGCATGGCGTCAGCGTAAATGCAAACGGCAGAACGATTCTGGCCGGAAACGAAAAGCTGATGGGCGTAATGGGAGTTACATTTACAGAATCTCCAAGCATCGGTACAAAAGTGTACGTTTCGATAGATGGAGTATTTGCCGGCTGTATTGTGATTGCGGATAAAATAAAGCCGGACAGTTATGGACTTGTAAATTCATTAAAAAATATGGGCGTTAGGAAGACGGTGATGTTGACAGGCGACACTCCGCAGATCGCCAAAATTATCGCAAATGAATTGAAACTGGACGAAATGCACGCCGGCTTGCTGCCCCAACAAAAAGTAGAGAAAGTCGAAATGTTAATCAAACAGAAGCAGCCTAAAAAGACCCTTGCCTTTGTGGGCGACGGTATTAATGACGCGCCTGTACTGGCTATGGCGGACGTAGGTGTGGCAATGGGCGGCCTGGGTTCGGACGCGGCTATTGAAGCGGCTGATGTTGTGCTCATGACTGATGAACCGGGAAAATTGTTAGAGGCAATAGAAATCGCCCGCTTTACAAAACGCGTAGTTTGGCAGAATATTGTAGTTTCGCTTGGGGTCAAATTTTTGTTCCTGTTTTTGGCTACATTAGGCGTATCTTCACTGTGGGAAGCGGTTTTTGCCGATGTAGGCGTATCTTTGTTAGCTGTCTTTAACAGTATGCGTATTATGCAAAAGTAATCATAATGCAGGCGCCGGTTTTACTTAACGCTTACAGGGGCCTTATGCTTTAAGTGGGTTCTTTTGCTATATTTAGAACCTGTGTTCAATACCGCTCAACGCTGTCCAGAAGGTCAATTTTCCGCCACTCGTCGTCAACTCCTCCTAGCGTACCGCTTCGGGTACGCGTCGTCGTCATTTACTAGATTGGCGAAAAATCGCCTCTCCCGGCCAGCATTTCGGGTATTGAACACAGGTTCTTACACATAACATATTTACACTGCTTTTTGTGAATTAACTTTCGCCATGCCCCTTTCGCATTTGTTTCCCCAAGAATCAAGCAGTTCTTTATTTTTTAAAACGCAGATTATTTCACAGTTATTGGGGCAGTAAGTACATTCAATCCCTTTTGTCTCAAAATTGATATCAGTAATGTTAAAGTTAAAGATTGTTTCTTCCTTTTCGGCTTTACATAAAACAGCCGCGCCGAGAGCCCCCATTAGATGACCGTTTGGGTCCACATGAACCGGCGTTTGAAGTTCATTTTCAAACTCTTTTACCACCGCGGCATTTTTACTGACTCCGCCTTGAAAAACCACGGGAGACTTAATCTGCTTTCCCTTCCCAACATTGTTCAGATAATTCAAAACAATGGCTCGGCAAAGTCCCGCCACTATATCGGCCTTGCTATAACCGATCTGCGCTTTATGCACAAGGTCGCTTTCAGCAAAAACCGTACATCTTGCGGCAATTTTAGCGGGATTAGCACTTGTCAAGGCAAGTTCGGCGAAATCGTTAAGCTCTAAATCAAGGCGCTTTGCCTGGCTGCTCAAAAACGAGCCCGTGCCGGCGGCGCAAAGCGTATTCATAGCATAATCCATAACGACTCCGTTATTGATTAAAATTATTTTTGAATCCTGTCCGCCTATTTCAATAATTGTTCGCACATCGGGGATAACGGAGAGTGTGCCTATCGCATGGGCTGTTATTTCATTCTTGACAACGCGCGCCCCCAAAGCCGCGCCTATAAGTTTTCTTGCCGAACCGGTCGTTCCTGCATTTACCACGACATGGCTCTTATCAAGCTTATCGGACATCTCATTCAACACACTTTTAACAGCATGAATTGGGTTGCCCATAGTCCATAAATAGCTGTCTGCCAATATCTCGTTGTTTTCGTTAATTACAATGCCTTTTGTAGAGATAGAGCCTATGTCAACACCTAAGTACGCTTTTTTCATTCCTACTTCAGCCCCTTCATAACTATCATATCGTGGAATGCCTCAAGCCTTGTGTGAAACCCCGCTTCGCTTGTCTCGGTATCAAATGTTAAATACATGATGGGAATGTCGTGATCTCTCGACATGTTTTGCAAAATTGTCATCGCGGTTATTTCAGGGGAGCATGATGAAGGCTTTATATGAATTATTCCGTCGATTCCGCCGGTTATCATTTCATAAGCCTGCGCTACCGCGTCATTTGCGGTACTGCCAATGTTATAGTCCACATAGCCTCCGCTTTTTTCAATTTGCTCATCCACTGTAAAAATCGCGACTGCCATACGCGACAAGTCAAAAGGACGGATAATCTCTACACCATGTTCGGCAAGCCATTTTTCTAAGTTGCAATTTGAAAACGACTCTACAACAACATATATTTCGCCGATTACACCGATCCTTATGGGCCTGTCAGGTTTGTTTATCTTAATGGCTTTTTGGTCTTCTTTATATTTTGCGCCGATACTTTCCGCTTCGGCTGCGCTTTGCACAGTTTTAGCACTATTCAAATATGCTTTATAATGCTTTTCATACTCGCCCTTGCTCACTTCAAAAGCAATATTCCTTCTCATAAAATCAGCAAGCTCATCCATGTCTAGCGCAATTCTAACAACGGTATCCATGACGGCGTCAAAATCCTCCCGGGTTAGGTCTGGATTTGCGTCATTAAACGCCTTAAACATCCTGTTTACAGACGGGATATAGTCAAAAAGAGGAAACATTTCACATTCATATCCCAAATCCGACAAAACTTGCTGCTGCAATATATCGTAAAACCCCAGCCGACAGCCTGCTCCGGGCATCACAAACACGTTTGCGCCCATCTCGGCGGCTTCTATAAAATTGCCCAGCGTTATTTTGAAAGGCGTGCAAATCATGTCGGGACTGTGTCTGGCTCCAAGTTCAAGCGTCCGCTTGGTCATAGGGGGACAAAGCATCGTCTTATAATTCAAACATCTTTCCATTAGCATATCAGTTAGTATATGATAATCCCCCATTGTCGGGGTACAGGCTATTTTCTCAATAACCGCCATTACCCTCACCCCTTCCCGCAGCCGTAATAATGTCAACAAAGCTCTCCAGGCGCGTCTGAATCCCCGCACCGGCATCCTGATCGTCAAAGACAAGCGACAGAATAGGCTTATCTTTTACTATCCTTATCATCAGCTCATTGAATATAGAGTCAGGCCCGCAGGGAAATGTTGAAATAAGAACAATCCCGTCTACACGGTCCTTGTATGTTTCTGCGCCACCCATCAGCTCGGCAGTTATTTTCCAATATATCCTGTTTCCATAAGCATCCTTAGTTAGCGCCCGTGCTTTCTTCTCGTTCACCAAGTCTGCGTATGCTATTTTAATATTGTTCTCCGCAAAAAAATCCGTCACAACCTTCCCTATACTAGCGTCAAAAGTGTTGTACGCATGTGAGAAAATCAAGATTTTTAGGCCGTCACCATTTAGCAGCGCTTCCTGTTTTAATATCTTGTCCTCTTTTAAATTATTGGCTGTTAGCATAGCTTTCTTATACGCCTCTAAAGACTCTTCCTTGGTTTTGCCCAAAGTCTGGCCTATTTCTAAAAAAGCGTTAGATTCCCTTTTGCGGTAGAGATAATTTATATCCGCATGTAAAAGTTTGGCGTTTGGAAAAGTGTTTCTGACAAGATCATACAAGCCGAAAATCCTTGTGCAGTATTCCTCGCGAATTGCCGAATTTTCTATACGCGGCACAAAAATCATGTCGCATTTATCAAGCATATACTCTACATGACCTATAAATATCTTAGACGAAAAGCATCCTTCGTCTATAGAATTGTTTACGCCTTTTTTAATGATGTCCTTGTTGGTTTCAGGGCTGACAATTGTCTCAATATGTAGATTTTTAAAAAAGTTCAGCCATAAATCTTCATGATAATAATATAGTAAAGCTCTCGGGATTCCGATTTTCATTAAATACACAAGCCTCCGTCAACTTTAATTACTTCACCTGTGATATACGACGCCCCGGCGCCTGCTAAAAAGACGGCAAGCTTTGACACATCTCCGGGCCGCCCTGCCCTCTGAAGGGGAATCGAGGCTACGAAGCTATCCTTCTTGCTTCCTGTCAGTTTAGCGGTCATATCGGTTTCAATAAGCCCAGGAGCAATAGCGTTACAGGTAACCCCGCGTCCTGCAAGCTCTTTTGCCACGGTTTTTGTCAGCGCGATAAGCCCGCCCTTTGAAGCGGCATAGTTGGCCTGCCATTCCCAGCCCCTGAGACCACAGACGCTTGCTATATTGATGATTGTGCCTGAGCGGTTTTTCATAAAATTAGGATAAAGATGTTTTATCATATTAAAAGCGCCCTTTAAATTAATATTCATAACATCATCATAATCCTTTTCGTTAATTCCTAAAAGTGGATTATCGCGGGCTATACCGGCGTTATTCACTAAAATGTCAACGCGCGAAAAATCTTTAAGTACATCGCCAGACATTCTTTTCGACTCGTTGAAATCCGAAATATCGCACTCATACGTTTCACACCGGACATTTTCTTTTAAAATCAATGTACGCACAGCATCCGCTTCCTCAGAATTTCCAATATAGTTGAGCGCAATATTGGCTCCGCTATGCGCCATATCAAGAGCTATCGCTTTCCCTATGCCTCTTGACGCTCCCGTTATTAGCGCCGTTGTTCCTTGTAGCATAAATAACCTCCTCAAAGTTCCGTCAAAGGCTGATGTTCTGGATAAACGACCGCCTTTACGTAAATATTCCAAAGTATCCATGGCGGCAAAAATACAAATAGACCTTTTTTCTTCCTCAATAAATGTTTACAATTTCTTCAGCGGCTTTACCGGAGTCAATTAACTGTATCTCGCACTTCACCAATAATTGTACTCTTAATGTGGATGTTTCGCTGTCAATGACCCATACGGCTATACGGGCGCTCCGGCATATATTCTGTGCTTTCTGTAATCAACCTTCTCAATGCGCTACTCCCCCGCGTAATTCTTAATATACTCCACGGCATCGGCCACAGTCCTAACTTTCTCGGCAGCGTCGTTAGAAAATTCCATATTGAACTCTTCTTCAAGTTCGGATATTATCTGAAATATGTCGAGAGAATCCGCGCCCAAGTCGTCGGCGAAGGACGTGTTCATGGTAACTTTGTCCTCGGCAATGCTCATTTGCCCGGCGATGATGGTTCTTATCTTTTCAAATATCATTACACACTCTCCTAAAATATAATTTATCTGCGCTGCTTCTTCCTCTCACATATATAGACAGCTAAAATTTCAGTTGGTTGTATTGAGTTTCTAAAATAGTGGTGAGACACAGAGCGGCAAGCCGTATGCCCTTCTGTAAAGACTTTTCGTTATTTCTCTGTAAATAAAATTGTCGAACGGTAATTTTTCTGTGACAATTATAGCAATTCTGGTTCAAATCAAGCCCAAATTTTTCGGAATCCCGGCGGCTTCAATCCGGGCATTCCGAAAAATTTCGGTTCCTTCTCAACCGGAATTGATGTACTGTGCGGTTACGCGGGCACATATTACGGTGATATTTGCAATATCCATTAAAATTCGGAGCGTTGCGCATTAACTGACGCTGAGTAAGAACACAAAAAAAGTTCAAATTCCTGCGAAACATGGAATTGCAACTTTTTTGCGCTGCTGAAAACTATCCAAGAAGCTCTTGACGTTATCATTCCTGCCGGAGTCTACTCAAAACCCAAATAGTTAGCCGTAATTTGTAAGAAGACAGCCACACCTTTTGAAAATACGCTTTCGTCAAGCATAAATTTTGTGTTGTGGTGTCCGTATACTTGACCGTCCTGCTGCACTACCGAGGTTAAAAAATAGTAGGCCCCGGGAACTTCGTTAAGAAAGAAAGACATGTCCTCCGATCCCATAAGCGGGTTTGGCTGGATCAGAAGATCATTGCCCATTCCCAAGTCCTTCACCGATTTTATTACTAAGTCGGCCATCTCGGGGTTGTTTACGGTTATGTCGTAATCCCAGCTAAATTTGAATTCATATGCTGCGCCATACGCCTCGCAAGTGCTCTTGAGTACCTGCTCGATTCTCGCGGCGATCTTCTCGCGGGTTTTCTGGTCAACAGCACGGGTAGAGCCTTCAAGCTCCACTACCTGAGGAATAATGTTGTTTGCGGTTCCACCGTGTACCATGCAAATAGAAATAACAGAGGGTGCAAGGGCGGCAATTTCGCGAGCCTTAATTACATTAATACCGTTGATTACCTGTGCCGCAATCGTTATCGGGTCGATGCAGTTTTCCGGCCAAGCGCCGTGACCGCCGCGACCGATGATTTTGATCTTAAACACATCTCTGCAAGCCATTGCGCTGTTATGTGAAACAAGGATTTTCCCCGATTCCTTGATATTTGCGAACAAGCAACCTATATGCTGCCCAAAAATTGCGTCGACATCTCTAAGACAGCCTTCCGCGATCATCGGCTTCGCACCGCCTGGAGCTTCCTCACCAGGCTGAAATATCAGCTTTATGGTTCCTTTTATACCTGACTTATGGTCATTTAACACCTTTGCCGCGCCAAGCAGTATTGCCGTATGGGCATCGTGTCCACAAGCGTGCATTTTCCCGTTCATCGATTTAAAATCAACCGGTGCGTCCTCAGTAAGTGGAAGCGCGTCCATATCAGCACGCAAAGCAATGGTTTTCCCCAAGCTTTCACCGGTGATTGTCGCGAGCACGCCAGACCCGTTTACCATTGTTACAAAGGGAATACCCATTTCTGTAAGGCGGTCCTGCACATATTTTGATGTCTGAGGCAAATAATTTCCTATCTCGGGAATTTTGTGAAGGTCTCTTCTCCACATGACAACCTTATCTTGCATACTCTCAGCTAATTTCTTGACATCCATAACGATCTCTCCTTTTGAATTATATTATAGCACACCTTACTGCACCGGTCGAGTCAATACACAGCGCCAAAAGTGTATCAACAAAAAACATGTATCTTTGTCTCATTTTGTCACATGCTGTATCAATCAATATATCGAACATAATCCTTTCTTAAAAATAGCAGCGCCAGCTGGCATCTCTTATAGAACACATGAAAAAAGTTGAATGCCTGAGTATAATCAATCCAGAGGTGATTAGACTATGGATAATATCATATGGTAGTTAAATTGTGTTATAGATTTATGACAAAAGCTAGTATAGTAATATGCCTCTCAATCAGTAACATGCGTCGGGGTAAGCAGCGGGAAATTTCCCGATTTCCCGCACCCCTCCTTTGTTACTGTTTCGAGGTCATATTACTATATATTGGGAATATGCTGCAATCCTGGCATCAAAAATTCCACAATAGTGTTGTTAAGCTTGCGGTAAGGATGGCACACTCTTAATGTTGGCATGTAATTTGCTAGTATATACGAGTATATTACACACTATGAGCGCGGGGGGAGCGTGATTAATGAGTAGCGGAAAGTATTGTAGCAAAGAAATGGACAAGCATTTGCACTAATTTATGCTGACGTGTATCGCAGACACAGGTTTGAAGAAATTCGATCTCCAAATTTTACAAGCGCAGATTAGCACCCGGTCTCGACCTCCTATGCTTAGGCCAAGAGGCTATTTCCGCCGGAATCTGCGTCGTTTTACACGGGACGCCGACATTAACGCTTGGTGACAAAGATTTCTGAGGAAATGCCGGGAATGTAAAATGCAAAGGACGTTGAAATATTGGCTGTATCCAAATCAAATAACACAAAGAGAGGTTGATAACGCTATGAAGAAGATAAAAATAAATTCACTGTTGGCGTCTATGCTGGCGCTGATGCTTGTACTTTCCGCCTGTGGCAATGGCGGCAACCAAGGAGCGCAAGCGCAGGGAGGAACCGCACAGGGCGGAGCCGCACAAGGAGGAACCGCACAGGAAAGACAAACCATAACATTGCGCGTTGGCTCCGGCAACCCGGAAACAGCTCCTTGGATACAGGCTTTTGAAAGATTCTTCCTGGAAGTTGTTGAAGAACGTGTATATAACGAAACAAATTACGAAATAAATTGGGTCAGGAGTTTTGGCGGCACGGTTATACCTCTTGGCGGTGAGCTTGAGGGCGTTCAAGCTGGCCTCGTGGACGTCGGCAGCATCGTAATGATGCTTGAATTTTCTCGTATGCCTCTCCAAGCGATGACGTTTATGATGCCTTTCGCAATTCCTACCGCTGATTTGGGCGCTATTGCATACGCGCAAATGAAAGAAGAGTTTCCAGAATTTGAAACCAGCTTTGAAAGATTTAACCAGTACTACATGGCAATTGGCTTTAGTGACCAATACGGCGTATTCAGCAATTTCCCAATCAACTCGCTGGATGATGTTGCCGGAAGAAGAATCGGAGCCGCAAGCGTTAATATATCATGGATTGAAGGTTCAGGCGCGGCCGGCGTACTGACGACCTTGCCGGAAGCCTATCCGAACATTCAATTAGGCGTTGTGGACGCCGTCATATTGCCTTCTCGATCAACCATAGACCTGCAGGTGTATGAAGTTGCACCTTATTACTTGGATGCAGGACTTGGAATGCTACCTTTGAACGCCATCACCGTCAACATGGATTCCTGGTATGGTCTGCCAGCGGAAGTACAGCAAATCATGCGGGAAGTCGGAGATGCCTACCTCATGAATTCAGTTGAGTTCATAATGGGCGTGCATGAAGGAAGCTTGCAGATATTGAGGGATGCCGGAGCCACAATCAGCGAACTGTCATTGGAAGAGCAGATTGCGTGGGCAGCCAGCCTTAACAATATCGTAAGGGACGACCTTGTGCCCCTTCTCGACGCCGCAGGATACCCTGGGGAAGTGCTCGTTACACGATGGCTTGAGCTGATGGAAGCTCAGGGAGTTCCCCGGGTACGCGATTGGCTTAACGAGTAGCGGGGCACCGGTATAACCCGGTTGTCCTTCTGCCAATCATGTCTTTCGCCTTGCATACTTAAAATTCGTATGCCTGTCGGCTATGGTGTGGCAAGGCGAAGGACACCCACGAAAAAGGAGGTAGCGATTTGTTGATTTTCCGAAAACTTGACAATTGGTTTAGCAATCTGTTGACTCTAATTAACTCATTATCGGCTTTAATAACTTTTGCGGTAATGTTGATAATCACATTCGATGTCCTTTCCAGGGTTTTATTTAACGCACCTATTCAGGGTGTCGCCGAGATAGTTGGCAATGTACTCGTCATACTATGCTTCATGCAAATCCCTTTTGTGTTAATGAAGGGCCGTCATTTACGCTCAACAGTTCTGTATGACAGGATGGGATTCAAAGGGAAAAACATTGCCGATTTGCTGGCATGCCTGCTGGGTATGCTTGTTTTTCTTCTTATCATGAACGCCGGCTGGACAAGCTTTCTGCGAGCATGGGCTATAAGCGAGGGTGAAATGGCGGGTACATTGAGGATTCCGACCTCGCCGGGGCGGTTTGCGATAGTATTTGGATCCGCTTTGATGGCTATTGAGTTTTTTATCCTTGCGGTTAAGCACATCCTGAACCTGGTAATAAAACAAAGTGAAGCTACCGGCAGCGAAACGCCGGCAAATGAAATGCCTAAGGAGGGAGACAGATGATGATTGACCCTGAAATTCTTGTACTTATTACAATCACGCTGCTCCTGATTCTGCTATTCATTGGTGTACATATAGCTGTATCGCTATGTGTTGTCAGCCTTGTCGGCGTCTACCTAATAACCGGCCGGCCTGACGTAGCGGTTTCCGTGTTATATCAGGCGTCTTGGGTAAGTATCAGGCAATACATGTTTGGGGTTATCCCCATGTATATTTTGATGGGGCTGCTTGCAAACATGTCCGGCGCAAGCCTGGAGCTGTACGACGCGGCCAACCTCATTCTTAAACGCGTACGCGGCGGCGTAAGCGTTGCAACCATACTGGCCAACGCATTATTCTCAGCCTTTTCCGGGGTTGCGGTCGCTTCGGCCGTAGTATTCACAAAAATCGCCCTGCCCCAGATGCAGAGGCTAAAATATGACCGCAAATTCTCCCTCGGCGTAATAGCAGGTTCCGCTTCTATGGGCTTCCTGATCCCGCCCAGCCTTTTGATGATAGTTTATGGCTCCCAGGCCAACACCTCCATAGGCAGCCTCTTTTTGGCCGGTATTGTTCCGGGCTTGATAATGACTGTGGCGTTCATTATAACGGTTTGGCTGATTACAAGGCGTCATCCTTCCTATGTCCCGCCCGTTGAGCCGCTAACGGAGGAGGAAAAAAAGAATTTCTGGAAAATAGTCCTCAAGCCTTGGGCCATCGTAGCATTGATCTTCCTATCCCTTGGCGGCATCTGGTTTGGATTTTTCACCCCGACCGAGGCGGGAGGCGTCGGCGCCTTCGGAGCGTTTGTTATCGTAATATTGAAAGGCAAGTTCACTTTGAACGGCATTTGGGAAGTCATGCTTTCCGTTGCGGCAACTTCAGGAAGCATCATGATTCTGATGATTGCGGCTCAGACTTATTCAAGAACACTGGCAATGGGCGGTGTTATCAACTTTGTCGGCAGTTTTGTATCCGGCTTTGACTTGCCGCCTATCGCGATAGTCTTAATGCTTATGTTTGTTTTGCTGCTTGTAAGCTTTGTGATGGATGCCACAACCACCATGCTGCTGACCATTCCGTTAATGGTTCCTATCGTCACAGACCTGGGGTTTGACTTAGTATGGTTTGGCATCATCATGATTATCGTAGCCGGTACGGGGCTGATTACTCCGCCCTTTGGCATGAATGTATTTGCCGTAAAAGCGGCAACGCTGGGAATGGAGGGAACGGAAAGCATAACCTTGGAGGAAGTGTTTGGCGGCTCTTTCCCATTCTTCCTTGTAAGCCTTGTCGTGTTGGCAATTTGCATTTTCTTTCCCCAAGTAGTTCTGTTCCTGCCCGGCTTGATGTAAACATTTCACGTCAAATATAGAAAACCGACTTTTCTGTGTTCAGAGTGGTCGGTTTTCCATTTAAAGCGCCTTGTAAGCAGATTGCTTTGCCCCCACAGAAGCCCGAAACAGGTGTCAATACGGCTATTTAAATAACGATCTTATAATAAGCAACAGGCCCAAAATTAATAATGGTATGCCAAGCACCGATCCGATAAACGTAACCGTTAGTATTAACCCGACTGCCATAAATACTATGCCAATTACTATACCAAGAATTCGCCCGGTAAGATTGAGCAGCAAGCTGAAAAGCCCCCAAGTAATACGAAACGGCAACAGTATTATATCCACGTTAACTTCCCCTTTGCATTATTCTTCTTATGTAAATATACGGCATTCTAAAAAGAAAGTTTTACAGAAGGCTGGAACTTTTTTATCCTTGATCCGTTTTACTAGTAAACAACAAATTTACGAGAAAGAAGGAGCAAACATGAAAAGAAAAACTCTTATAGCTTTATTAATATCGGCTATTATAACGTTCGGTACGGTTGGAGTGTTCGCGCTGGACTATTATGTTCCTGAAAACGCAAACAGCATGACCGCGAGGTTCTTTCTTTCGGATATGGAGTCGCCGGGCGACGGATTCGCAATGGTAAGCGAAGACGGCGTACTGCTTATTCACATTCACGATGGCACAATCGTTTACTTCGAGGATTACGTTCCATTGGACGACTACGGCACAGGCGTAACGCGGATGGCGCGCGAAATATTGTTTGGGCGTACTCTTGCGGAAGTTTTGGAAGGCAGGAACCTCCGCGTTCTTTTCGGGGTTTCAACCGACACCCTTCCGCGGAATACGTCTCCTATAAGCGTCGAAATCCTGTTTGAAAGCATTGCGCTGCCGCTGCCTGAGCCGATTGAATGGGATGGGCTGGACTATTCGGAGTCTGCCAGTTCAGCGTTAGAGCCTGCTGGATTTACGCCGATTTTTCTGAACGGCGAAATAGTGGTCAACAATGAGATCATCGAGGACGCTCCGGCCGCGGTTCTGCACAGCACGAAACAAGGTCTTATAATGATTCCTCTTAGAGCGGTTGCGGAAGCTTTAGATTACGACGTAAGGTGGAATGAAGATTCGCAAAGTATTCAGCTTGGCGTCGCAACACACATCTGGATCGGCAGTACTGAAGCGCACCGCGGCAGAATGGCCCCGATAGAGCTTTCAACCGCGCCGGTTATTATGGAGGGCACAACCTTTGTCCCTATTGACTTTTTCCGCGAGGTACTTGGGCAAACTGTGTATGTGTTCGAGGGTCAGGTTGTGATCGAAACTTACAGTGACATGATGTAGGGCGTGTTCCCACTACACAAAATGCACATCTTTGCGAGTGCGATTTTGGTAGTGGGAACACGCCCTAATGCTCCATGTCGCCGTAGTAAACAAAACAAAGCTAATCCGTACAGCCGCAGCTCTCATATCCGAGAGCTACGGCTATTTGATTACAAGTCTTATTTCTCCCATACCCGCGCAGATAGTACGGTCATATCGTCGCGTATGACGTCCCCTGCACGGCGGGCGGCTTCGTTGATGACGATGTCGGCTATGTCCTGGGGGCTGCGGCTTGACAGGGACGCCAGTATCTCGGCTATCCATCCCACCGATGCTTCGGATTCACACACACCGTCCGTGACCATTACTATCACGTCGCCGGATTTTAGCTGACGCACGTGGGTCTCCGGCTCCACATTGTTCAGGATTCCGATGGGCAGTGAAGTAGAACGTATTGTCGAAACGCTTCCGCCGCGCAGCAGGTACGTCGTAGCCGCGCCGATCTTGCAGAATTCGGCCTCTCCCGTATAAAGATCCAATGAGCATATGTCCAGAGTGCTGAATGATTCCTCGCTGGACTTGAGTACCAGCACAGAGTTTATCATGCGCAGAGCCATATCCTTCTCGAAGCCCGACTCGATCAAATCTTCCAACAGCTCTACAGCCGCGGCGCTTTCAGCGTGAGCCTGCTTGCCGGAGCCCATCCCGTCGGAAAGAGCCAGCAGAGCCTGCGCTCCCCGCAGGTTGATGAAGCTGTAGCTGTCGCCGGACTCCTTGCTGCCGGACTTGGCAAGCCTCGAGACGCCCGTAGCCATCCGAAACCTTTGTTCCTCGCGCAGAGACAGGCTGCACAGTCCCTTCTCGGTAATACATTCGCCCTGGGGGTTGACAAGCTTACGTCCCAGCACGCGGCTCACAATCGGCGCTATCTCCTTGCGGCAAAGTTTCTTGCCGTGGCACGGCCGATGCGTCACGTTAACCTCGAACTTGCCAAGCTTGTTCTCGATCACGACTACGCGTTCAGGTTCGATCCGGGAATATCCAAGTTCTCGGATTACGGCTTCTTCCAAGTCTTCGCGGAAGTTCATCTCAAGCCCCAGGTCACGGGAAAGCCTTTTTATCAGCAGGGACACTCCGCCAAGCTGCTGCGACACAAGTTCACGCGAGTCTATCACTTTGTTCTTCCATGTCAGGTTGAGCTTGTACAGCTCGAACAGGCGGTTGCTTGTATCAATGAAGTGTTGTAAGTTTATGCATGTTTTCCTGAAATTGACGGGGAGATCATCAATCTCTATTCTGCCCTTTTTTTCACACGCACCCAGTATCCCAAATATTGTCTGATACGTCTCGTAGAAGTTGGTCTGCCAGCAATATTGGCGCATAGAGCACGACTCGCACGACTTTGCCGATATGTCGTCTATTAGGGTAGATATGTCCCTGTGTCCAAGAGCCGCGCGCTTCTCCGAAAGCTTCGAGAAGGAGCGCGCAAGCTTTGCGAAGGCGTCTGAAAAAGCGTTGAGCCGTTCCGTAGCAATGCCGCGCACCCGGCGTATATATTCCTCCGAGTTGTCCACAACCGGGTTTATCGACGAGTGCAGGTTGAAATAGAAGCTCTCAGGCGTCATAAGAAACAGCAGCGCACCGCTTCCCACCGAATACAATAAAGTAGGCGTCAGGTACGCCGCGTCAACATACACTATGACCACAAGACCGCCCGCAACCATTCCCAGCAGGGAAAAGAGCTTGCCTTTATCGCGCAGCAGCCCTGCCGCCAGTCCGCCAAAGCTCATGACAAGCGCCAGCGTGGCGTCCTGGAAATTTGCAAGAAACAGCGTCAGCCCAAGCACCATGCCCGCCGTGGCTCCAAGCTGCACGCCTCCCTTGTAAGCCGCCGTAAGTATTACGAATGTCGACATAAACAGCCGCAGCGCAACATTCCCGACATATATATCAACCATGCCCACGACGACCGCGCCGAACAGCACCGCGACGCTTGCTATTTCCTCGCCGCTCAGTATCTTGCGGCGTTTCTTGCCCGTTACCACGCCCACGCCCTTTTGCAATATGTACGTTACAAACAGCGTCATCGAAGACTCCAGCACGGCCAGCAGCGCGAAGAAGGCGCTCATACCCTCAAGCGCCGCCAGCAGCAGCCCGCCGGCAAGCGAACAACCGGCAGCGACCACCGACTTGACATATATGTTAGGAACAAGCTTCCTCTTGCTGAAATACGCGTGGCACGCAACAAGCAGGGAAAGCGCCAGTATATACTTTAACATGAAACTGCCGGTTACCAAGGTCGCGGCGCCCACTCCCGACAGCAGCGCAACAACTACAAATATCGCGCCTCCACCCATAAAGTTGGCCACAAACCCTACCGCAACAGGATTGATTATGTCAAAGACAACGAAGCGCCCAACAAAAAAACCCATCACCGCAACCAGCAGCAGCGCGGTGTCCTTCTTCGTGAGTGTAATTCCAAGCTTTCCGGCGGATTTGTGCGCGACTCTTTCCATGTTATCACCTTTGGCAAATATAGGATTTGATAACCTATATTCTACGCCAACGCATCACGAAAAATTTGTTGCAATACGCGGCTGTTCCCGGCTTTCGTCCGCAGTTTGCCGCAAAGTCTCCTCGCCTTTTACAACTAATTGTGCTTGTTGACAGGAATCAAATATTTACGGCAATTTATCCGTGTAATTTTCTCGTTGATTTACTGTATGGTATGTGATAAAGTTGACACATTAAAAATTATAAACGCGGGGTGTTCCTTTAATGAAAAATGGTATTAACGCGATATCGATTATAATCGTGTCAATGGCCGCACTTATGGTCTTGAATATACTTACCCTTTTATGGAGCAATGTAATCCTTACTGCGATGAGCATGATTGTGGCCGGAACAGGTATTTTATACGCTTTCGCTCTGCGAAGAACCATCCGTCAATTAAGCCAAGCCGCTAACGATTTATCAAGCGGCAGCTTAAACATCAATCTGCCCAATACGTCAGGCGACCTTTTCTTAATGAGAGCCGGTCTTGCCGGACTACAGTCAGCCGTAAACGATACCTTGAACGAGGTACGTCATGTGAGTCGTCAAGTTGTACTGGGCCATCTTTCCGCTCGAGGAAAATTGAAATACGGCGGCGATTTTGACAAAGCCATAATAGCCGCAAACGAGCTGGCCGAAGCTATGCATATGTGTTACGACAATATGCCTCATCCCATGCAGGTATTGGATCGGGACATACGGTGCGTGCATATCAACCCGACAATATTGAGCTATGGTTACACTCAACAAGATGTAGGCAAGACTATGGCTGAAATGTACTCTCAAGGATTGCATGACAAGTACAAGGAATGTTTTAAAGATATCCAGGCTATCAAAAAACCGGTTCTCATGCGTACTGAAACTCTCACTGGCCAAGGTTTGATAATTGAGGAAAATTTTGTTTGGCCGATATTTTCTGAACATGAAATTGTGGCGTACGGAAATATAACGCTTGACATAACTGAGAGTCTCCACTATAAAGAAGTGACTAACAAAATTATCGGATATCAAAGCAACGAGGCTAAATCTGTCATCAAAGCCCTGGAAAACAGGCGTATGGGGGGATTACGATTTGATTACTCCCCGGCCGCTTACGACGAGGACACTCGCTCATCCTATGACAGCTTTACCCAGATTAGAGACATGGTGGCCTTCTCCGTAGGCGCTACGAAGTCATATGTAGAGGATATTGTCGCGGTGCTGCAAAGAATGGCGAATAACGACTTTGACGTTGCTATGACAAAGGAATACTTAGGCGACTTCGCGCCCATCAAGGAATCTATTCAAACCATGGTCGCCTCTGTAAGCAAGCTTGTGCAAAACATCCAAGAGGAAAGTATGCGGCTGGAGTCGGACGCTGAAAAAATTTCTCAGTTCACCAATGAATTGAGGATCAGCTTTGAAGAACAATCCACAGCCATGAGAGGAGTAAGGGGAGCGATTGAAGCCTTAACGAAGAAGACTCAGAAAAATGCCGAAGACGCAAGGTCTGCCAACGGGCTTTCCACTAAGGTTCAGGAAGCAGCAAACATCGGAACCCGGCATATGAAGGATATGTCCGACGTCATGGAAGAAATAAAGCAATCCTCGGCGGAAATAGTAAAAGTCGCAAGCATCATAGAAGGCATAGCCTTCCAGACAAATCTCCTGGCGTTAAACGCTTCCGTGGAAGCCGCCAGAGCCGGGGAACACGGCAAGGGCTTTTCCGTTGTGGCGGATGAAGTGCGCAACTTAGCCGGACGAAGCGCTACAGCCGCAAAAGACGCGTCTGAAATGATTGCGAAATCATTAAGCCGGGTAGACGAGGGCGTCGCAAAATCCGTACAAACAACAGAGGCGTTGAGCAACATTGTCGAAATAACGTTCGACGTAACGGACGTTATGGCAAACATAGCCCTCATGTCCGGTGAACAGGCCGAAGAAATAAGCAGAATCCAGCATGGCATGGACTCCATATATCTTGGAGCATCCGACAATTCCAACACGGTTAAAAGCAATGCCTCCGTCAGCGAAGACCTTTCCAATCAAGCCGGCGTGTTGAGGTCGCTGGTTGACCAGTTTAAGATCAGCAGGAAATAAGAATCTGAATTTGACACGAAATTACAGTGCGCCGACATATCTACACGAATATGCGAAGCGCTTTCGGCAGCACCTCGAATGTTATGCTGCCGGACTTTTCGTACAGGTTGCCGTCCAGACAAAGTGTTTCGGCACGCGGCATCGTGACGGTGAGGGTTTCACATTGCACGAAGCGCACCTTCCTCAGATATGTGTGCAGTTTAAGAAGCAGGAGTGGGAAAATCGCCATAGCTTCCAGGCGGCTCATGGCTTCTGCCAAGCATACGGTTATCAGTCCGTCGTCAAGCCGTGCGCATGGGGCAATATGCATTCCTCCGCCGTAGTACTGCCCGTTGCACACGGCTGCCAGGGTGTAGCTGCCCTCTAAAACTTCATCGCCCATATTTATGGTAAGCGGTATGTTCTCGTGCCTTGCAATGCTTTTATAGGCCGCCGCAAGATATGCGTAACGGCCAAAGCGTTTCTTGAAGCCCAGAGCGTTGCGCACGATGCGCGCATCGATCCCGATATTGCCTATGTTCAGGAAGGCCATGCCATCTGCCTTCATTATGTCTACAGAGCGCGTACGCCCGTTGATTACCGCTTCAAAGACGGCTTGGGCCGCTTGTCCGTCCTTTCGTTTATCGTACTTGCGGACGGTTGCGGACTTACCGCCTTCCACAGTCAGCACGAAGTCGTTTCCGCTGCCGCACGGGAAAATTCCCAAGGGAACGGGTATTACGCAGGCTTGCCCCGCAAATGCCGCCTCCATCCCGGCCACAATCTCCTGGATGGTGCCGTCGCCGCCGATACCGATTATGCCGTCGCTGCCTGCGGCGCATATGTTCCTGGCCTTTTCGTAGCCGTCCATTGGCGCCGTGGTCTGCAAAACTTCGTATGGTACACCCCCGGACTCAAACAGCCTTGCCAAAAACGGCAGACGCACAAGGCCATGGCCATGCCCGGCAACTGGGTTTACGATGATATGGTACATATTTATCCCTTTCGCCAAACAGCTATCAATCGTCGCTATTCGGTATTATTTCCATATGTGCTGTAAAAATTATGCTGCGCATGTCAAAAGTTAATGTCCCAGAACTTGTTTCCACCGACTCCTGGATATACTCAGAATCGACGGACAACTCTATTTCCACTAGACGGCCGCTCCAGTACATCCGGGACATTACTACATGCGTAGTCAAGTCAATTGTAGCTCCATGGATAACATATACTCTTCCATCCGAATCCTGAAAAATTTGCTTGGAGTAAAGAGTCAACTCCCTATGCTGCGGAACAAGAAGCCTACCTGAATGTGTCATGCTGATAATGTTGCCGCTTTCATACGATCTGCCAACCAGAATACTGCCCATAAGTCCATGCCTTCAAACGCATCTTTTTCCAACCCACTAGCCACAGAGACATAAATTCTGCCTGAATCTCCTAAGTTAAGGGGACTGTCAGTCAGCATTATGCCCACCAACTCATCCAGCGGCACAAAATCGCGTATATCTACAACATAGCGGTTGCCCGCCATCGCCAATATCACCATGATGCACCATGCGGTAACAACTCCCCAACCTGCTGCATCCAGAACTTGACGCCACATTTCAAACACCTCTTGCTAAGTGTACTATACAGGCCTATGCTTTGCAAGCGGAAGCTCAATTACATTTGGCAGCCTTATAAGTTATTAATTTTCACGGAAGGGTGAAATCATAATGGTTGAAATATTGAAGTATGAAGATTTAGTATCGTACAAAGCATTAATCGACGAGTGCTTCGGCTCAAGCAATGACTTGGATCAATACAAGAAATATCGGGAAAATCAAGCATACACAATATTTGTCGTTAAGGATGGGGAAGAAATTATAGGAAGCGCCACGCAGTATGCCGTTGAATTGTTTACGTTCGGCTTTCAGCCTTGTGTAATGATATTTAATGTCGCGGTAAAGCCTAAACATCGCAATAAGAACATAGCGAAAGAGTTGATGGAACACATAATTGAAAACGCGAAGGCGGAAGGCTATGGCTCAATCTCCTTAACCTGCCTGGACGACGCGTATCCGGCGCATAAGCTCTATGAAAGCGTAGGATTCAAAAGGGCAAACAGCGTAAAATATGACTTGCGCTTCTAACTATTTCTTTGACAATAGAGCGCGCAGCATTGTACAATGATACAATGAGGTGATAACAAGCGCATGAATACGGAAAAACGCTACTTCGAGTATGGACAGAAAGAGATGGAATACTTGCGCGGGAAGGACAAGAAGCTCGGAGCCGTGATAGACTGGCTGGGTCTGATACGGCGCGAGGTTCAGCCGGATGTTTTCACGGCGCTGGTAGACAGCGTGATCGGCCAGCAAATATCCTCCAAGGCGGCGGATACGGTGTGCGCCAGGCTGCGCGAGCGCTGTGAAGTAATTCCAAAAAAGTTATGCGCCCTTACGCGCGAAGAAATTCAAAGCTGCGGGATGTCCATGCGCAAAGCCGAGTACATCAAGAACATTGCTGAGGCCGCGACAAACAAAACTGTCGACTTTGACGCTTTGGCGCAAATGAGCGACGCGGAAGTGATTCGCACGCTTACCGCCATAAAGGGCGTCGGCGTTTGGACGGCCGAAATGATGCTGATCTTTTCGCTGGAACGGCCAAACGTGGTAAGCTACGGCGACCTGGCCATACGCCGGGGCATGATGAATTTATACGGACTGGACGACCTTCCCAAGGATCGCTTCCTGCGCTACGCAAAGCGTTACTCTCCCTACGGCAGCGTTGCGTCGCTGTATCTCTGGGCGATATCATAGTACACGAAAGGGGTTTTAACCGGTATGCAGCTTTCTAAGCAGCAACTCAAGGAAATTGCAATCAAGGCTATTGACGAACATCGCGGCAAAATAATCGCGATTGGCGACTCTATTTTCGAGGAGCCGGAGCTTGGGTACAAGGAGTTTAAGACCGCCGACAAGGTGAAGGCTGTCTTTGAGGGGCTTGGTATACCCGTTCGTGACAAGGTCGCTCTGACCGGGGTCATCGGTTCGCTCAAGGGGGCTTCGTCAAAGGCTAAGATCGCCGTCATGGGCGAACTTGACGCCGTTGTGTCCACAACCCACCGCTGCTCCGACCCGGCGACCGGCGCCGCCCACGCCTGCGGCCACAACTGCATGATAGCGGCTCTGGCCGGCGTTGCCTATGCTCTGGCCGGAACCGACGTTATGAAGCACCTCGACGGCGACGTGGAACTTATCGCAGTCCCGGCCGAAGAATATGTCGAGATCGAATACCGCAAGCAGTTGATTGACGAGGGAAAGATCAAGTTCCTCGGCGGAAAGCAGGAGCTTGTATACCTTGGCGAACTGGACGCCGTAGACATGGTAATAATGGAGCACAACGACAGCGGCCGCGTCGAAGGCAAGATCGCGTGCGCCGGATACGGCTCCAACGGCTTCGTGGGCAAGCTTGTGCGCTATATCGGAAAGGCCGCGCACGCCGGAGGCTCCCCCCACCTCGGCGTCAACGCGCTTAACGCCGCCAACATCGGGCTAATGGCCGTATCCTGCCAGCGCGAGACATTCCGCGACAAGGACTGCATACGCGTACACCCCATCATCACAAAGGGCGGCGACCTGGTAAACGTCATTCCCGACGACGTGCGCATCGAGACATACATACGCGGCAACAACATAGATGCCATACTGGACGCGGAGTTCAAGGTAGACCGCGCATTCAAGGCCGGGGCCGACGCCGTCGGAGCCGCTTGCGATATCCAGACCTTCCCCGGCTACCTCCCAATGATCCCATGTGAACCGTTGATGGATTTGCTCTACGCAAACCAGGTCGAAATACTGGGCGAAGACAACGTGATGTACAGCGCCGGCCCAATGGCCGGATCGACCGACGCCGGAGACTTATCTTACTTGATGCCTATGCTGCACGGCGGTTTTTCAGGAATGTCGGGAACGCTCCACGGCAACGACGTCGAGATATCCGACAAGGACATCGCCTACATCGCTTCGGCCAAGTGCCTCGCAATGACCGTAATCGACCTGCTGTACGACGGCGCGTCGTCCGCCTTGCATGTAAAGGAACAGTTTACCCCGCTTATGACCAAGGAACAATACCTGAAGGAATGGGGAAAGCTGGACGTCTAGCTATTTCATACAATAGTAAAGGGGCTGTTCATTGCAACAGCCCCTTTAGCATCTAGTGAGATATGGTTAACAGAAGTTCTTCCTCACGACGTTTGTTCGCCGCGAGTTCCGCTTCTTCTGAGTTCAGCGCCGCCCTCAAAGCGGATTCGATACTATCGATCTGGGCTTGCAGCTGGTGAATTTGCTCGACATTGTCCTTGATCTGGCTTCGCACCGACCAATTGGTAAAGATGTTGTCAAACCAAAAGTCGATAGCGCGCTGAGATGATGATATTTCGGTAAGTCCGGGAATGGCGAGCCCGTGCACGTCGCCAAGCTCCAGTCTCAGTTCGCGTAACTGGGACGACAGGGTGTGGAAGCTGCGTTCGGCTTCGTCTATATGCGAATATTTCGAGAGATGCGAGATAAGCCCGCCGCCAAGAATGACTTCAAACGTAGCCCATCCCTCTGCGTTTTCAAGGGAGCTCAACACTTCCCCCGCAGTCGCTTTGACGGCGGCGGCAGCACGCAGCGCGTGTTTTGTCTCCGTTATATTCGCTATGATGACGCTTCGTTTTTGTTCCAGCTCGGCGTAGCGTATGCCGTCCGGCTCCATCAATTTGGATCCGAGCTCAAGCCGCCTGTTTTTCAGCTCATGCAGGTAAACGCGCTCGTCGGCTTGCAATGCCAAAATTTCGGCGGCAAGCCCGTCTCTTTCCCGCATGAGATTGCCAAGATGCGTAACAGCCATGTCATACTCCAGCTTGGCGTATATTTCCTCGCGCTGTCTCTTTTCCAGCTTGTCGTCGTATCTGCCGGCCAACTGCAACAGGAAGGACGAAAGCGAATCCCTCTGCAGCCGCTCCACACCGCGGCTTTCCTTCTCGTACTTGCTGAGCAGCGCGGCTACGTCGTCTTCCGCCTCCTGAATTTCCTTGCCTACAAAGACCGCTCTTTTTTCAAACGCCGGAATCGTCAGCACACGGTCGCGCATTTCCAGCAAATTAACCATCCGTTATATCTCCCTGGTGTATGTCTTGAGCCATTCGCGCTGAGTATCGTCCATGTGCGGGCCGACCAGCTCATATACCTTCTTGTGGTAGTCGTTCAGGAATTCTTTTTCCGCCGGGGTAAGCATTTCGGGCAGTATGGCGTCAAGGTCTATCGGCGTGAATGTGACCGTCTCGAAGTACATAAACTGGCCCTGGTCATTTGCTTCGCCCTTGCGCACGACAATCTCATTCTCGATACGTATGCCGTGGGAACCTTCCACGTACGCGGCCGGTTCGTTCGAGAGCATCATGCCCTCTTCCAGCGGCGGCTGGATGGGCTTGTTCGCCGGGACTTGCCAGCGTATTCTGCACGGCGCTTCGTGAATTGTCGTCAGATAGCCCACACCATGCCCCGTTCCGTGCTTGAAGTCCAGGCCCACGTCCCACAGCGGCCTGCGTGCGAGCACATCCAAGTTGAAGCCGTGCACACCCTTGAGGAACCTGACGGTGGAAAGATTTATAACTCCACGCACGACCGCCGTAAAATGCGTCTTTAGCTCGTGGCTGATCTCTCCCAGTACGTATGTGCGCGATACGTCGGTCGCGCCCTCCATGTAGTTTCCGCCGGAGTCGGTCAGCACCATGTGCTCTGCGCGGATAGACTTGTTAGTCTCGGGCTCGGCGTGGTAGTGCGCCATCGCGGCATGTTCCTTGTACGCTACAATCGGCGCGAAGCTTGGCCAAAGGAAACCGTCCTGCTCGGCACGCAGCCTCTCCAGCTTTTCGCCCGCGCTGATTTCGGTTATGTCTATCTTGCCGGCGTTGGTCTTGATCCAGTGCATGAACTTGGTCTGCGCGACGCTGTCCTTGATATGAGCCTTGCGGATATTCTCAAGCTCCGTCTCGTTCTTGCATGCCTTGAACATTACCGCCGGGTTGGCTTTCTCTACCTTACGGCACTTGGTTGACGCAACCAGCGCGTAATTTACCAGCTCCGGGTCGATCATCAAAATACTTTGGGGTTCCAACCCCGCGATATCGGCATATATACCGTTGTATGGCTTTATGCGAACGCCGTCGCGTTCAAGAGCCGCCTTTATTTCCGGGCTGAACTTGCCTTCGTCGGCATACAGCGCGGCCTTCTCCGCGTCCATCATAAAGTATGACAGAAACAGAGGGGTATTGGCGATTTCTCTGCCGCCGCGCAGGTTCAACAGCCAAGCTATATCATCCAAGGTCGCAACTACATGATGAGTCGCTCCCGCATCGACCATTTTTTTGCGCAAACGCGCAAGCTTGGACGCAACTGTCTCGCCGCTGTACCGTGTCTCGAGTACGAATACAGGCTTGCTGAGAGCCGCCGGACGGTCATTCCATATCTCATGTACCAGATCGAGCGAATACTCGACGCTTGCGTCCTTACCCTTCATCTTTTCGGCGTACTCTTTGCCTTCTTCGTATGCCACTACTCGTCCATCAAAGCCCAGCTTGCCGCCCTGAGGCACAGCCTTTTCCAGATACTCCACGATTGTGTCGAAACCATCCACACCCATCTTAAACATCCTGACTTCGCTTCCGGCAAGCTGACGCTCGGCCTGGATGAAGTAGCGCCCGTCGACCCACAGCGCAGCGTCGTCCGCCGTAATCACAGCCGTTGCCACAGACCCCGTGAAGCCTGTGACGAACTCGCGCGCCTTAAAGTGATCGCCCACATATTCACTCTGGTGATAATCCGCCGAAGGGATCACATATGCGTCGACGCCGTGCTCCGCCATCTTCCCTCGCAGCGCGGAAATTCTTTCGCTAACTGTCATACTGCACCTCTTTCACGTATGTATTTTAGGGCGTGTTCCCACTAAGAACCTGTCTACCATCTTTACGCCATTGTCTTGGCGGCCAGTTTTCCACCCTTCGTCGTCGTCAATTCCTTGCGTACCTTACAGGTACGCGGCGTCATCTCCTCCTAGAATGGCGAAAAACTGGGCTCATCAATCCAACGGCATAAAGATGGTAAACAGGTTCTAACAGTTGCGTAGATTTGCGAGCTTAATTTTTCGCCAATCGAGGAAGTGATACCGCCGCGTACCCCTAGCGGTACGCAAGGTATCGCTGAAGAAGAGTGGCGGAAAATTAAGCCGCAAAGATACGTAACTGTTAGTGGGAATACGCCCTAATTAAGTTTATCATCCGGCACACGTGTTGTAAATAGCCGCGCCTAATTTCCTCGCGCAAAATCCCCGCAATACTCGTCAGAATTTTGCGGGGATTTACGCGATAATTGCCGCTACAGGGCAAGTTTGTATATTTTTACGAAGTCGTCATGCCCAAGCGTGACGTAGAAGCCCAGGGTACGCTTGCCGCCTTCGCTGGCTTTTACGGCCATCTTTTCAATATCGCAGTCAACTATGTTTGTCTGAGAGATGCGTACAGGCATGTTCAGGCTTGTGTAGAACTGTTCTAAGGCTGAGATTCCACGGTCTATTGTGTCATGCACGTCAAGGAAATTGTTCTCGACGCCGAACACGTTCACGAAGAACTGCGCCATTCTCGCCGGATTGTGGTCACGCGTATAGCGCATCCAGGCCGGATATATCACCGAGAGCGACTCTCCATGGGAGAGGTCGTACTCACCGCTTAGCTCGTGGCCGATGTTGTGGGTGGCAAAATCGTTCTGACGGCCTACGCAAAGCGAAAAGTTGTGGGCGACCGTGGCTGCGTACATCAATTGAGACACAGTGTCGTAGTCGTAGCCTTCGTGATAGAACTTGCTCCCCAGGCGTACGATAGTCTTCATCACGCCTTCCATCATTCGGTCGGTCAGGTCTACGCCGGGTGTGTTGGTGAAGTACCTTTCCATTACGTGTGCAAGCATGTCCACTACGCTCTGCGCCACGCGGCTCTTTGGCAGTGACGCCGCAAGCTCGGGGTTCAGTATGCTGAATGTAGGGTGTATTGTCGGGCGGCCGCGCTTCAAGTTGTCTTCGTCGCGGGTGATTACCGTGGAAGTGTTCATCTCGGTTCCGGTAGCCGGGATCGTAATGATTGTTCCAAGCCCCAGCGCGCGCTCAATAGCAAGCTCCTTGTTCTCGACGATGTCCCAGTAGTCGCAGTCAACACAGGAAGCCACCGCGATTGCCTTGGACGTATCAACTACGGAACCCCCGCCAACAGCCAATATGAATTCGATTCCCTCGCGCCTGCATATCTCGACGCCCTCTCGAACCTTGGAAAGCCTGGGGTTTGGTACGATGCCGTCCAGTTCAACATACTCGACGCCGTGTTCGTTAAGCGATTTTACGATATCGTCGTAGATGCCGATCCTCTCCAGCGAGGATTTCGCAAGCCGCACAAAGAGTATTTTCTTGCTCGTGTGCTTCCTTACTTCCTTGCCCACATTCTGGTGGGCATCCTTACCGAAAATCAGCTCGGTTGGTATGTGAAACCTGAAATTATTCATCCCGTATCTCCTTATATTGCATCATATCTGCGTAATGGGCTTGCTTCTGCGCATGAACTTCCCACGGCCTTTCTCACCCACGAATATGTTATCCTTCACGATCAATTCTCCGCGCGAGACGACAGCGTCGATCCTTCCCGCAAGCTCAAAGCCTTCGTATGGCGAGTAGTCCACGTTCTCGTGCATATCCTTCTTTGAAACCGTCCGGCGGGCGTTTGGATTCAGGATTACAACGTCGCCGTCGCTGCCCGGAGCGATGGCGCCCTTTCTCGGATACAGTCCGAATAGCTTAGCCGGGTTTGTAGCGCAAAGGCTGACGAGCAGGTTCACGGAAATGCGTCCGGCCGCCACGCCCTCCGAATACATAAGGGGGAGGCGCATCTCGACGCCGGGCGCGCCGTTTGGGCACATAGCGAAGTCGGCCGCGCCGCGCTGCTTGTCGGTGGCAAAGTTGAACGGACAGTGATCCGTACCGATCGTCTGGACGTCACCCAGTTCTATGCCGCGCCAGAGCGCGTCACTGTGAGATTTGTCGCGCAGAGGGGGGCTCATTATGTATTTCAGGCCGTCTTCGCGGGTGTAAAGTTCTTCATTAAGAAACAGGTATTGCGGGCATGTCTCGACAAATACCCTGCGCAATCCGCGCTGTCTGGCTTGCTTGCAGTATTCAAGCCCCAGGCTGTTCGACAAATGTACCACGTACAGCGGTACATCGCCAAGCATTTCCGAAAACAACAGAAGCCTGTTGACAGCCTCCGACTCGCAATGAAACGGGCGGCTCTTGGCGTGGTATTCGGGCGCGAAAAGACCGGCCTTGTGGAATACGCCCTTGAAATAGGCTATCGTACCGTCATTTTCAGGGTGCGCCGACACAATCAACCCAAGTTCCTTTATCCGCGCCATTACGCGCAGTATGTCGGCGTCTTCCAGCTTGTGGCCATAGGTCATGTAGAGCTTGTAGCTCGTAATGCCTTCTCCGACGAGGGGCTCCATCTCGGCCAGAATGTCGTCGTTCACATGTTGGATTACACCGTGAAAACCGTAGTCGATCACGGCCTTGCCGCCTGCCAGTTCGTGATAGCGCGCTACCTGATGGCCAAGATTGCATCCCGCAGGGCCGAAGGCCATATGGTCGACAATCGTCGTCGTACCCCCGCACGCCGCCGCAACCGTTCCCGTATAGAAGTCGTCCACGGCGGTCGCAATTCCCACGTCAAGATCGAAGTGCGTATGCACGTCAACCGCCCCAGGCAGCACCAGCTTGCCCGAGGCATCGACCACCTGAACGCCGTCGGCGGTCAGGTTCACGCCAATCCGCGTTATCACGCCATTTTCTATCAGCACGTCACCGGCAAACGTATCCGATCCGGTTACGACCGTACCGTTCTTAATCAACATGTCCGCCATGCCTAGCTTGCCCAGCGTTCAAGCGCCGGAAGCGCGTCGCCTAGCATCTTCCTTGCGGTTTCCTCATCCATTCCGCAGGAAACCATGTGCGGGACGCATATTTCAACCATACCCTCCATGGTACAGTCAGATGTGAAGCCCCCGTTTTCATAGCAATACTTGCAGTACTTTGTGTTTCTCGTACCATCCGCGTTTGTTCCAAGCAGTTCGTCTTCCGCCGTCGGCATTGCGCAGCTTTGGCAAAGCCTCTCGTGCATTGCGACTTCCTCCCGTTTAATTATTTTTTCTGTAGCTTGTTCCCTCAAGCGGCAGCTTTGTCCTAAACTTGCCGTCATATCTATAGTACGCCAGCGACGTGGCCGGAGCGGTTGGGATTGTAGCCAGTTCCCCTACGCCTTTCGAGCCGTAGGCGACTTCCGCGCGGCCTTCCTTGTCTACCAATATTACCTCTATGGGCGGCGTATCGGTAGCCCTGAACAGTCCGAGCGTTCCGTACTTCGACATAACCATTCCTTCCGAAACCACGAAATCCTCAGTCAACGCATAGCCCAAGCCCATTGTCACGCCGCCCTCTATCTGGCCTTCCACATTGCGCCGGTTGATGGGCGTGCCGACGTCGTAAGCGGCTACGACCTTCTCGAGCTTCCCATCTTCGTCCAAGATCACAACCTGCGCGCCGAAACTGTAGGCCACATGGCTGACGGGGTTTGGCTTGTCGGAGCCGATTGGGTCGGTGGAGGGAAAGTATTCCCCCTCGAACTCCCGCCCGTTAAGCCCGGAAAGCGACCCGGCCTCCTCCAGCGCCGCCTTGAGCTTGAGCGCCGCCTGGCGCACGGCTTCGCCCGTGAATACGGTCTGGCGCGACGCCGTCGTTGTGCCGGAGTTGGGCGTGCGCTTTGTATCGGGGCGCTCGATGACCATCCGGTCAGGCGGGATCCCAAGGGTCTGACAGGCAACCTGCATTATAACCGTAGCCATGCCCTGGCCTATGCACGCGGCGCTGGAGCGGACGTGTACCTTGCCCTCCTCGACGGAGATCAGGCATCGGCCTATATCCGGCACGCCGACGCCAAGGCCGCTGTTCTTGAACGACGAAGCGATCCCGGCGCGCGGGCTGCTCTCGAAAGCGTCCTTCACGGCCAGCAGGCACTCGGCCAGCGCGGTTGAATTGTCGGCTATCTGGCCGTTCGGCAGAACCTCGCCGGGACGTATGGCGTTTCGGTAGCGCATTTCCCAAGGCGATATCCCAACCATTTCGGCCAGCAGGTTCATGTTGCTTTCGGACGCGAATATGGACTGGGTCACGCCGAAGCCGCGAAAAGCCCCCGCGGGCGGGTTGTTTGTGTATGCGGCCGTACCCTCGATGTCTACGTTCTCGAAATGATACGGGCCGGCGGCGTGTGTGCAGGCGCGCTGGATCACGGGCCCGCCCACAGACGCGTACGCCCCTGAATCCGACACGATCTTCGCCTTGACGGCCAGCATGTTGCCGTCCTTGTCACAGGCGGACGTCATTTCGATGGTCATGGCGTGGCGCTTGGGGTGAACAAGCAGGCTTTCCTGCCGCGTCAGGCGCACCTTGGCTGGACGCTTGAGATGCCATGCCAGCAGCGCCGCGTGGTGCTGTACGCTCATGTCCTCCTTGCCTCCGAACCCTCCGCCGATCAGCATTCCGGTGGCATGCACCTTCTCCGGCGGTATCCCAAGCATTGAAGAAACCTCGCGCTGCTCGTCATAAATCCCCTGGCCGCCGGAATACAGGCGTATGCCGCCCCCGTCCTCTTCAACCGGCAGGGCTACGGCACATTCGGGCTCCATGAACGCGTGTTCCGTGAATGGGGTTTTGTACG
This sequence comes from Defluviitaleaceae bacterium, assembly GCA_009780015.1. Taxonomy (GTDB): domain Bacteria; phylum Bacillota; class Clostridia; order Lachnospirales; family WRAA01; genus WRAA01. Next base: position 19,092 of record WRAW01000003.1, on the reverse strand, counting down.
TCCGGGTTACAACATGGGCAGCCTCTGCTATTGCAGCATCCGCATCGCCTCGGCGCAGCTTTTCGCAGTGGAGTATGTTTCCGCTTTCGTGAAGCTTGGGCGCGTCAGAGGCAAGAGCAAGCTCGGGGTTGTACAGCACGGGCAGCTCGTCGTATTCCACCTTTACAAGCTCCGCTATCTCGTCCAGAGCCTGCCAGTTCCTGGCGGCTATCAGCGCGACGCCGTCGCCGACGCAGCGCGTGGCTTCGCCTTCGGATATCAACACGTCCCAGTCCTGGATGTGGCGCATGTGACCGATCTTCTTCGCACCGGGGATATCCTTGGCGGTCAGTACGGCCACGAAGTCCGGGTGAGCTTCCGAGGCCGACGTGTCAATCTTCCTGACGAACGCGCGAGGATACGGGAGGCGCACTGCCTTGCCGTACACCATGCCGTCAAAGTGCAGGTCGTCGGAATATTTACCGATACCCAGCGTCTTTTCACGGGCGTCCAGGCGCGGAAAGTCCTCACCCACCGACCCGGTGTACGTCCGCACCGGAATCTCGCCGCCCTCACGCAGAAGCTTTGCCGCCAGCACGATGGCCTCTTCGATCTTTACATAACCCGTGCAGCGGCAGATATTGCCGCGTATGGCCTGCTTGATTTCAGCCGGCGAAGGGTCGGGTTGTACATCTATCAGCACTTTGGCGGCCAGCACCATGCCCGGTATGCAGAAACCGCACTGCACCGCGCCCGTACGCTCAAACGCGTGGGCAAAGACCTCCTGTTCACGGGAAGACAGCCCTTCCAGCGTCACAATGTTCCTGCCCTCTATGCCTGACATCTTCACAAGACACGCCCTGGAAGCCTTGCCGTCCATAATCACGGTACACGTGCCGCACGCCCCTGAGCTGCAGCCATCCTTCACAGAGGTAATTCCCATGTCTTCGCGCAGAAAGTACAGCAAGTTCTTGCTGCTGCAATCCGTGCGAATGGGTTTGCCGTTTAATGTGAATATAGCCACAGTTATCCTCCGTTGCGTGTTTTCGCCACGTTTTCCACCGCGTCAATGATTTTGGAATACCCCGTACAGCGGCAAAGATTGCCGGAAAGCCCCCTCCGTATCTGGGCTCGGCTGGGCTCGGGCTGTTGATCGAGCAACGCGGTGGCGGCGATCACAAGCCCCGGCGTACAAAAACCGCACTGTATCGCGCCGCTTTCCACGAAGCTTTCCTGTATGTCCGAAAGCGTTCCGTCGGTTGCCGCGATGCCTTCAATTGTAGTCACCTTGCGACTGTCGGCCCATACCGCGAGATATATGCACGAATCGACGGCCTTGCCGTCCACCAGCACGGCGCACGCGCCGCACTCGCCGACGCCGCAGCCTTGCTTTGTGCCCGTCAGTTGCAGTTCATCGCGCAGAAGCTCAAGCAAGGATAAGCGCTCATCCACAAACATCTCGTGAGCCTTGCCGTTTACCTCGACATTTATTGCCTTACGCATTGCCGTCACCTCCCAGCGCTTGAGATATCGCCCTTTGCGGCAGCACCGTTATCAACTGCTCACGAAAAGCCTTCGCGGCGCGCCACGAATCGCGAGCCTTTGTATCTTCAAGGCATATCCTGCCTAACTGCTCAAGAATCTTGCCGCTTGGAACCTTGCCCTTGGCGAAGCGCTCCGCGGCGGCGGCGCGAAGCGGCGTAGGGCCTGCCACACCGAAGGCTATGCGCAAGTCCTCTATAACATTTCCGTCCATCTTGACCAATACAGCGCAGCCAAGCGTCGCTATGTCCATCGCCTGCCTTACGGCAAACTTGATGTAGCTTCCGCGATACCCCTCATAGTCGGCACGCGCTATCTTTACGGCGGTCAGAAGCTGGCCCTGTTCGAGCCGTACCTTGCCAGGCCCCGTGTGGAACTCACAGGCCGGCATCTCGTGCGAGCCGGAGGAGTCATGTATCACCAGCGAGGCGTTGTAAGTCAGCAGCACGGCGGCTGTATCGGCGGATGTCGCCCCGTTGGCCAGGTTTCCGCCAATTGTTCCCACGTTGCGTATCTGCGGGCCGCCGATACTTCCGGCCGCCGTCCCAAGACTTGCAAGACAGCGCGTGATAGTCTCGTCATTCTCAATCTGGGAAAAGCTTGTGGCCGCGCCGATTGTGATATCACCCTGCGTATCCACGCTTACGCCCGCCAAACCCGGTATGCGCGTTATCCCCTCAAGGTCGCGGCCCACAAAGGCCTCGTCCCTTGAGCGCAGCTTTATCAGAACGTCCGTCCCGCCGGCGATTACGCGGGCATTGGGGTTGCCGCCCAGCGCGCGGACGGCTTCGTCAATGCTGTGCGCTTCCGTGTAACTGTTGAAATCATACATTGGCTTCACCTCCGCTCCGGTGTGCGGCTATGGCCGCGAACACCTTGCCCGGCGTCAGCGGCAGCGAGTCTATCTCGAAGCCCAGGGCTTGGCAGACGGCATTACGAATGGCCGCAGCGGGGCTGCACAAAGGAGGTTCGCCAAGCCCTTTAGCTCCGAACGGGCCATAGGGGTCTACGGGCTGGACAAATAGGACTCCGAGTTCCGGCACATCCATCGCCGTGGGAATCTTGTAGTCGAGAAGGTTGTTGTTTAGCGGAGCTCCGGTCTTAGTGTCGTAGAACAAGTCCTCGCCCAGCGCAAAACCCACGCCCATTCCCATGCCGCCCTCGACCTGCCCCTCGGCCAGCAGCGGATTTATAATCACGCCCGAATCGTGGGCGTTTAGCATACTTAGCAATGTCACAACCCCTGTTTGGGTGTCGACCTCGACCTCGGCAAAAGTTACGCCCATGGGATACGAATTGTTGTGGCAGTTGTTCGAGACTTCGGCGGTAAGCGTCCGCGCGCGGGCCTTGTCATAATATGTGTAAAGAGCCAGATCACCCAGGCTTGCCACCCTGTCCCCCGTAGTCGTGTTTATGATATATGCGTCCTCAATGTCAAGTACCTGGGACGATATCTTGTAAAACTGTTCGGCTGCGCGGCATATTTTGTCTTTCAGTTCCTGCGCGGCCTTTGCCACCGCCATTCCCGTGACATATATCTGGCGCGAAGCATAGCAACCTGTGTCGAATGGGGCGATATCCGTGTCGGTAACGGCCTCTGCGTAGACCATTTCTGCCGGTACGCCCAGAGTCTCGGCGGCTATCTGGATCAAACCCGTATCGGATCCCTGGCCTATTTCAGTGGCGCCCACCATCATCTTGACCGTGCCGTCCTGATTCATCGTGAGCCGACAGCCGGCGATCTCAAGGCTGTATGGATAGACTGCCGTTGCGTACGAGAACGCCGCAACGCCCAGACCCCTTCGGATAATCCCACCTTTATCTCCAAGGGCCGCGGCCATCTTGCCGTCCCAGCCAAACGCGGCCTTACCTTGTGTCAAACAATCAGCGACCTTGTTTGTAGCCATCGGTATGCCGTTCAGAGGGTGCGGGGCGCCTTCCTTCTTGAAGTTTTTCAGGCGGAACTCAAATGAGTCCATGTTCAGAGCGGAGCATATCTTCTCGGTCATGGCCTCGATTGCGAACGTTATCTGAGGCACGCCGTAACCGCGCATAGCTCCGGCGTTGCCCGTATTGGTGAGAACCGTACGCGAACGGTAGATCATGTTCGGAATTTCGTAAAGCGTAGAAAGTATTCCCGCGCCCTTCGCGGCTATAGAATGCCCATGCGAGGCGTACGCGCCGGTTTTAGAAACGGCGTCCATCTGCCAGGCGGTAATTCTGCCGTCCTTGGTAACGCCGACCTTGCTCCTGTAGCGTATCGCATGGCGCACCCTGGTGTACGCCAGCACTTCCTCGCCCTCAAGCTCAAGCCTGACGGCTCTTCCGCCCACAGCCATACTCATGGCAACGACCAGCGGTTCGATTATCACGTCCTGCTTGTTGCCGAAGCCGCCGCCGATAAACGGTTTTATCACGCGGAACTTGCTCCAGGGCATCTCCAGCGCTTCGCCTAGTATTCTCCGGCATATGTGCGGAATTTGCGTACTCGAAATACATGTCCAGCGCCCGTCCGCGTCCTGATAGGCCACGGCGGCCTGGTTTTCCATATGGCAGTGCTGTACGATCTGCGTCTGATACTCGCTCTCAAAGATGTGATCGGCCTGGGCAAAGCCTTGCTCCACATCTCCCACGCTTGCGGTCGTGTCGGCCAGAATATTGTTCTTAACGCCCTCGTGCAGTTCGACCGCGCCGTCGGCCATTGCCTCCTCAGTAGTTAGGTAGAACGGCAGTTCTTCATACCTGGCAACGACCTTTTCGGCCGCAACTGCTGCCGCCAGAGGCGTCTCGGCTATGACGGCCGCGATCTCATCCCCGTAAAGCCTCACGTAGTCCGTCAGTATGTTCTTGTCATATACGTCGCCGCCCGGCTCCAGCGAATACGGATGTCCGGCCGTCGCAAACTTAGTCTTAGGCAAATCGGCGGGGGTCAGTATTTTGACCACGCCGGGAACGCGCAACGCATCTTCGATGTCCAGGCATAGCACACGGCCGTGTGCTATGCCCGCCCTCACGATTTTGCCGTGAAGAGCATTTTTTACCGGTATGTCGGCAGTATAATCCGCCCTGCCGCACACCTTGGCGCGCGCGTCCCAACGCGGTACGCTGTCCCCGATAACTTTGTTCTTCATCGCGCGTACCCTCCTCTCATTTTACACATCGGGCAAAGATTTCTCCTTAGAACCTGTGCCCAATAACACAGAAAGCCGTATCGGCAGTCATTGAACACAGTTCTCAATCCCTGACCTCTAAGAACCTGTGTTCAGTATCGCTCAACGCCGCCTGGAAGGTCGAACTTTACCCCGCAAAGTCAAACCCGGACTTCGTGAGGACGATTTTCCGCTTCTAGCCGACATTTCGGGTACTAAACACGGTTCTAAATACCAACTTGCAGCCACTGGTACTCCGTCTGCACAATCGCGACAGCCGCCGCAAACTCTTTTGTTACCGTACCGTCGCCTCCTGTATATTCCCGTACGTTTCCATGTTCGTCGCGTACCTTGTAGAGGTTTTCGCCAAGCGGAAGAAATCCGATATTATCGCTGTCGTCAAAGTCGTGCTCTGTCCAGAAAATTGTGAGTTTATCCTTGTACGGGTTGCCGTCGTGCGGGCAGAAAATACCGCAGTTACCGCATTCGTTGCACATTCCGTCTATGTGGATTATCTGGTGAGTGTCCTTTCCTGCTCCGGGAACCTCAATGGCCACGTTCGCGCGGTTTGGACAGACATCGGCGCAGATTTCGCAGAGCTGGTCGCAAGTCAGGCAGCGATAACCTTCCTCGGCGTCTTCGAGCAGTTCGACCAAGGTTCCCTTCTTATCATACAACAGATCAAGGTCTGTGTGCAATTGTTTTTTCTCAAAGTCACATGACAGGTCGATTTTGGACAGTATGCCCTTGGCGATAGCCTTGCCGTCGGCAATAGCCTTCACAATTGTTGAAGGCCCGCTCTTTGCGTCGCCCGCTACATAGACATTTGGTACACTCGTTTCGCGGTTCTTTGTGTGCATTACGCAGCCGCATTCGTCGAGAGCTATACCGTTTGACGTGAATACCGACGTATCTACCTTCGCGCCCACAGCGCAGATTACCGTGTCGAATTCAAGTTCCGCCGTAATACCCGTGCTTTTGACGCTCTTGCGGCCGGACGCGTCGCGCGCTCCAAGCTCCATCTGCACACAGGTCAGAATCTTTCCGTCGTAGCTAAGCGGCGTCAACAGCGTGGCAAAGCTTACGTCGTCGGCCTCGGCTTCGGCCAATTCTTCCGGCTCGGCCGGCATGAACGCCTTGGTTCTGCGGTATACGATTGTAACTTCCTCCACACCGGGTGCGCGCTTTGCGGCTCTTGCGCAGTCCATGGCGACGTCCCCTCCGCCTATTACTGCGACGCGCTTGCCAAGCTGCAGATTGCAGTCCCTGACCTTGGACTCTTCCAGGAACTCCAGCGCGTCAACAAGCCTGTCCTCTCCTTCTTTCAGCGAGAGTTCGCCCTTGCCCCAAGCGCCGGTGGCAAGCACGACGTAGTCGTATCCGCCCTGCTGTTGAAGATCCAGCACGTCCACTTTATCAGAAGCGCCGAATATAAACTTAACGCCCGTCTTCACCGCAAGCTCGAAGTCCTTGACGATCATTTCCCGGGATATCCTGAATTCGGGGATAACGTAGCTTACTATACCGAACGGCTTATCGCGCTTCTCAAACACGGTGACGTCCACACCGTTGCGGCGCAGGAACAGCGCTGCGGAAATCCCCGCAGGCCCAGCACCGATTACGGCTACGCGGCTCTGCGTTCTGAGTTCGGGCGCGGAGGCCGCCGTTATGAAGCGGTCTTGCGCGTTCATGACCGCCGTGCGCTTTATTGCGCGGATCGCAAGGGGGGTCTCATAGTCAAGACGCGTACACTTGCTCTGGCACTCGTGGTTACAGATAGTACCGGTGATTGCCGGGTTCGCGTTGTCCACGGCAATGACAGCGAAAGCTTCGTCGTGCCTGCCTTCGGCCACTAGTCTGAGATATTCGGGAATCTGCTGCTCAATCGGACAGCCGCCGTCCTTGCACGGAGCCTTGAAACAGTCGAACACTCCCAGCTTTGAATCGGTCTTGCGGCTGGTCACAGGGCGCGATTTCTTGAGCATACGCTCGTTTGTGAACATTTCGTCCACAAGCTTGTCGAGGGCGGCGGTATCGGTTCCTTTGAAGCCGCCGTCAAGAAGAGGCTCCAGCGCGTGCGCCAGTTGGTTTATGCGAATGTAGCCGCCGGGTTTCAGAATGGTTGTGCATACCGTAATCGGGCGTATGCCGGCTTTGTACAGCTCAACAATATTGAGCGCGTCCGCGCCGCCGGAATAAGATATTGGCAGCTTGCCTCCGAAGTCCTTCGACAAATTCCTCGCCACGCTGAGAGACAGCGGGTACAGCGCGCGACCCGACATGTACATCTGTTCTCCGGGAAGCTCGTTGTTGTCAATCTTGACAGGGAACGTATTGGTTATCTTGACGCCGAAGTCCAGACCCCGATCTGCGGCGAAGTCTTGCAGGCCGCGCAGCATCACTACGGCGTCGCCGTACTGCAAATCATGCCGGAAGTGATGGTCGTCAAACACAAGATAATCGTAACCCATTGAGTCCAAGGTCTTGCGCGCGTAGTCGTAGCCAAGCAGTGTGGGATTGCACTTGATATAGGTATGTATCTTCTTTTCGTCAAGCAGGTATTTTGCGATGCGCTCGATCTCGTCGGTCGGGCAGCCGTGCAGGGTCGACAGGGTAATGGACGTGCAGGCGTTTGGCGAAATTCCGTCCACAAAAGCTTGGTCAACGTGCTTGAACCGACCCAGGTTCGCGCTGAGGTGCGCTATCGCGTTCTTGAATGTGTCGCTTTGCGAAGCATCTTTAAGACCCTCGATAAAACTGTCGATCTTCTCGGACTTTATGCCTTCCAGGTCGTAGCCCACGCTCATGTTGAATATGAAGTCGCAGCCCTGGCTTATGCCAAGCTCGCGGCCGACCACGTGCAGAGCTACCCATGCCTTTACGTATTCGTCGAAGGCTTCGGGAACCGTCAGTTCGGTAGACCACTCGACGTTGTAGCCCTCGTCCTGAGCGTTGATGCAGGGCCGTGGCACACACTTGCGCAGGTCTTCTCCGTCCATTTTCTGCACGGTCTTCAGTTCAATAAAGCGGCTTCCCGTCAGGTAGGCCGCTACGATGTTCTGGCAAAGCTGGGAATTGGGCCCTGCCGCCGGCCCTATGGGAGTCGGGAGCTTTTCGCCAAACATTTCGATGTGTGTGCCGCATTCATTGCGGTAAAACCTGTCCTTGCGGATGCCGAAGATTGTACCTTGTTTCTCGTACTCCGAAAATATCCACTCGATCAGTTGGCCGAACGGTATCTGTCTCATCAGATCGCTCATGTAATTTCCTCCAAATATATTTAGTTATGTCGCCATGTACAATACGGTACTATGTCCGTATTGTACATGGTATCGTTGAGTTTATTCATCGACGTAATCCGTGTCCGGGTTTTTCAGCAGGTTCTTAATCTTCTCGAAGTCTTCCCTTTCCATAAAGAAAATATTGACGACCACCGCGACGACAGACATCAGCAGAACTCTGTCACTGAAAATGAAGTGCATCGGCGCCGGGAAGCTCTGTATAAGCGCGGCGTTCCCGGGGGGAGCAAAGCCAAGACCCACGGCGAACATTATGCACAGCGAGGTCAGCTTCCTTTGCGAAAAGCCCGTCTTGGCAATCATCGCGATAGCGTTTGTCATTATGAAGGCAAACACGGCAAGGATCGCGCCGCCCAGCACCGGCGGGGGAACCGTCGCGAATACTGCTCCTATCGGCGGGAACACGCTTGCGGCTATCAAAGTAAACGCACAAAGCGCGACTACCCACTTGCTAATGATCTTTGTGTTTGCGACCAAGCTTGCGTTCTGCCCGAACTCGGTGTTCGGCAGCGAATTAAACAGGCCGGCAAACGCGGAGCTGACCGCGTCGGCGTAAATCGCGCCGGAGGTTTCCCTGTTGGTGGACGGCCTGTTCATCGACTGGGTCGTAATGGTGTGGGTGTACCCGATTGTCGCAAGGCCCGAAACCACGTACACCGCCAGGAACATTGTAATCGCCCACGGATAGAATACCGGCCCGAGCGCAAGCGGTCTCGGCAGCTCGAATATCGCGGCTTGCGTAACGGGATAGAAATCGACAATACCTATGAGAATAGCGGCTACATATCCGGCTATCAGGGCGAACAGCACCGACGCCAGCTTAAAAATTCCCTTTCCGAAGCGCTGCAAAAACATATACAGCAGAAACACGAAACCGGCCAGCATCATGTTCTGAGCCGAGCCAAAATACGGGTTGGCCGCCGGGCTGCCTCCCCCAAAGTTGTTAGTCCCGACGGTAAGAAGCGATATACCCAGAGAAAGAAGCATCGCTCCCAGGACATGCGGCGGGAAGAACGGCCTGAGATACTTATAGAGAGCGCCGAGAACAACTTCGGAAACAGACGCGACTATAAGACCGCCAAGAACCACGCCTATCGGGTTGGGGTGCCCCATTTCCACAGCGATCAGCGCGACCGCCGTAGCAGGGGGAACAAACGTCATGGATGTTCCCATTACAATGGGCAGCCCGGCGCCTATCTGCACCTTTCCAATCCTGACGGGGTAACAGTTGAGGAGGGTCGCGGCGCCCGCCGCAAACATCGCGGCCTGTATCATGATTATTACCTGGGACGTCGTCGCCTGAGCCACACTTGAAATAATGAGTATGGGCGCGAGGTTGCTCGTAAACATGGCCAATAAGTGCTGGAGCGCTACCGGATATGCCAGTCTGAAAGGCGGACGGCCGTCCAATCTGTACAGCTTGGCCGTTTCCGAGTCCATCGCCGCGAAATCGACCGCCGCGACTTGTTCACCTGTTGTATTGCTCACATAATCACTCCTCAAGGGTTAAGCGCCGGGCGGTCAAAAAAGATATTCTTGCCGGACGCGGATAGTCCGATACCGTAGCATACCTTTACCTTGTCCGAGAAAATGCGCAGCTTGAGCGCCGCCATACCGGCTGTGAACAGTATGCGATTGTCGATACGGTGATCCATCGCAGTAGCCGCCGCAGAACCTATCGCGATTCCAAGATCGGTTACGGCTAGGGCGCAAGCTATGCCGTCCCTCACAGCAGCGGCGCAATTCTCCGTTCCGCATAAGGAGCAGTCCAATTTGCGCGGGGCAACGCCGACTCCGACCAGCACAACGCAATGGCAGGCGTCCACATTGCCCGCGTCGCGGATGAAGAACTGCTTGCCGCCGGCGCCAAGCTCGCGCATGGCGGCGGTCAGCTTGTCCTTATCTTCCCCGTCCAGCACAAGCGTTTCAATAGCGTCCACCGCGCAGGCTTTGGGAGCCGTCCTTGCGGCCGCAGTTATTAATTCGGCGACGCGCATAGCCGCGCTTAGCTCGGTTTCATTGCTTCTGTAAATCATTCCTGCCTCCTATGCGTTAACGCGCTTCCAGAAATCCGCGGCTTGTTCGCGGGACTTGGCGAATATCTGCTTTTCGTCCGCTACGAGAAGTTCGCGGTTCTTGTATACAAAGCGCCCGTTAATCATGGTGCTGTCGACGCTTCTTCCCATCATGCCGAAGAGTATGTGGCCGCCTATGTTGGTCTCATCCATCGGAGTAAGCGGGTCGTAGTCAACCACGGCAATATCCGCTTTCGCACCCTTGGCAATTATTCCCACAGGACCGTCAAAGAAGCGCTCGGTGATCTTCTTGTTGTTGTCGAAGAGCATCTGATGGGACTCACCCCAAGCCACGCTGGGATCGCATAGGTGGTGTTTGTGGATTATGTTTGCGACCTTTAAAGACTCGAACATATCTGATGTATATCCGTCAGTGCCAAGCCCCAGGGTCACGCCGTCGCCAAGCATTTTTAAAACCGGCCCGCAGCCCACGGCGTTGCCCATGTTTGATTCCGGGTTATGAACGACAATAGTATCGGTCTGCGCAAGCAGTTCTATCTCGGCCGGCGAGACGTGTACGCAGTGTACGCAGATGGTCTTATCACCCAGTATCTTGGCGTCGAAAAGGCGGTTGACCACGCGCTTGCCGTACTTCTCTAGGGAATCGAACACATCGGCCGTGCCTTCGGCTGTGTGGATGTGGAAGCCCGAGTTCAGGCCGCCCATCGCCTCGACGCACTTCTCGAGCGTCTTTTCCGAGAGGGTCAGCGAAGCGTGCAGCCCGAACATACCCTGTACCATGCCGCAGTTTTGCGCCTGCGCGTGCTTGATAAACTCGATGTTTTCACGGATGCCGTTCGCGCACGCGTCCGCGCCGTCGCGGTCTGTGACCTCGTAGGCCAGCGACGTACGGATTCCCAATTCCTTCGCGACATCGGCGATTATGAACAAACTTCCTGCGACATAGTTCTGGCTGGCGTGATGGTCAAACACCGTCGTCACACCGTACTTGATGCAGTCGATCAGGGTCGCGTAGGCGCTGTATTTTACGTCGTCCAGGTTGAGCGCCTTGTCGACGCGCCACCACAGGTTCTCCAAAATCATCGAGAAATTCTTGTTGACCGGCGAGTTCTTGAGGTTCATGCCGCGCGCGAACGCGCTGTAGATGTGCATGTGTGAGTTTATCAGGCCGGGCATTATCACCTTGCCGTCCACGTCGAAGAAATCGGCGTCCGGGTACTTTGCCCTCATTTCGGAAGTCGTGCCGAAATCGGCGACGCTAGTGCCGTCAACAGCCACGCAGCCGTTGCTGATGAAGGGCTTTTCCGGGTTCCTGGTAACAAGGTGTCCGTGTCCTATAAGCTGCATATTCTCCTCCTTAATTATCGCGGTATAGCAATTCCGGTTCTAATCAAACCCAAATTTTTCGGAACCCCGGCGGCTTTAGGCCGGGGCTTCAGAAAAATTTGGGTTCCTTCTCAGCCGGAATTGCTGTACAGTATATCTTAGAACCAGCGGTCAATAACACTCAACGCCGTCTAGAAGGCCGATTTTCCGCCACTCGTCGTCAGCGCCTCCTTGCGTACCACTAAGGGTACGCGGCGTCGCCTCTTCCTAGATTGGCGAAAAATCGCCTCTTCTAGCCAGCATCTCGGTTATTGACCGCAGGTTCTTAAAACGGTATTATATCACAATTAAGCTTAGCCGAAAACCGCATGCTTCACGGCTTTCGGCTATACCCCCTGTTATTGCGCTATTTTGTCCAGCGCTTCCTGTCTTTTTTAAGTATTTCGCTCAGTACCTTTTCAGGGCGCTTAGTTTTGCTGAGGAATATCATGGCCGCGATAATGTACGGCTTGAAGCCGGCTTCCTTGTAAAGCGGCACACGATAACGGTCGAACACGGACGCCGCGACCTCGCCTTCCTTGCAGCTTACTCCTGAAATGTCGGCAGGCAGGCAGTGCATGTAAAGAGCGCTGCCGTTCTTTGAGAGCTTCATCATGTCTTCGGTGCACTCCCAATCCTTGTGGCCGGCGTTTTGAGCCAGCAGCTCCTTTTCGAGCGCTTTAATGCCGTCGTGGTCGCCGTCGCCGTAAAGGTTGGTTCTCTTTTCCATAGCGGCGAAGGGGGCCCAGCTCTTGGGGTATACTATGTCGGCGTCCTTAAAAGCTTCCTGCATGGAGTGGGACTTCGTGAACTTGCCCCCCGAGGCCGCGGCGTTCTTCTTGGCGACTTCCTCGGTCTCGGCCATAAGGTCGTAACCCTGCGGGTGCGCCAGGGCGACTTCCATTCCAAAGCGGCTCATAAGGCCTATAACGCCTTGGGGCACGGACAGAGGCTTGCCGTAAGACGGCGAGTAAGCCCACGTCATGGCTATTTTCTTGCCCTTTAGATTCTCAACGCCGCCAAAGTGGTGGATTATGTGCAGCATATCGGCCATGCTCTGGGTCGGGTGGTCTATGTCGCACTGCAGGTTGACAAGGGTCGGGCGCTGCTCGAGGATTCCCTCGTCAAAGCCTTCCTGTACGTACTGGGCGAATTCGCGCATGAACGCGTTGCCCTTGCCGATGTACATATCGTCGCGGATGCCGATAACGTCGGCCATGAAGGAGATCATGTTCGCCGTCTCGCGCACGGTCTCGCCGTGGGCGATCTGAGACTTGCCCTCTTCAAAGTCCTGCACCTCAAGACCGAGCAGATTGCACGCGCTGGCATAGCTGAAACGCGTCCTTGTAGAGTTATCGCGGAAAAGCGATATTCCAAGGCCGCTTTTGAAAATCTTGGGTGAAATATTGTCTTCCCGCATCTTTCTAAGTATGTCGGCGACTTGGAACACCGCCGCGATCTCGTCGTCGGACTTTTCCCAGGTAAGCAGGAAATCATTGTTGTACATGTTTCTCGCGTCAAGCTTCTCAAGAGCTCCGATCATTTTCTTAATTTCTGCCATATCCATTGCTCCTTTATAATAGTTATTTCTTGTACATAGTTGGCACAAGCGCGTAAACGGCGGCGCATTTCACAAGGTCTGCCTTCCAGGTCTTTTCGTTTGGCGCGTGGGCTTCTTCTTCCTTGCCGGGCCCGAAGCCTACGCATGGAATTCCGTAGCGTCCCATGATCGACACGCCGTTGGTGGAGAATGTCCACTTGCTGACTTTTACATCACCATATATCTCGTTGTGAGCGGCTTGAACGGCCTTGGTCGCCAGGTGATCGGTCGGGATGACCCACGTGGGGAAGTAGCAGTCCGTCGGGTACACAAGGCCGGTGTAGGCCGGACGGTCGTACTTGTACATGCTGACGACGGCGCCGTACTTTTTCACAGATGGAAGCTCCTCGATCTCCTTCAGCGCCATTTGGTATGTCTCGCCGTCGGTGAGGCGGCGGTCGATGGATATGGCGCAACTGTCGGCCACGGCGCAGCGCGACGGCGACGTGAAGAATATCTCGGAAATAGTAAGCGTGCCCTTGCCCAGGAAATCGTCATTGCCCAGATGGTTGGCTTTCTCCTTGACATCGAGAATTATCTCGCCCATTTTGTAGATAGCGTTGTCGCCGCGCTCCGGCGCGGAACCGTGACAGGACACGCCCTTAACGTCCACCCTGATCTCCATGCGTCCGCGCTGCCCGCGCGCGATGTTGCCGTTAGTCGGCTCGGTTATCACAACGAACTCGGGTCGTACCTTGCCCTCTTCAATGATGTACTGCCAGCACAGGCCGTCGCAGTCTTCCTCCTGAACCGTACCGGTAACGAGCACCTTGCAGTCGCCCAAAAGGTTCAATTCCTTCATTATTTTCGCGCCGTACACAGCCGACACAATGCCGCCAAGCTGATCTGACGCGCCCCGTCCGCCGATCTCGTCGTCATTCTCATAGCCTTCGTATGGGTCAAAAGTCCAGTTCGAGGCATTGCCGACGCCCACGGTGTCAATATGCGCGTCGTAGGCGATCAGGGTTCCGCCGCTTCCCATGTAACCAAGTACGTTGCCCATCGGGTCTACCTCAACTTTGTCGAAGCCGAGCTTTTCCATCTCTTCCTTTATGCGGGCTATAACCTTGCCCTCTTCGGCGCTTTCGCCGGGGAAGCGTATCAGGTCGCGCAGAAACTTGGACATGTCGGCCTTGTAACCTTCCGCTTTTGTCACTACTTGTGCGAAGTCCATGGGTATCAGTCTCCTTGTATATTAATTTGTGAATTGCACCTATTTTACTATTCGCCTGACCTTAGCCATACGGAGTCATCCACGCCGTCCCACACAACCTCGAGATATTTGTCGGGGTCGGTGTCCCCTTCCGTGCTGAAGCATAGAACTCGCGAACTCGGGCCAAGTCCCAGCGCTTGGCGCAGAGCTCTGCAATCGTCGTTTGTCATGATCTCGTATACAAGACCGATCGTCACCGCGCCTGATTCCCCGGAGAGTACGCGTGTGTCGCCGGGCATCGGGTTGCCAAGTATGCGCATACCCTTGACCGCCACCCAGTCCGGGCATGAGACAAAGGCCGCGCAATGGTTTCTCAGCGCCTCGAAGGCAAGTATGTTTGGTTCGCCGCACGCAAGCCCGGCCATAAGAGTCTGCATATCGCCGCCGACAACACGGGGTTTGCCGTCTCCGGCCACCGCGGACTTGTAGAAGCAGTCGGCCATATTTGACTCGACGACTATGACAGCAGGCGGATTTTCCTTGTACGCCGTTGCGAAGAAGCCCTGTACCGAAGCCGCCATAGACCCCACGCCCGCCTGTACGAACACGTGTGTCGGCGGAGCCGCGCCAAGCTCTTCAAGCTGTGATTGAGCCTCCAAAGCCATTGTGCCGTAGCCCTGCATTATCCACGTGGGAATGTCGGTGTATCCCTCCCAGGCGGTATCCTGCACAACCACGCTGTTTGGAGTCTCGGAACACCTACTCGCGGCAAGGCGCACCGCGTCGTCATAATTCAAGTCGGTTATTGACGCATCGGCGCCTTCGTTCAATATGGCCCGCAAACGCGCCGAAGAAGACCCGGCAGGCATGTATACGACAGCCTTTTGTCTGAGAGTCTTCGCCGCCCACGCGACTCCGCGGCCATGGTTGCCGTCCGTAGCCGTAAAAAAGGCGAAACTGCCAAGTTTAGCCCTGACTTCGGGGGATGTGATGGATTGATATGTAAGCTCGCCCTCGCGAATACCTATCGTTTCGGCTATAAAACGCCCGATAGCGTAAGACCCGCCAAGAACCTTGAAAGCGTTCAGCCCGAAGCGGTAGGACTCGTCCTTGACATACATGCCGCCTATGCCGATCCTTTTCACAAAAGCCGGCAGAGCCGCAAGCGGCGTCCGGCGGTACTCCGGGAAGCTCGAATGAAACCTTTGGGCGTGTTCCACGGCATCCATGTTCAAAAATCCGATGCTGCCAAAAATATCGCTCTTGGGAAGATGGTTGACCTGCCACTTGATACCGGGCCGTTCCGTTTTTTTATGGATACTCACGCCGCGCCAGCCTTCTTTCCGAGAAATTTTGTGTTGTTTGCGCCAACTCTATGACGTATAAGAAGGAGTACTGTTTGCAATGTAGAAAAATTATTATTTCAATGACATATTATTATTGTAATTTCCTCATACATATTTGTCAAGTGTTTTACGAAACAAATTTATTGCATCAAGCCGCAATTCGCGATATTATAGTTGTCAGTTATAGCTGCTTGATCCGAAAATGGTCTTGAATTTGCGAAGATTTTTGTCGCAAGGCAAGGGAACGACGACGACGCGTGCCCAAAAGGCACGCTAGAAGGAGTTGACGCAGCATTGCAGCAAAAAGACCGCAAAGGCAAGACTGTTTTCGGTTCAAGCATCTATAATATTGATTTTGAAAAGGGTTGAGCATATGAGCATCACCGCCATAATACTGGCAGCCGGGCGCAGTGAGCGCTTAGGTGAAGACAAGTTGAAGCTGGGCTTTGACGGGCGACCGCTTCTGGATCACATACTGGAAAAGCTCGATGGCCTTGGGTTTGGCGAAACCCTGCTGGTCAGCAGAGACGAAGAACTGCTCGGAATGGGCGCGCATTACGGCGCCGCGGGCGTACTTAACGACGGAAGCTTCCCAGGCCAAAGCGCCTCCATAATAGCGGCCGTCAACGCGTCGAAACCTGGAAATGACTATATATTCTTCGTGGGCGACCAGCCGCTGTTACGGCGACAAAGTATCAGCACCCTACTCGAGTGCCGTAACCGCCACGCCGGCAAGGTGATAATCCCGACATTCGGCGGAAAGAGCGGTAACCCCGTCATATTTCCATCGAGCTACCACGCAAAGCTTCTCACTCTGAGCGGAGACCAAGGCGGTAAGTCGCTGGTCTCGTCCCAGGAGGACGCGGTGTACTGCCACTTCGGCGACTCCTTGGAGGGCTTCGATATAGACACTCGCCAGGACTATGAACATATGCTGATCGCCGGTTCCCGTACCGTAGTCGTGCGCGGCGGCGGCGACATCGCGACGGGCGTCGTCCAAAAGCTCCAACACACCGGCTTTCACCCCGTAGTCCTCGAGTCCGCCGCCCCTACCGCCATACGCCGAAGCGTGGCTCTGTCGCAAGCCGTGTACGACGGAGCCGTCACGGTCGAAGATATCCGCGCCCGTCTGATAACGGAAGTTTCCGAACTGCCGGGCTGCTTCGCGCAAGGCGTCGTTCCCGTTCTGGTCGACGAATATGCCGATTCAGTGAGCAAGATCGGCCCCGTCGCCCTTGTCGACGCGATTATCGCCAAGCGCAACCTCGGAACGCACCGCGGCATGGCACCGGTTACTATAGGTCTGGGTCCTGGCTTCACCGCCGGAGAGGACGTCGACATCGCGGTAGAAACAATGCGCGGACACAACCTGGGGCGCTTGTTGTATTCCGGCGCACCGACGCCCAATACGGGCGTACCGGGCGAAGTCGGCGGAGTAGCTTCGCTTAGGGTAATCCACAGCCCCGCCGGGGGCAGGCTGTGCGCCATCCGCGGCATCGGCGAAGCCGTCGACTTCGGCGCCACCCTGGCCTATGTAGGCAGTGTACCCGTGATTGCGCCAATAAGCGGCTTGCTCCGCGGAATGATCCGCGACGGCCTGTTCGTGCGAAAAGGTCAAAAAATCGCGGACATCGACCCGCGCGCTGCTGAGCGCGACAACTGGCGGACAATCTCGGACAAGTCGAGAGCCGTCGGCGGCGCGGTTCTCGAGGCGCTGCTGCGCGAAATACACACCAGGAGGACTTCGCATGAGCATTGACGTAATGAAAACCGCCTCAAGCGGACTGGAAGCCGGCAAAAAAGTAGCCTTGGCCACCATAACCCATGTGAGCGGCTCAGCTCCGGGTGTTTCCGGCGCGATGATGGCGGTGCTCGAAGACGGGTCCCAAACGGGTACTGTCGGAGGCGGCAAGCTCGAACATGACGTGCTGGCGCGCATCAAAGACTCCTTCAAAACCGGCGAAAGCTTCAACTTTGAGTACGACCTTGGCTCGGACGGCGCTCTCGGAATGGTCTGTGGCGGACGCGTACAGGGCTTTGTCAATATTCTCCTTCCCAACCGCCGCCTGATAATATTCGGCGCGGGACATGTTTCCCAACAAATAGCCGCGCTTGCGAACTTCCTCCCCTTTGACCTCACGATTGTCGACGAGCGCGAAGAACTCAAGAGCCTGTTCACAGTGCCGCACACCTTCATCGCTCACTCACCCCGCGAAGCCGTAAAGCTTCTGAGATTTGACGACGCCCCCTTCATCGTACTTGTCAACCGCAGCCACTCCGTAGACTATGAAGCTCTCCGCCTTGTCGTCGACAAACCGGCTTCCTACATCGGCATGATGGGAAGCCGCGCCAAGGTCGCCGACGCCAGAGCAAGGCTCGTCTCCGAAGGGGTTCCCGCCGATCTCATAGAGCGTATATACATGCCAATCGGCCTTAATATCTGCGGCGGAACCCCCGTACAAATCGCCTTCTCCATAGTAAGCGAACTCTTGGCGGTACAAAACGGAAAGTCCGGCGGCCACAGAAGGATATGATGTACACTATCTTGTACGTATAACATAGTTGACTTTGTTGACACAGCAATATTATTTCTAGTAAACTTAGATAGCGATAAGCAATGATTGTAGATCGCTATCTGTAATGCATCACCAATGATACAAGTTTATCGGGAGGGATTGCTGTGAAACTGTTAGATCATGTAGTATATGCCCGTATTTTTCACAGACTGCTTTGCGTAATCTTATCAATAACCTCATCATTCTTGTTTGCCGGAATTTACCCAACTCGAGCCTACGCAGCGTCTGCCCCCTCATTGATTATAAACGGGCATGACATGCTGTCCGGCGGCGGCTCGTACATCTCGCTCAGCCGCTTCACCCAACACGTTGTACTGGAATACAGCGGCGACGTGACAATTACAGCTTCCGGCGGAGAACACGCCCTGTATGTCCACGGCGACCTCTCGATCTCAGGGAGCGGCGGCACGCTGTCCATTGTATCCGAAGGCGGCAGCCCTATGCGGGTTCACGGCAGAATATCAATCACCGGCGACGCGAGAGTCCGCGCCGCAAAATCAGGCAGCGGCGGGCCAAGGGAGGTCGTTCTGGCTCAAAACGGCCTCACCGTCGCCGGGGACTCCCACTTCACAGCCCTCACGCCCGCTCCAAACACTATCGGCATAAACGTCCCAAACGGCAACATTTTATTCGATACCTCCGGCAGTATCAATGTTACGGCGACCGCGACAAGGCAGACACATGGCTCCGCCATAGTGGCCGGCTCCGTCGCGCAGAATATCTCCCGAATCATCACCATAACGCGTGGAACAGTAAGCATCGCCAACACTTCGGCTTCCAATACCTCAAGCCGAATATACTTCCTCTGGGGTAACGTGCAGCAACACGGCGGCTCGATACTAACATGGCTGGAAGACGTCCACTCCGACAATAACACTGGGTCAAACGGCGACGGCGACACTGGGTCAAACGGCGACGGCGACACTGGGTCAAACGGCGGCGGCGACACTGGGTCAAACGGCGACGGCGACACTGGGTCAAACGGCGACGGCGACACTGGGTCAAACGGCGACGGCGACACTGGGTCAAACGGCGACGGCGACACTG
>WRAW01000002.1 GCA_009780015.1 Defluviitaleaceae bacterium | reverse complement strand
TTCTCACACACACTACAAAAAGCATTAAAAGAAGAATTACAGATTGCAGAATAAACAAATGCCGCTGAAATTGGGCGGCTTTTGCTATTTTAGGTAAAGCGCTATAGTTAAATCCCTCTAAAACAAAAGCAGAGACGCCGCGAGCCCCCAGTGGTTCGCTAGGAGGCTGTGTGCCGGTGGCACACGTTTAGAATCCGAAGCGCCAGCGTAGGTGGTGGCGCTTGATGACGCTGATGACGCTTTGCGTAAAAAGGCTAATCTGCTGCTTTTGTTTTAGAGGGATATAACTATAAATTATCCAGTAGCATTGTATATCCACTTAACATCACGAAGCACCTCTTGCTTAAAGCTTTCATCCCGCGACTTCATCAAGCCTTCAAGTGTTACGTAGTCAATTTTCCCCTGCACATCTCGCTCCATGCTCTCCATGAAGTCATCAAGGTTATCCAAAAAATCGTCGGAGCTATTATCGTAATCAATGATTATGTCTAAGTCACTCCCTGTTGCCGCTTCATTGCGAGCAGCCGAACCAAACACGCCAACCCTCACAATATATGGGTAATGCTCAGCTTTACGTATCGCTTGTTCTATCGCGCTTGATAACATCCCTAACCCTCTCCAATTCGGCATATATTTCTGGTTTGATAAGTTGTTGTGTGCGCCTATATATTATGTCAAAATCCAGACTATCATAATCGTGGCTTGCTATGTTACGGGCAGCTTTCAGACCGATTTTATCAAATAGTGGCACTTTAGCAAGAGTATCAGCACTAATTTTCTGCCTCAACTCGTATATGTTGGTAATTATCTGTGTTATAGCGAGATGCGCTAAGTCGTTTGACGCCAATTCGTCTGCACTAGTGATTTTAAAGGTCATATATGCATCATGGATGTTTTTGATATATCTAAGAATTCTTTCGATACATACTTCGTCTAGTTTGTAAGATTGTTTCACAGCACATCTTGCCTCCTTTACACAAATATACTCAAAACACAAGAAAGCAATACTATACTCCTTTTGAATTCGTATTGTATTTCAAGATATATTATGAGACAGCTATACCTTGGACAGCTTATTCAACGCCGCATTCAGCGCGAACGCCGCGACGGCAAGACCTATTATCATCAGGAACGTCGAGTTGTACGAGCCGTCGGAGCGTTCCTGCAAGATGCTTGAAACGAGCGGCCCTACGATTGCGGCGGGAACTATCATAATGGTGTTGATGCTGAAATTGGACGAATAGTGCCTGCCACCGAAAAAGAGCTTCACGACGTAGGCCGAAAGCGTAGGCGCCCCGCCGTAACACGCGCCCATCAATGTCAGCCCAATGAAAACCAGGGCGACATTGTGCAGAAGCGCACCGGTGTAAAGGCTTGCTCCGGCCAGCAGCAAGGCTATGCAGCTTATGTACATCGTCCGCTTCCTGTCAAGCTTGTCGATTGCGGCTCCGAAGGCCATGCGTCCGGCGCCGTTGAATATCAGCACCATCAGACCCAGCGCCGCCGGGGCTCCAAACGCCGTCGCAATGGGCGCCGCGCTGTTTATCACAAGCAGCCCCGCCGAGCATATCACCGTTTTCCAGACGAAGAACAGCCAGAAAACCTTTGTTCTGAGCATCTGGCCGGGAGTGTGGTCATTGCCGCTCTCTTCCGCGTTCGATACGGCTGCGGAGGCGTCCGGCGGCTTGATGAAGAACGACCCAAGCACAAGCACAATTGCGACGACGGGAGCCATTACAAGAAATGTGCGAAGCAACCCGGCTTCAGCTATCAGCACATTTATGACGCTGCCCAGAATCATACCGCCAAAGCCATAGATCATGAGCAAGATGCCCAATATCATGCCCGCGCCTTTTGTAAATCTTTTGACGGTAGAACTGATAACCGCGTTATAGCCCATGCCCACTCCGGCGCCGCAGAATACTCCGTAAAATATGTGCAGCCCGATCAAGCTCTGATCCGGCCTGTAGGGATCAAGCCGCGACACGCTCACAAAGCCAATCAGCAGCAGCGCCGCCGCAATCCGTACTATGCCGCCGCTGCCGATTCGCTTTGTCAGCCTGCCGCTTGCCAGATTGCCCACACAAAAGAATATTATTGATATTGTAAACGTCATAGACAAGTCCGACACCGTCCACGACGGAAACATCAGGCTAAACGGCGCGTGAAATATCGACCACGCGTAGATCAGCCCCAAAAACAGCAATACGACCGACGCCGCGGCCAGAAACTTGTAGTTTTCCGCGCTCTGCTTAGCTTCCATCCCGCTTCCCCCTGTTCTTGCTCCCTACTAATTTGCGGGTAATATAACGCTGAAACAGCTTCCGCGTCCCGGTTCGCTGCTGACCGACACCGACCCGCCATGCGCCTGTACTATCGACTTGACTATAGCAAGCCCGATTCCCGATCCGCCTCTCGCGCGGCTGCGCGACTTGTCGGCGCGGTAGAAGCGCTCGAAAACATGGGGCAGGTCGGCTTGTGAGATGCCGATCCCGTCGTCGCGCACATCCAGGCGGACACATCCGCAGTTCACGGCTGAGATTTCTACGTCGACTCTGCCGCCGTCCTCGGTGTACTTCACGGCGTTGGAAAGCAGGTTTACGACCACCTGCCTGAGCCGTCCGCTGTCGGCCATTATGGGCGGGCAGTCCCCGGTGACGCGAAGCGTTACGGACTTGGCCGAAAGTTCGGCATCGAAGCTTGCGGCCGCGCTCTGTACGATCTGCGACATGTTCACGCGCGACTTTTGCAGGCGCAGCGCGTCGCTGTCGGCCTTGGCAAGACTTTCGAGGTCAGCTATAATCCTTGATATCCGGTTAATTTCGTCGTAACAGCTCTGCAAGCGTTCGGGGGTGGGTTCGTACACGCCCTCGACCATGGATTCTATCATGGCGGAGACGCTTGTAAGCGGAGTGCGCAGCTCGTGAGCCACGTCGGCGGTAAGCTGCTTGCGCAGGCTGTCTTGACATCCCAGAGAACCGGCGAGGTTGTTGAGCGAATCCTTGAGTTCGTCCAGCTCTTTGATACCGCTTTCGTCTACGATACGCGCGGAAAGATCGCCGCCGGACATCTGTCCGGCCACGTCGCAGGCGCACAGTATGGGCTTAATTATCCGCCGCGACATTGCCGCCCCCACCAGTACCGAGACAACCATGGAAAGCCCGACCACGCTAAGGAGTATAATTACCATAGAATCAAGAAACAAGAATTCGCTGTCGCTGAGGAAGAACGGATCGTAGAATCGTATGACGGCAGTCCCGATATACTCATCATCGAGCGTGAGCTCAAAATCACGCACGACAAAGTCATCGCCCAAAGCTGCCTGGGCGACGAAGCCCGACTGCATTACCGTTCTCATCATGCCATGGCGCGGCCCGCCTCCGCGCCCCCGGGAATGTCCGCCGCCATGCGCGTACCAGGCCGGTTCACGGCTGATTTCGTCCCAGACAGTTACCCCGCCGCTGTCCGCAACGGTCATGACAAAGCCCCGCGAAGCCGCGTCGGCCGATATCGAAAGCACCATATCGATATTCCAGGAGCCTTGCCGTCTGTCGTAAGCCTGAGGCAGACTCCGGGCGATCTCATAGGCCCGCTCGTCCGTTTGAGCCGTCACATGGCTCCTGAACTGGCGTTCTATAAGGAAGCTTGAAGAGAATATGATCGTCGCGGCCGATATGAACATCACAATCACAATGACCGCCGAAAGCCGAAATCGCAGGCTAGATTTTTTCAAACCTGTCACCCCCGAACCTGTAGCCAACGCCGTAGACGGTTAGTATGTACACGGGACTTCTTGGGTTGTCTTCTATCTTGTGGCGCAAGTTTTTGACATGAGTGTCGACAGCGCGGTCATAGCCGTCGAATTTGTCGCCAAGAGCAAGAGATATAAGTTCGTCACGAGTTAGTATGCGTCCGGGATACTTCATAAGAGCCGACAGTATTTTGAACTCGTTGGGCGTAAGAGCCACGTCCTCACCCTTTTTCTTAACCGTGCGCGTATCGAATGTGATCTCCAGGTCACCGCCGCCCCACGAGCTTTTGTTGTACAAAGGCACGACGTCGTCCCGTGAACGCCGCAATACGGCTTCGATGCGGGCGTGCAGCGCCTTGAGGCTGAACGGCTTGGTGATATAGTCGTCGGCGCCAATGCCGAGACCGTTCAGCATATCCTCCTCATCCACCTTTGCCGTAAGCATTATGATCGGAACCCGCGACTTTTGGCGCACCGTACGGCAAACCTCTTCGCCGCGCATGTCCGGCAGCATCAGGTCAAGAAGGATCAGCGATACGGACTCCCTGCGCCAAATCTCCAGCGCCTCGCCGCCGTTTGCGGCGCAATAGACGCAGTAGCCCTTGCTTCGCAGATAATCGCGCGTCGTTTCCAGAATCTTTTGCTCGTCGTCGACAATCAGAATACTATTTGCCAATCCCGTAGCCTTCCTCTTTTATCGCCGCTTCAATTTGAGCTTTGTCAACCTTTTCGCTATGGTCGACCATCACGGTGTTCAAATTCATGTCCACGCTTACGCCGGAAACGCCGTTCAATGCGCCGACCGCGTCCTTCACAGCCTTTACACAGTGCTCACACGACATTCCTTCCACATTAAGTATTGTCTTTACCATGCATCTTCCTCCTAAATCTTCTTTAGAGTCAAGCAATTCAGTACTACAGACACAGAACTGAAAGCCATGGCCGCGCCCGCTATCATTGGGCTTAACATGCCCAGCGCCGCGAAGGGTATGGCTATGGCGTTGTATATGAACGCCCAGAACAAGTTCTGCTTGATCTTGCGCATAGTCTTCCTGGAGAGCTTGATGGACTGCGGAACCATCAGCAGGTCGCCGTTAAGCAGGGTTATGTCGGACGACTCCACCGCAACGTCGGTTCCGGTGCTCATGGCCAGACCCACGTCAGCGGCCACAAGCGCCGGAGCATCGTTAATACCGTCCCCTACCATCGCCACCACATGCCCGGCTTTTCGCAGCTTCTCGACCTCGGCCACCTTGTTCTGCGGCAATACCTCGGCTATGACGTTGCTGATGCCGACCTGTTCGGCGATTGCCTTGGCTGTGCGCGCGTTGTCGCCGGTCAGCATGTACACTTCCATATTCATATCAAGCAGCTTGTCGACAGCCTCCTTGGAAGTTTCCTTGAGAGTATCCGAAACGGCCACAATGCCCAGCAGCTCGTTGTCGACCAACGCCAGCATAGCGGTCTTTCCGGCGTTTTCAAGGGTTATGAGACATTCCTCGTGTTCCGATATTTCTACGCCAAGCTCGCCCATCAGCTTCCTGGTTCCCATGTATACGTCCATACCGGATATCTTGGCGCGGACGCCCTTTCCGGGGATAGACTCGAACTCGTCGGGGTCAGGTATAGAGCCTTGGCCGCGCTCCTTTCCGTAAGCGTAAATTACCTCGCCAAGCGGGTGTTCCGACTTCTTTTCGGCAATAGCGCAGATTCGCAGCATCTCGTCCTCAGGCATGTCACCCAACGTAATTACGTCGGTCACGTCAGGCTTACCCTTCGTTATTGTACCCGTTTTGTCAAAAACTATCGCGCTGATCTCATGGGAGCGCTCCAGCGGTTCGCCTCCCTTTATGAGAATACCGTGCTGCGCGCCAAGCCCCGTACCCACCATGATGGCGGTGGGGGTAGCCAGCCCAAGCGCGCATGGGCAGGCAATTACAAGCACCGCCACGGCGTAAATTATCGCCGCACCAATGTCGCCCGTGATTAGCGACCACCCCAGAAACGTGACTACGGCAATAGCGATGGCCGCGGGCACGAACACGTTGCACAGCTTGTCAACAATTTTCTGGATGGGAGCCTTTCCGCCCTGCGCTTCCTCCACAAGCCTTATTATCTGCGCAAGGGCGGTCTCTTCGCCTACGCGCGCGGCCTCCATAGTAAAACTTCCGAACTTGTTGACCGTAGCGCCTATTGCCATGTCACCGACGGTCTTTTCCACCGGCAGGGATTCACCCGTCAGCATAGACTCGTCGATACTCGAGCGGCCCCAGGTTATAATGCCGTCAACGGGAACCTTCTCGCCGGGACGCACGTGCAGTATATCCCCCACCATTACTTCCTCTATGGGAATGTCGACCTGCTCGCCGCCCCTCTCAACCCTTGCCGTTTTGGGCGACAGACCGATCAGCTTCTTTATCGCGGAAGTCGTCTTGTTTTTGGCAGTACGCTCGAAGTACTTGCCAAGCAGCACAAGAGTTATGATTACTGCGCTTACCTCGAAGTAAAGGTCAGGCATGGCCGCGTATCCGGCGTAAGGCGCAAAAAACCCGTTGTACACACTCAGCGCGAACGCAGCCGTAGTGCCCTTCGCTATCAGCAGGTCCATACTTGCGGAGCCGTTTCGCAGCGCCTTGTATCCCTGTATGTAGAACCTCCGCCCGACGTAGAACTGCACCGGTGTGGTTAGAATAAGCTGAAACCATGGATTGTGCAAGAATATTGTTAGATCGTGGAGTCCCGCAAAGTTTTCGTGTATGCCGGTAATATCCAGAACCATGCCTACTACCATCGGAGTTGAAAGTATTATCGACAGTATCAGCTCAAAAGTTAACGACCTTGTATCCTTCCTGTGCAGCTCTTCAATCTTTTCCTGCTCCTCCTTGCGCGACGCCTTTTTAGACGCGCCATAGCCCATACCTTCAACCATTTTCAAGATATCGTCAAGACTTAGCTGCTGCTCATTGTAGCTTACCGTCGCCTCTTCCAGCGTAAGGTTGACGCTTGCGAGCCTCACCCCGTCCGCAGCGCTCAGCTTGCGCTCTATTCTGCCGGAGCACGCCGCGCACGTCATGCCCGTTATCCTTATCCTGCTGCTAATAACCGCTTCCATAAGCTATCCCTTTCTAATATCATTCCAAACAGCTATAAATAAGGGGCAGTTATCACCGCCCCCACCCGATCAATTAATAACTAACGCCACATACGTCCGCCGCATCGCCCGCTACGGCCGTTGTTCCAATTTTCAGCAGAACCTCTGCGGGGCCCTCCAATCCAACTGCCGTCAGCATTCCTGCGCTGCTCGCTTACGCCTATCCAGTTGCCGTCAGCGTCCCAGCAAGGCCCTCCGCCGACCCAGTTGCCGTCAGAGTCCCAGCAAAACCCGCCGACCCAGTTGCCGTCGGCATCCCAACAGAATCCACCGCCGCGTCGGTCGTTATCAGATCGCCATTCCTGCCACTCATCCCAACTTCCAAAATTGTTTGGAAATGGACGCGTAAGCTCTTGCGCCGATACTGATGTGAGCGGCATTACCGTAAATATGGCGGTCAAGATCAGGGCTGCCATTCTCTTCTTCATAATCGCTACCTCCAAAATGTGATATATTCTTTCGATAGATTCATTCTATCACACCTTTATGTGGATTTTATGTAGGGCCAAAAAAATTTGCCGTCCCCACGCCCAACGGCGAAACCACTTCTTTTCGAGCGCGGGGATGGTGAAAACAATATGAAAATAGGTTCTAAGAGGCCTGTTTAGTATCTCACGTTGGTGACTGATTAGCGGTCACCAACGTGATACTAAACAGGCTCTATCCCGAACAGGTGAACGACTTTATCGCGCGAAGGTCAAACCCTGTGTATGTCCAGCCGAAACGCCCCCACCTATATCCCGCGATAGAACGCGGGCCGACAAATGTCGGAAACATCCAGAAGCCATGCCCAAACATGAGCCAAACGTACGTGAAGCTGTTCAAGCAGCGGGAAATCGCGCGCGAATCCACCGCGCGAAACGACGCCGACTCAGATGGAATGAATGAGGGCGGCGCGCCGGAAGGTCTTCTGTGTCCGTGTCCGCCTCCTCCGCCGTGTCCGGGATCGCCTCCGTGCCCGTGTCCGCCGCCGTGCCCAGGAGGCCTGTCGTGCCCGTGTCCGCCGCCAGGTCTGGGAGGTCTTCTGTGTCCGCGGTCATGTCCACGACCACCCCGGCGGCCGCGATCTCCGTGCCTTCCATGCTCGGCAGCGAATACGCCTTCCTGCCCGGCATCGAATTCATCTTCTTGATCGCCGGAAAACGCGTCGTCTTCCTGCTCAGCGGAAAAAGCTAATAAACGCCTTGACTGGTTTCCTGCTCCGTCAACTTCGCTTGCCTCAACCTCTTCCCTGCCTGGCGGCAAAGCCGCATTCTTGACAAAAACTTCATACGAAGGGTCAGAATCGTATGGATACATCAACTTCACTCCCTATGATCTACGTACTGCATGATATGCTAATACATAGGGATTAGGGCGTGGCCAAGAGCCGGAACCTGTTCTCTGTACATTAGACCTTTTCGGGAATCAGTCGATGCCGTCTTTTTGCCGCAATACAGCGCCACTCCTTGCCTTGCGGCAAAAATCCGCGCAAATCCGGCATTGCCCAATTCCCGAAAAGGTCTATTTAGTATAAGCTTAAATACATGGCAGTTATGCTTCAAAGTACTTAACGATCTCCAACGGCGAATTCGCCAGGAACAGACTGTCATACGCTTCCAGTTCTTCGCGCGTGCCATAGCCCCATAATACACCGATTCCGGCAGTTTTACCAAGCATGGCCGCTTCCAGGTCATACATGCGGTCGCCAATCATCACGGCTTGATCCGGTGGGCAGCTATGCAGTTCCAAGGCCCTGTTAAGCGTCTCTATTTTCTCCGTATGACCTTGGTACACTCCGCAGACGGCGTCGAAATACTTACGTATGTGGAAATGGCGTACTATATCTTCCGCGGTTGCCTCGGGCTTGCCCGTCACGACGGCAAGAGCGTAGCCCTTCGACTTCAGAGCGTCAAGCATATCAACGATACCGGCATAGAGACTGTTGCCGGTCAGATATCTCTCTCGGTAATGCTCACGATAATCCGCGACCGCCGCCTCAACCTCTTCCTTCGTGGAAAAGTAAGGGCTAAGCGACTGTGATATCGGCGGCCCGAAGAACTGTCGCAGGCTACGCTCGCCTATGTCTACACCATACTTGTTGAAAATGTATGTGAACGACTCTGCAAGACCCGGCTCCGAGTCGGTCAGCGTGCCGTCCAGATCGAAAAAAATGCACTTGGTTCCTTTCATTCAAACCTCCGTATAGCACAAATGCAGCAAAAGCCGGAGAGCGTCCGGCTTTTAGCAATTATATTCAGGTGAACTTAATATTATTCGTTATCTGGATCTTCTTCATCCTCTTCGAGATACGACTCCTGATCTTCTTCATCATAGTCGTCGTCATCGACATCTTCGTCGCTATAATCATCGTAGGAATCGGAATTTTCCTCTTCATCCGGCGGGGCGTCCATTTCCTTTTTGGAAAGGCTTATCTTGCTGCTCTCCTTGTCGATGTTGATTACCTTGAGAGTTATTTCTTCGCCAAGCGACAGAACGTCCTCGGGCTTCGCGATGTGACGGTGCGCGATCTGCGAAACGTGCACAAGTCCGTCGATACCCTCTTCAAGCTCGATAAATGCGCCAAACGGAGCCATCCGCACAACCTTGCCGGTCACAACCTGGCCGATCTCATATTTTTGGTCGATAGTCTTCCATGGGTCTTCCTTGATGTCCTTCAGCGAGAGCGATATCTTGCCCTTCTCGCGGTTTGCACTCAGCACGACGACCTTAACAAGATCGCCTTCGGCTAGAACGTCTGACACTTTCTTGACCCTGCCCCATGATAGCTGCGAAATGTGCAGAAGGCCGTCGATACCGCCAAGATCTACAAACGCACCGAAGTTTGTGATACGACTGATAGTTCCGTCGACCTGGCTTCCGATCTCGAGGCGGTCAAATATACGGTCGCGAGCCTCGTTTTCTTCGCGTGCGGCAAGCGCGCGCCTTCCGCCCACGATGCGCTTGCGTCCCCTGTCAAACTCCAGGATTTCGTAGCTAAACTCCTGACCGACCAACTGAGGAAGCTTGTCATCCTTGATAAACCGGCTCGAAACCTGTGACTTAGGCACAAACACGCGTATTCCGTCAACAAGCGCGATAACGCCGCCCTTGACGATCTCCATCACCTTGCCGGCAACAGGAGTCTTGGACTCGAACGCCTGTTCAAGCGCAAGCAGGCTCTTCTGCGAATCGAGCTTCTTCTTGGAAAGCATTACGTTTCCGTCGCCATCGTTTACCCTTACGACAAAAACCTCTATTTCATCACCGGGCTTCAGCAGCTTCGCGGGATCGTCGGCCGGGTTCGTCGAGAACTCGTCGCGAGGTATTATGCCGTCGGACTTGTATCCAAGGCTTACGCTCACTTCGCCGTTCGAGACCGATATAACCGTTCCCGTAACTACGTCTCCTGTATGTAATGAAACAAAAGTCTTGTTAAGCATTTCTTCAAAAGATTGGCTTTCGGATTGGTTTTCCGGGCTGTTGTCCAGCGTTTGGTCATGTTCATGTTGAGTGTTATCAAGTGAATTCATTAGTAAGACAGCCTCCTTTATTGTGGCAGGCGGTGTGGATGCTCCGGCCACTACCCCAATTTTAACACTTTGTCCTGGAATATTCAACATTAAATCTGTCGTAGTTTCAATCAAATGTGTGTTTTTGCAATTCTTTGTACAAATTTCATAAAGTTTGATAGTGTTGGAACTTGTGCGGTCTCCTATCACAACCATGATATCACAGGCTTTAGAGAGCTCTTCCGCTTCTAGCTGCCTCCTATACATAGACGTACAAATGCTATTGTTGATATCCAAATTATCTATTTTAGCAGACAATACGCCCACAATTTCGTCAAATTTTTTATTATCGAATGTGGTTTGAACCACAAGGGAGTACGAGACCCCCCGTACCGGCTCAAACACAGCGGCTTGATCCACATCCGCAAGCACTATAGCGTCGTCTCCGGCATAGCCCGTAATTCCGACTATTTCAGGATGACCCGGGTTTCCGATTATTATTACAGTATTCCCAGCTTCGCGGGCTTTTTTCACCAGATTATGAATTTTCTTGACATCCGGGCAGGTTGCGTCGATATAGTCGATTCCCCCGGCCTCCAACCGGTCGTATATCTCCGGCGCGACGCCGTGCGCGCGTATGATAACCGTTTCTGATCCGTCGGGCGCTATCTCATTGACGTCTTCAACAATTCTTACACCGTGGGACTCGAGAGCCGCCGTTACTTGCTTATTGTTGGTGATGGCGCCGTATGTACACAACCGTTTTCCGGCATTGTCGTCAACAGTTTTCAGCGCGCGTGAGACGCCATAGCAGAATCCGGCGTACTTGCCTACGACTATCTCGATCATAACTGCCTTCCTTTCGCCATCTCCAGTTCTTTAACAATTATGTCGCATACTTGTTCTACGCTCATGTCGCTGGAGTCGATCACAACCGCGCCTTCGGCCACTCTAAGCGGCGAACTCGCGCGCGTACTATCCCTGTGGTCGCGCTCAATTATCTCTTGCAACACGGCTTCGTATTCCGCGCTCTGACCGCTGTCCCTAAGCTCGGAAAGGCGGCGGCACGTCCGGGTTTCTAAGCCGGCGTCAAGGTATATCTTTAGGTCGGCGTCCGGCAGTACTACCGTGCCTATGTCGCGGCCGTCCATTACGACGTTCTCATCCTTTGATATACTGCGCGAGAGTTCGACGACCTTCTCGCGAAGGCTTGGCACGCGCGCCGACTTCGACGCGGCTTCCGCAGCGGCTTGCGTTCGTATATCGGCAGTCATATTCATGCCGTTTATGTATGTCATCTGGCGTGAGTTAACATATTCCACTGAGAGCGAAACATGCGGCAAACACGCCTCAATCTCGTCGGCATTATCGAGGTTTGCCCCTATTTTCACGCAGAACAGACCGACAGCGCGGTAAAACGCGCCTGTATCCACATACGCGAAGCCTAGCCTGTCCGCGACGCTTCTGGCTATTGTCGACTTTCCCGCGCCGTTTGGGCCGTCTATTGCGATTGCGCGCTTCATGATTATCCCTCCAGTTGCAGTCCCGCAAGGTAGCCCGTTGAGAAGGCTATCTGTAAGTTGTAGCCGCCTGTCAGGGCGTCCACGTCAAGGACTTCGCCGGCAAAGTAGAGACCCTTGACGATCTTTGACTGCATTGTACTTGGGTTTATTTCGGATACGCTGACACCGCCGCTTGTCACCACTGCTTCGTCGAAACCGCCGCTTCCGGTGATCTCCAGGGTAAAATCTTTTAACAGGCGCACAAGATTTCTGCGTTCTCCCTTCGTCACGGCGTTGACCGGCTTTTCAGGAGATACGGCCGATCGCCGAACTATTATGGGGATCAGTTTTCTGGGAAGCAGCTCGTCAAGGCTGTTCTTGAAGCTGCGGTTGTTATGCCGCTCGAAGTCATCAAGGATTCTCTGTTCCAGTGTGAGTTCGTCAAGCGCCGGCTTTAGGTCTATGGAGAGTTCGGGCGAATCGGCAAAACGTCCGATAAGACGGCGCTGAGCCGAAAGGATCAGCGGCCCTGACACGCCCCTGTCGGTGAACAGCATTTCTCCGAAGTCCTTGTATAGCGTCTTTCCGCCGACACGCACTACGATTCCGACGTTTCTGAGTGACAGCCCCTCAAGCTCTGCGACAAAATTTTCACGGACATGCATGGAACACAGCGCAGGGTGAAGCTTGGTCACGCTATGGCCAAGGCTCTTCGCAAAGCGGTATCCGTCGCCCGTGGAACCCGTGGCCGGATAGGACAGCCCGCCCGTTGCCACGATCACACGGCGAGTCTCGATCAGTCCGCCGCTTACAACAACGCCGGAAACTGAACCATCTTCGACAGATATTTTCGATACTTGGGAGCCCAGGCGGACACGAACTCCTCCCGCCGCAAGGTATCGCTCGAGCGCGCGCGTGACGTCGCTTGCCTTTCCTGAAGCCGGGAATACACGTCCGCCGCGCTCGGTCACCGTCTGAGCACCATGCTCGGCCAGCAATTCGGTCAGCCGGAAACTGTCGAAGGTATATAAAGAACTGTACATGAACGACGGATTCGCGATGATCTTGCGCTCGATCACATCCTGAGGATCGGCGGCGTTGGTGACGTTACAGCGGCCTTTCCCAGTCAGGTAGAGCTTCCTGCCGAGCTTGTCGTTCTTCTCGAGCAGCTCCGTATCATAGCCGAGCCTTGCGGCTGTCCCGGCGGCAATCATCCCGGCAGGGCCGCCGCCGATTACAATCAAGCGGTTACTCATGCCAGGCCCATGCGTTTTAACGCGGCCAGGGCGGCCTGCTGCTCCGCATCTTTCTTTGTCTTGCCGCCGCCCCGGCCTACAACGCGCGTATCTTTAACAGCCTCGGCCGTGAAGCGCTTGTCATGATCCGGGCCTTCTTCGGCGACGATTTTGTAAACGATGGTGCTCTTTGAGCGATTCTGGACGATCTCCTGAAGGCGCGACTTGTAATCGGCCTCGAAGCCTTGCGCGGCGCCGCTCTCGAGCTTGTCCGAAAAGTTGGACCGGATAAATTCCCGGACGCTCTCGAGCCCGCCGTCGAGGTAGATAGCTCCGATGACGGCCTCCAGCGCGTCTGAAAGGATTGAACCGCGCTCGCGGCCCCCCGACATTTCCTCGCCGTTGCCAAGGAGTATCCTCTTTCCCAGGCTGATATTCTTGGCAACCTCACACAGGCTGGGTTCGCAGACTATGGAAGCGCGCAGCTTGGTCAGTTCTCCCTCATCCATCTCGGGATAGCTGCAATACAGCATGTCGCTGATAACAAGCTCCAGCACGGCGTCACCCAAAAACTCCAGTCTCTGGTTGCTGGCCGGGAGATTGTTCTCATTGGAAAAAGAGCTGTGCGTAAGCGCCAACTCCAAAAGAATATTGTCATTAAATTCGTAATTAAGCAGTGAACTGTCCATAAATCAACACACCCGCGAATGGCATGACGAGCCGTGAATCACGGCTCGTCCCTGTTTATTAAACTATTCCCCGGCGTGTTCCTTGATATACTCAACGGCGTCCCCTACTGTCTTAATTTTTTCGGCGGCGTCGTTAGAAAATTCCATATTAAATTCTTCCTCAAGCTCGGAGATTACCTGGAAGATGTCCAGGGAATCCGCTCCGAGGTCGTCTGTGAAGGATGTCTCGAGAGTTATTTTATCTTCGGAAATACTCATTTGATCGGCAATTATTGATCTAATCTTTTCAAATTCCATTAGTCATTCTCCTTTTCAGGCTGTAGTTGCTTGGAGGCGGTTTCACCGGCCAGCAAGTTTTGCTCAACCTTGGTGATTATGTCGCTGGATATGAATATAACGCACTGGTTTATCGCGCCGGTTACGGCGCGGGCGTCCGACGAGCCGTGAGCCTTCACAACCAGCGAGTTCAGGCCCAAAAACGGCGCGCCGCCGACGTCGCTCACGTCGAATCTCTTCTTTAGACCCCTGAGCGCACTCATGGACAGCAGAGCCCCTATCTTGGCCGTAAGGCTTGATGAGAGCGCGTTCTTAATCATGCCTAGTATCGCCTTGGACAGACCCTCGAAGAGCTTTAGGACGACGTTGCCGACAAAGCCGTCGCAGACAGCTACATCCACCGCGCCGTACGGGAGTTCCTTGGCTTCGATATTGCCGACGAAGTTCAGCCCCGACCGGCGTAGAAGCTGGTGGGCTTCCTTGGCCTGCGCGTTTCCCTTTTCCTCTTCCGTACCGATATTTACGAGGCCGACTCGCGGCGCTTCCACACCCAGTACGGATTCCATATAAATTTCCCCCATCATGGCGAATTGCGCAAGGTATGAGGGTTTGCAGTCCACGTTAGCTCCGCTGTCAATCAGGAGAAAGGGCCGCTCAGTGGTCGGGATAACCGTCGCAATGGCGGGGCGCTCGATACCCTTTGTCCGCCCGACGATAAGAGTGGAACCGGCAAGCAGCGCTCCGGTATTTCCCGCGCTTACAAAGGCTTCCGCCTGTTTAGACTTGAGCAGGTTCAGGCCGACAACCATCGAGGAGTCCTTCTTGGACTTTATGGCTGCGGCGGGGTGGTCGTCGTCCGTAACCACGCTTGCCGCGCTGATTATTCTTATGCGGCTCTTGTCGTAATCATGTTTTTTCAGCTCAGAGGATATGGCGTCGTCCTTGCCTACCAGCAGTAGCATCACGTCCTGGTTGGCCCGGGACGCGGCAACCGCCCCCGCAACAATCGCTGCGGGGGCATTATCGCCGCCCATCGAATCCAATGCTATTACATATTTGCCGTCTATCATGGAAGCTTAGTCAACCTTTACAACTTCACGTCTATTGTAGGAACCGCAAGCCTTGCAAACTCTGTGGGACATCACAAGCTCACTGCATTTTCTGCACTTAACAAGGTTTGGCATCGATATCTTCCAGGTCTGGGCTCTTCTCTTGTCGCGTCTGGCTTTCGATAACTTACCTTTTGGGCAAATTGCCATCGCGTTCACCTCCTTCGCTTTGTAGCAAGTTCTTTAGTGCGGCAAATTTTGAGTCGCCGCCGCGTTCACAGCCGCAGTCCCGCAGGTTCAGGCTTGCGCCGCAAACAGGGCATAACCCCTTACATTCTTCGCCGCAAAGAACTTTTTGCGGAATATTTAGGATAATATTTTCGTCTACGAGAGAGGATATGTCGATTACGTCGTCGTGAGCCGCCAGCTCAATTTTTTCCTGGAAACCCATGGACAGTTCGTGCTCGACAGCATCAAGACAGCGGCCGCACTCGAACCTGAGCTTTGCGGTCAACTCGCCTTCACATACGACTGCGCCGGTGTCGACCTTGGTTACCCGCCCGTGAATCCTTGACGGACACGGGGATGTCGCACCGTAACTTTCCGGCAGGCTCCTAAGCGAAACGCACTCGAAATCTTGCGGCACGCCTACTCTCAGTGATTTTACGTCAATTATCATCATTGAATTATAATCACATTGATTCTACTTGTCAAGCAATTCTTTTGTATCGCGCGCGATTACAAGCTCCTCGTTGGTGGGGATGGTCAGGGCGCGCACCTTCGCGCCGTCCGCGCTGAAATCGGCGGCTTTGCCGCGAACGTCGTTCTTGGCGGAATCGACTTCTACGCCAAGGTATGAAAGATAGCCGCAGATTTTCGCGCGGGCATCCTTTGAGTTTTCGCCAAGACCGGCCGTGAAGATTATGGCGTCGACGCCGTTCATCGCGGCGGCATATTCGCCTACATACTTGGCGACCCTATAATAGTAAAGGTCAAGCGCGGCCTGAGCGCGGGCATTGCCTCCGGCCGCCGCCGACTCGACATCTCTGAAGTCGCTGGAAACGCCCGACACGCCAAGCACGCCCGACTTCTTGTTAAACACGTCGACCACAGCCTGAGCGCTGAGCCCCTCCTTGTCCATTATGAACGTGAGGACAGCCGGGTCAAGGTCGCCGCAGCGGGTTCCCATGGCCAGACCTTCAAGCGGCGTAAGACCCATGGAAGTGTCGACGGACTTGCCGCCGTCTATGGCGCACACGCTTGCTCCGTTTCCAAGGTGGCAGCTAACTAGCTTCAGGCTTTCAATCGGCTTTCCAAGGAGCTTGGCGGCTTCCTGCGAAACATAGCGGTGGCTTGTCCCGTGGAATCCGTACTTGCGGATTTTGTGCTTTTCGTAGTATTCGTAAGGAAGAGCGTAAAGATACGCCTTCTCGGGCATCGTCTGATGGAAGGACGTATCGAACACGGCGATTTGCGGAACGTTCGGGAGCTGGGCTTCGCAAGCCTCTATGCCTATGATGTTGGCCGGGTTGTGGAGCGGAGCCAGTTGGGAGCAGGTTTCAAGAGCCTTTTTTACTTTGTCGCAGATTACTACCGACTGCGCGAAGTCTTCTCCGCCATGAACCACTCTATGACCGCAAGCGTTAATTTCGCCGATATTCGCGATTACGCCATGGCTGCCGTCAACCAGCGCGTCCAGCACGAGCTTAACCGCGTCCTTGTGGGAAGGCATTGGCGTCTCGACCTTGTAGTCGTCCTTGCCCGCCGGGGAATGCTTCATGTTGGAGCCGTCAATGCCGATGCGCTCACAAAGACCCTTGGCCAGAACGTTCTCGTTCGACATGTCGATAAGTTGGTATTTAAGAGATGAGCTACCACAATTCAGTACTAGTATTTTCATAATTTTCGTATACTCCTTTACCCCTGTGTTTTATCTGACCTTTTTTTAGTATGTTTCTTGCCTTGGTCAATTTCTTCAAGTACCGTCGATGACCTCTTCCAAACCTTCCAAGTTTTTGTCTCTGACAAGTATTCTCATTGCTTTGAAAAGAGCTTTAGCTTCAAATTTATTCAAGAGCCTCCCCTCCCATCAATCAAAATTACTTTGCGGCGGCCTGCAGCGCGGTTATGGCCGCGACTCCCACTATATCGTCGGCGGAGCAGCCTCTGGACAGGTCGTTGACGGGCTTGGCGATGCCTTGGGTCACTGGGCCGAACGCTTCCGCCTTTGCCAGACGCTCTACCAGCTTGTAGCCTATGTTTCCGGCGTCAAGATCCGGGAAAATTACCACGTTCGCGCGGCCCGCCACGTCGGAGCCCTTTGCCTTCGACGCGCCGATAGCGGGCACGATGGCGGCGTCAAGCTGCAGTTCGCCGTCCAGAAGCAGCGAAGGGTTGGACTTCTTGGCGATATCGGTTGCCTGGGCGACCTTGTCCACATCGGCATGCTTAGCAGACCCCTTGGTGGAATGCGAGAGCATCGCAACGCGCGCCTGCTTGCCCATTATCTGCTCGAAGGACGCCGCCGATGAAACGGCGATGGCCGCCAGCTCTTCGGCGTTCGGGTTTTGCACCAGGCCGCAATCCGAGAATACGAACACTCCGTCGTCACCAAATTCGCAGTTGGGCACGACCATTATAAAGAACGAGGACACAAGGCTGACGCCGGGCGTCGTCTTTAGTATCTGCAGCGCTGGGCGAAGCACGTCGGCTGTGGCATGGATCGCGCCGGAGACCATGCCGTCGGCGATCTCTTCCTTAACCAGCATTACGCCCAGGTAAAGCGGGTCTTCCTTGAGCAGTTTTTCGGCATCCTCAAGGCTCAGTCCCTTGGATTTACGGAGCTCGTGGAGCCTTTGGCACAATTCGGGCATTCTGTCATAGTTTGAAGGGTCGATTATGATAGCCTTGCTGATGTCCTGACCGGCGGCGGCTTCCTTGAGCTTAGCCTCTTCACCAATCAGGATTACCTGGGCAATTCCTTCCTCCAGTATCTTGGCGGCGGCGGCCAAGTTGCGCGCTTCGTAGGATTCCGGCAGCACGATCTTCTTGTTTGCGGCCTTTGCCCTCTCCTTAATGCTTGCTATAAAACTCATGATCTCAATCCTTTCTATTTTATCTTAGCGACTTGCGCCAGGATTTCGTCAGCTATTTTATCCAAATGAAGCTGGATGCCCACCGCGCCCATGTCGAAAGCCGCCTTGGGCATACCGTATACAACGCACGATTCCCGGTTTTGGCCGATTGTATACGCCCCGGATTTATACATCTTTAACAGCCCCTGAGCGCCGTCGGTGCCCATACCCGTAAGGATTATGCCTATGGCATTTTTCCCGGATACCGCGGCCACCGAGCTAAAGAGCACATCCACCGAAGGGCAGTGGCCGGAGACCTGATGTTCATCCGTACAGTTTACGACCAGCCGTCCGCCGCGCCGTTCCAGCGCCATCTGGCGCTCGCCGGGGGCCACCAGTACCAAGCCGTTCTTTATCTCGTCGCCGTCGTTGCCTTCCCACACGGTCATCTTGCACAGGCCGTTCATGCGCTTTGCGAACAGGTTTGTGAAGATCGGGGGCATGTGCTGGGTCAGCAGTACCGGCGGCATGTCCGCGGGAAATCTCTCCAAAATCTTGACCACGGATTCAGTTCCGCCGGTTGAAGAACCTATGGCTATCACAAGTTTTACGGGCGTTCCGAAATCGTTTTTAAGCGTCCGCTTGACCGCGGCCTCGGCAATGATTGTTCTTGCCCGGGACGCAAGCGACTTGAAAAAAAAGCTTGTCTTATTTCTGTCAAAAACAATCATATCACTAAAGCCGCGTTTAAGCAAGCTAAAGCCTTGCGGAACGTTTTCGCACACAGCGATAGACTTTAGCCCCGCGGTTGATATATACGCGAGAACATCCGGCGGTACACTTGAATTCTGGCCGCAGTAAAGGCACAAAACCGCCGCCGACTTGACCGCGTTGGTCGATTTGACGGCGTTCGTCAGGGCGGAAAGCGTGTTTACCCTGAAAGCCACGTCAAAGTCGGGGGTTTTGCGCAATCCGTCCAGAAAGTCTTCTCCGCTGTTCTGGACGTCAAAAAATATCAGCTTTATCTTTTCCACAATGAGCACCGCCTCATCATTCGATCCACAATGAGAGTATCCTCATCCGAGGTCTTGTAAAACCTGTGTTCAACATAAGTTTTACTCGATAATATTCATTTCCTTAATGTTTGACAAATCGTGCGTAATAATGTACTTCCTCGTAAGCAGGCAGATCATGTTGTCATAGTTTTGCCCAACCAGGCTTCCCTCGAATACTTTATGCTCCAGCGTTATTATGCGAACCGTCTCGCCGCGGGAATAAGTTCTGCCCTTAAACAACACGGCATCCTTGGGAAACAGGCTGTAGCACTTGTTTACAATCCACTCGAAGTCGCTGTGCTTGTACTCGAAAATGGTAGTCCGCGCGAACATCACGCGAAAACTTCTAAGGAAGAATTCCACAATCCACGTAATAACCAGCGCGGCTATGGCGGCATATATAATCTCCTGGATGCTAATTCCTATTTCCATCCCTTACAACCTTTACCTTCCCGTCGAATATACCGTCTATCATTATATCCCTATGCGCCAACTTTTTCAAGTGGTGTATGGTACTTTCTTCAATTATTTCACCGGGGAGCAGCAACGGTATACCCGGGGGGTATGGCGTAACGGGAGACGCGCATATCCTTCCGGCCGCTTCGTCAAGACCGCAGGGATGTGAGGGGCGCAACTGGGCAAGCCGCGGAGAAATCGCCGTGGCGGAGTGTTTGGGTATCACTGAGCCTATTGCGTAAATATCGGTTATATCCGTGGGCGCTTCCGCGTGGGATGCAAGCTTCCTGTCAAGTTCGCGCAGGGCGTAGTACAAGCGGGAAAAACCGGCTTCCGTATCGGCGATGCTTGTCATGGCCACAGCATGGGACAGACCGTACATCTCCAGCTCAAGCCGGTGCTGTTCCAGCAAATAGCGGTAAATATCCTGTCCGCCGCCGCGCCTGGCCAAAAATACCAGCTTTCCGGCATCTATGTCGTGTACGTCGTAACTGCCGCGTATATCTGATCCTACCAATCTGATGTTTTCAAGCATGGCAAGGCTGGCGCGAAACGAGCCGACCACGCGGGCATAACGCTGGAAGTCCGCAGGGTCTGAGGCTATTGCGGCGCAGCGCTCGATCATTGCCATGATTATGTATGACGGACTGGTGGTCTGAACCATGTTCAGGCAGGCTTTGAGGCGCTCGGCGTCTATGTTTGGGCCGGCGTGTATTACGGCGGCCTGATTTGGCGCGACCATGGTCTTGTGCAGGGATTGCACGACGATGTCGGCGTGCACCGTAGAACTGCCGGGAAAGTCCGTGTGTAGTCCAAAGTGCGCGCCGTGAGCCTCGTCAACTATCAGGAGCGCGCCGTGGGAGCGCGCTGTCCTGGCGATTGCGGCTACGTCGCTGCAAAGGCCCTCGTATGTCGGACTTGTGATGAACACGGCTCGGACATCACCGTTCGCGGCGAGAGCCTCCTCGACGGCGGACGGACTCAGCCCGCCGGCGAAGCCGTATGGCGTAACCGACGGATACACAAACACCGGCAGCGCACCGGAAAGCGCCAGCCCGCTATGGACACTGACGTGGCTGTTGCGCGCCACCACAACCTTTTCGCCGTCACAGGCTGCATACAGCATAGCGGCCAGCATCCCGGCGCTTGAACCGTTTACGCAAATCAGGCTCCGGCTTGCTCCGTAGGCTTTGGCCAGCATATCCTCCGCATCCTTGATAATGCCGCTCGGCTGACGCAAGTTGTCGGAGCCGCGCACCTCTGTTATGTCCATCAGAATATGATCGATGTCGCGGAAGTAGTCGGAGTTGCCCTTGTGCCCCGGCATGTGGAAGGGATAGATATCCTTTACCGCGCGAGCTTTCAAGTAGTCTAATATCATATCGGAATCAGGAAGCCCCTTTCAAAATTTATCTAGGGTGTGTCGCCAATAGTTTTTCGGGAAGATTTTGAGGCGATTTTACGCCAATCCGGGAGATGACAACCCGCGTACTTGAAAGGTACGCAAGGATGCTATGTGTCGGCAACACACGTTTAAGCATCCTAAGCACCGGCGCAGGAGGGGCAACCGACGACCCAGGGCCCCATAAAGCCTGACTTTGGCTTCGTGGGGTGGAATTCGACCAACAAAATTCCGAAAAATCTATTGACGACACATCCTAGCGTGAAAACTCAATGTGGCATATATTCGCGTAACCGCAGTAATCGCAAGAGACCGCGCCATTAGGCTTGGCCAGGGGCTTGACTTCTATGTCGCCGTCGGACATTCTCCTTGCGATTTCGGCCGCCTTTGTCGTGACCGCGGCGCGAAGCCTTGTGAATTCTTCCTCGTCGGCGACCTTTGTTCCCCTTGAAGAGAAGCTTCCATCGGTCTTGATGTGAACAGGCACAATGTTTGAGCGTCCGGTTAAGCCGGAGTCCATGGCGTTTATCACATCGTCGTCGGCCAGCACAAGGCCGGTCATCTTGAACTTTCCCAGCAGTTCTTCGAGCACGTCGCCGCTTCTCAGCTTGTCTTCGTCCAGGATGGGGTCGTCCAGCTTGAAGTACAGCACGCCGCCGGGGGTCATTTTCGGAACCGGCTGAGCTGCCCCGCCGACGTCCGAGAGGTATTCATGCCCGGTCTTCATAAATATATCGAGATAGGTCATGAGCTGCAACTGCGTTCCCAGATATATGTCGGATATATCGAAACTGGCGCCGCCGGATTTATAGTCGATGACCTTGACGTAGCGCTTGCCGCCGGAGTCGAATATGTCGACGCGGTCTATACGACCCTGGAGCATCAGCTTGCGGCCGTTGCCCGTTTCGATAGTGATGCCGGAGATCGCGGCGTTCACGCCGAAGCCCAGTTCGCTGGCAACGGGGGTAAAGCTGCCTCGGCGCAGGTGCTGGGTCAGCGCCCATATAGAACGCTTGGCAATACGAGCCATGCGCCCGACAATGTACTCATATCGTGGAGTGCTCAACAGCACGCCGTTTGCAAGCTGCGGCGCGATCTTGGCCACAGCCTGGCCGGTCAGCTCGTCTATCTGACCGACGCTAAGTTCGCGCCAGTCCAAGCGATGCAAGGCCAGACTTGCGCCGAAGTCCTTGAGTACTTCGTGGTAGAAGCTGCCGTAATCCGGCGCTCCGGCGGCGAAGCGCCGGCGTCCGCGAAGGCGCAGGTTATAGTGCGCAAAATATGCGAAGGGGCATTGCATGTATCGCTCGAGACGCGATATGTCGGAGAACATTTCGCTAAAATACAGCATGTCTATTGATTTTTGCGAAAGGAACCTGCGCGAAGTTTTTTCAAACGATACTTGCTCCAGCCGGAGAAGCCTCTCGGCGAATCCGGGGGACTCCCGAAAGTATTTCAAGAGAGCCGTCTCAGAGTCCGTAGCTGAGCCTCCCACGCGCAGTTGTCTAAGAGCCGCGCCTATCCTCGAGAACACGGCCTTAGCCGTTGTGACCGGTCTGTGATATTCGGCGTCGGAGATCAAGTATTCGGCTGCCTTTGGGAAGAGGCTCCTGACCCTTTCGATTATTACGGACGGCTTCAGCGCCTGGCCGTCGCTGCTGTCCGTGCGGTAGAACAAGCGCAGGAAGCGCTCCGGCTGCGTTAGCATGCCGTACATCATAAACGGCCCTTGTAACGACTGCGTGCGGCTGTCGGGGGCAAGCTGCGTACCGAGGGCGCTGAGCGTGGCGCGCTCGCTATCCGTCAGAATGGCGTCTTCCTCCTTCTTGGCCGGCAGGATGCCGTCGTTCGCTCCGAGCACGATCAGGGCCGCGATCTTTGGCAGGCGCGTGCGTTCGGCGCTTCCGATTATAACCTGGTCAAGCGTCGGCGGGATTATTCCCAAGTCGGCCGATTTGACGCCGATTCGCAGTATCTTTTCGAATCCGTCGGGCGGAACCTCCTCGTCGCCCATTATCTCGA
Organism: Defluviitaleaceae bacterium; assembly: GCA_009780015.1. Lineage (GTDB taxonomy): Bacteria > Bacillota > Clostridia > Lachnospirales > WRAA01 > WRAA01. Next base: position 41,284 of record WRAW01000002.1, on the reverse strand, counting down.
CCATCTTCTCGAGTATCGCCGTCAGTTTGTCTAGAACCTGCATGAAGGAGACAGCTTCACCGTCATGCGTGCGGTCGGGAATTCCCAGCTTTTCGAGCATGTCAAAGAGACACGCCGCATAGGTTCGGATGGGGGAGGACTTACCGCGCTTCAGCTTTCCCGCAAAAGGCTGCAGAGCCTTGACTACCCGTTTTCGCAGATCGTTCAGGCACTCTTCGGAATATTCATTTTCAAAGCCTTTTGTCCACGTCTTGGCACGCCATTTCCCACCCCGTATGCCCATCTTGACGGCATAGTTTTCAAGCAGATCAATTTCGTCGCGATTCAGCGGCGTCAAGCCGGTCTTGAGAAAGGCGAACACGTCTTCGTGACGAAAGTCATAGGCCAGCACGCTCGCCGCGTGACAGACAAGCTGGGTCAGCGGGTGCAGGGCTATGTCAGACCTGACGTCCAGGAAGAAAGGTATGTCATGGGCGGCGAATACGGCTCGTATCTCACGCTCGTAGGCCATGGGATTCGCGCACACCAGTGCTATATCGGCAAAGCGCAGCCCTTCCCCGCGCACAAGGGCGATTATTTCGGCGGCGGCCTGTTCCGCCTCGGCATGTACCCCGGGCGCTCCCGTTATAGAGATGCCATGCGGCACGCCGTCGAACGTATGCACATTGTAATCAAGATAGCGCCGCTCCAAAAACGCCATATCCGGCGAATCCTCGAAACGCCACTTCTTCGTCAATCGTATAGGTTCAAGCACCGGCACGCCGCTCAAGCGCGCAAGCTCCGTAATCCGCGTGACGCACTGTTTCATGAGCGACATTGGGTCATTTTCAGAGATATTTGAATAGCTTGTGTGAGGCTCTTCGATACAAAGCGCCACACTGACAATTTCGGCTTTCGAGAAAAGCCCGCCGATAATGCCGTACTCCTGAGCCGTAAAACCTGTGAAACCGTCGATCCAGACCCGGCAGCCCGTCAGAAAGTCCGACGCGGCAAGCTTGTCCGGCACAAAGTTGGCGGCTTGCTCGGTAATTATATAACGTTCGCTGATATAAGCCGTAAACAGTTCGTAAAGCCGCGCTATGTCGGCAAGCTTATAGCCAAGTATGCCGCGCCCGCCATCTTGCTGAGAAACCTGGGCGACACGGCGGGCCAATTCCTCCGGCGTGACGTTGTACTGGGCAAATTCGCGGAATGCCCGGTCGCACGAGTCGATGAAACCATCTCTTTCAACGGTTTGCGCAAAAAAAGCCAGCTCGTCCCTGTGGCGCAAGAGTAGTTTTTGCAGAAGCATCTTCTTACCGACTTCATCCAGCAGCTTTCCGGCCAACTTTCCCGTCTTTGAAAATGTATGGTAGCTGAGACGCTGAAAACTCAGCACCTGCGGCAAAGTTATCGCGCCGCTGGGTGAAAAATCGCACAGCAAACGCTCCGACTCAAGCGTAAACTGCTCGGGCACAATATATATAAGCGGCTTCGTGCTGTCGCGTGCCGCTTGGGTTATTTCGCTAAGGCAGCGGCGCGTCTTTCCCGCGCCCGACCCGCCGAATATGTATTGTAGGCTCATAATCCAATTATACTCCAAGACATATGCATTTTTCAACACTATTTTAGACCAGCGGCATCTTTTAGAAATTGTTATTGAGAATTTAAAAGAACATATGATATACTGCATTGATAAGTACGGGAGGCGGCAGCAATGTCATACGTAGTTAATTTTGAGAAAGTATCCACGGTTGGACTGGAATCTTCGCCGGTGGCAAAAGCCCTTGCCGGGCTGCGTGCCAACGAAGCGCGTTACTATATGAACAAGCACAGACACGCATTTACTACCAAGCCGGCCGATGAGACGCCTGAAATTATGGAATATGTAAACAGGATTCTGAAAGAAGAACGGGATATTGAGTTTGCGGCAAAACCCTTGGAGACTTCGCAATTTGTAATAGAAAGCGCTAAAATAACCTATGTTTATTACGAGGACGGTCTTGGGATAAATATAATGTACGCTCTGGAAAACGACGCCAAGAGCGCCGTCGGCCTTAAACTTTCTATGGGGATGGAAGTACCTGCCGAACTGGAGAAGAAATTCAAATTCGCGCGGCAAAAGTCAAAAATCGCGGGGGAGATTCGCGGGTCTTTCTTTATAATCAAAGGTAGGTATTAGAACTTCAAACAAATAAAGGCGGCCATACCGTAAAGTATATGGCCGCCGCTTTTTTGACGCTTGCACCCTAACCCCAAATTTGGATAATTGTATGTCAAGTCCACACATGCGCTTTATTAAATTCCTTATACCCGCTCTTGTACACATATATCCAGGGAGCTTTAATTGCTCGGGACATTTGTCTACAATGATATTTGGGATTTGTCTTTCTTGCTCCAAAGATATATCCCTTTGATTTCCATGTTTGCGGCCTCGTTTCTTTGGTTTAATCCCGGCAATTCTTTGTTCGGCATATATTTTCTTCACATTCCTTACATGCCTTTCTCTAGCCTTTTTTACAGATTTGGTACTCCCCTTCGGAATAAAGAAAGATGGTATTTGTTTTGAGTTCGTTATCCATGTATTTATTGTAACATACCGGGTTGCTTTATCAATATAAGGGACGGCTCTCTTTATAACAAGAGCCGTCCCTCTCTGTTTAGCTTATATTGCGGCTGGATTCCAGTTAATTTGTAAATTGCAGTATTTCAATTCTTTCAATTATGACGTCTTCAAGGGGGCGGTCTACATCGTCGGTTTCTACGGCTGCTATGGCGTCAACTACGTCCATACCTATGAATACTTGACCGAATACTGTATGTCTGAAGTCCAGATGGGGGACTCCGCCGTAGGCCAGAAGATGTTCGCCGAAAGAAGCGGGGAACAAATCCCTGTAATAGATTTCAAGATCAATTCCGAGGTCGGGAACCAATTGGTCTTGGTTGGCAATCCTGTACTCCCACTGCTCTGATGTCTGAATTTGCGGAAGATGCGCCAGCTCACCGGGACGCAGTCCATCGATCTGTACTATGAAGAATTGGCTTCGATTGGTGTGGGGCCCAAGGTTGGACATGGAGAGCGCACCTCTTATATGGCGGAGATTGGTGGTACCTTCATCGCCGAAGAGAACTCCCCAAATGCTTTCGCCGCCCTGGCTGTTGCGCTCCGGATCATCATAGGGGCAGCCGCCTTGTATCATAAACCAGTCAATGACTCTATGGAAGGTGACGCCGTCGTAATAGCCGGCGCGAGCGTGAGTTACGAAGCTTTCCACGGTAAGGGGCGCAAGATCGGGAAAAAGGCGCAGATGGATTTCGCCGAAGTTGGTGTGCATAATGGCGAAATATTCCCCGGGAGATGGGGGTGCAAGCTGGTTTTCAAGGGCGCCGGGGGTGTAATTGAAGTCCATTGAGCCCCACAGATTTCTTACGATGATATTGCCGGCATCCTCGTCCCAGTCAACAAAATGCCCTACACTCTCAAGCACGGCGCGAATGGGCAGCATGGCTCTTTCGCCAATAACCTGGGCGGGCACATCCAGCTCATATTCCTCTCCGTTTACAGTGAAGGTGCTGCTTCCGATAGAAATAAGCACTTCAACGTCACGGTATCTAAAGGCAAGATGCTGGGTATCCCAATCGAAATCCGGCTCAATTGTTCTGGCTGTTAGAATAGCGGTTTCGGCGTCCGGATCCCAGTCCACTTCAAAACCGAGAACTTCAAAGACATCCCTATCAGGAACCAGGGTTCTGCCGTCCACAATTTCAGGTCTTTGATCCTCAAAATTAACTTGAACGCCGTCGATGGTTAGGCTTACTTCATTTGCGTACAACACTACGGGGATGAATATGCCCAGAGCCAGTACCAGGACTGCTGCCGATAGCAGCTTTTTTGCAATTTTCATGATTTCCCTCCCTTTTTTTGGTTTTGGGCTGCAAGAGTGCAGACGCATAAAACCGTCTTTTTTATATCACTAATAATTATACGACAGAAATTTATCAGTGTCAAGTTATGGGTAATAAAAAGAGGATAATTAATGCAACGCCCTCCCGATAACAAATATATTGACTTTTCTCGATAGTTAATGTATCATGTCTAAGTGCCTGTATTAATCAAGCATGTTAAAGCAGTTTGGCGCATTATAAGTGACACATATGGAAGCGTATCGAAGTGGCTATAACGGGCCTGACTCGAAATCAGGTGTACCTTTGCGGGTACCGTGGGTTCGAATCCCACCGCTTCCGGAATTAGAAACTAATGCGAACCCTAGCCGATGTTTTTTCGTCGGAGAGGTGTTCGCATTTGTGTTTAATCTTGATTGGGTAGTCAGCATACTATAATTAATCAAATAGGCTTATTTGTTGATTTTTCATCGGCATCGGTGGGTAGAATACGCCGATAATTATAAATGGGTTTGGTGCAACGTTATGAAACTGCTTCGTTGTACCTAAAAAGAAATGTAAGTCTTTTTTGGCAAATTCATCAAAATACATCTGCTTCACTTTAGCAGTTGCTATTTTTTCATCGCCATTTGCACGAGAGAGACAGTTAAAATATAACATACCTATCTCCCAATCCTCAATCATCATAGTTGACTGCTTTCCAGAACCATCCTCAAATTTATATGAGAACTTGTACGGAACCTTATTAACGACTTTAAATTCCTCATCAATCTCTTCGGGTGTTTGAAATAAATTCATTTGTTGGCTCAAGCTTTTCAATAGAGCTAATTTGTTCGAATCCCAGTTGCGTTCAACTTTCTGAATAGTAAAATCAAGTATTTTTGATGGTTTAAATACAGCAAGTGAAGTTCCATCTTCCTTTGCTTTATCTATTAACTCTTTGAGATTGGTATAAATCGTCTTGTTGTTGAAAATGACTCTGCGCCGCTCATTCCAATCAGCTTTGGACGGTCTTGCCCCAACTAATATCGTAGATAAATCTGGCCTATATGTTTCTGGGCGAAAATCATTTGTGTTGCGAACTACTTCGACTTCAACCCATGTATATTTTGGATATTTCTCATCCATATCTAGCTTTCTAAAAGGCACAGGATAAAGACGAATCCATGAACCATCTTCAAGTATACCTGCCGTGCAGACAAGTTCGGCGTACTCCTTCGAGATTGTTGGGTATGTCTTAACAACAATATAAATTCGTTTCTTTTCTCTTATCATAAGTCCTTGCCCTTTATCAAAAATTTACTAACTAACCAATCTTTGATGACATGTCGATGGCACATTTTTGGTTCTAATTCATAACACATTAAAGCTATACGCTTATTAAAATTAAAAAATGCATACAGCTTCTCAAGCTCTGATTCAAGTTTAGGCATCATTTTAGCATATTCTTCAAACAAAGCTTCATAGTCTTCTGGCATTTCCAGGAAAGTACGTTTATCCGATTTAATGCCTAATTCCGGTAAATGCTCATACTCAATGTTGACTGTTTCCATTATATGTTGCAGCTTTCCTTTGGAAAATCCAAACTTTCGACTTAGCGGGTTTTTACGAACATCACACAACTTACGTATCCCATTGCGTATTAGTGTATTTACAAAACTCTCAATGCTCTTGCCTTCATACCCAATTGTAAATAAAACTTGATTTTCGTTGATGTAACTTTGTCTTTCGATCAAATATTGTTCCGATTCAGCTTTATTGAATATGCGCCCAAGTATTTCACTGTTTATAGTGAAGTATGGATATTTTTGATATGTTTTGCGGATTAGATCATCACCGCGCTCTGGACAAATCACAAACGAGGGCTTTTGATCGTATTTGCCAAGTGCTTTAATCTGCCTACGCTTTGAGTCAACGCTAATTGACACGTAACCGTCGCGCTGGAGTATACTTAAATCCTCTTCAAGTTGAAATGAGTATGCACCGAACTTATATGGAACAAAATCATAGTGTATTGGATCTTCTGCCATAGTGTACATAAAAACTAATTTCTGTAAATTTGTGGCCGTTATATCCCCGTTAAGCTGCCGTAGAAACGTTAGCAAAAAACGTTGTCGCTTATATGTTGGTTGTCTTTCACTTATATCCATCCCAATACACCTCTTCGTAATATATTCACACATGAAAATATAGTTTGTCAATAATATTATTTAATTTTTCGCTATTCCCCTCTGTCTATCAATTCCCGATACAGCCCCATCAACGCCCCCACACAATCCGCCTCGGTGAAATTCTTGACGGGGAAGCCGTACAGCTTCATCACGGCACGGTCGAGGTTTTGGTGGGCTTTTAGCAGGTCTGGCGGCATGGTTAGAGGGTCATAGAGATCGGCTAGGGAGCTTTCAGGGTAGCTTGCCCTTGCGCCCAATATGGATTGCGCCAACTTCTCGATTTCTGCCTGATGTTTGTTGTTTGCCTCTGGCCAAGGAAAGTTGTTGTAGATCGATGGCGAATAACGGTAATCGCTTTTCAGCCTTCCGCACACAGTCCGAGTCCATGCCATATGTACATTTGATGTTAGAATCCCAAAGTGATAAAGCGTAGCGTTTTCAGCGACAAGAGTTGCATTGCTCGCTATAATATCTGGCGGCATAAAACCTATCGGGATATAGCGCCTATTTTCAGATGAAGTTTCGGGAACAAGCAAATAGTTTGTTGTAGGTTGACGAATTTGCGAAAAAAGCATTGGTATATCCGCTTGTTTTTGTACTGCTACAGTCTTTGTCTTTCGCCTAATCTTTCTCACGCCGTCCAAACGTTCCATAATGTCAGGAATATTTCGATATGCAGTAGGAGGTACGTTTTGAAGCCACAGGCAATATCTCTTCGTGCTATTTATAAATTCCTGAGAACCTACATATTGCTTAATAAACGCCGATGTTTCAGGATATTTTCGCAGCAACTCTTGTCTTTCCTCTTCTGACAGTATTAGAAATCCTCCGTCCCAAGGTTTGCTTCCTTGAACTAGTTTTGGAAACCCCACTCTTGCTTTTCCGCGCAACTCAACAAACACATTTTCGGCTGCAACTAGATAGCCATTGATGTGCTTAACTTCATGTACTACTAATTCGCCTTCATAATCGTACTCAAACAATCGCTTTACTTTGTGGTTGCGTTGAGAGAATCCTATGATGACACAATGGACGGCTGCTTTTCCCTTGGCTTCGTTGCTCCAGATAAATGTGCGATGGGCGAAGTTTATTTCTGATTCACTCTCTTTCATGCCACTCCACAAAATGGGGACTTGTTCGCCTTGGGTAATGCTATTGGTGGATACGAAAGCAACTTCAATGAAGGTATTTCGCACAAAGTTGGACGCCTTTTTATACCATGCGGCAACATAATCCAATCGCCCCGCTCTTTCGTTATATTTGAAAACAATATCCATATCCTCTTGTTGCTGAGTATTGCGCAGTGACAATCCAACAAACGGCGGATTGCCTAGTATATACGAAAGTTCGTGCTTGGAGACGATGCTCTCCCAATCCAACCGCAGGGCGTTGCCGTGTACGATGACTGCCCCCTGTGATAGAGGCAGCCTGGCAAAATACATACCGAACTGTTCTGACACACGCAAATTCATTTGGTGGTCAATAAGCCACATACCAACCTGAGCTATTTGGCAAGCAAATTCTTCAAGTTCTATACCATAAAACTGCTCCACGCTTACTTTCAACATTGGCGTGATGTCTATTATAAGCTGGTTTGTGCCGGCTTTCATTTTTAGAATTTCAAGCTCAAGCTCCCTCAGCTTGCCATAGGTGACTATAAGGAAATTTCCGCAGCCGCAGGCAGGGTCAAGAAATTTTAGCCTAGATATTTTGTCGTGAAAGCGGTCAAGAGCGGCAGGATCGGTCTTTACCTTGTCGAAATCTTTCCAAAGTTCATCCATGAACAAGGGGTTGATTAGCTTTTCGATATTTTCTTCGCTTGTATAGTGCGCTCCCATTTCTCTGCGCTTCGACTTGTTCATAACACCTTGGAACATGGCGCCGAAGATGGCAGGGCTTATCTTGTTCCAATTGAAATTAAGGCACTCCAAAAGAGTTTGCCTCATCTTGGCGTTGAAGTCGGCAGGGGGCAGTCTGTCGGCGAATAGCTTGCCGTTTATGTAGCGGAATTGCTTTAGTTCGTCAGAAAGCAGCGACTTCTTAGCGCGAATATCTTCGGACATATTTAGAACTTCAAAGAGGTCGGCGATGCGGTGGGTTAGATCGCTTCCGTCCGCCTTGGATCGTTCAAAATAATTGTAAAGACTATCCTTGGGGAAGATACCTGTATCGTCAGCAAACAAACAAAATAGTAAACGCACCAAGTAAACCTCAAGCTCTTGTCCCTCATAGCCGTGGTCTCTTAGCGCGTCATATAGCTTGGCCATTTTTTCGGCGGCCTTTACGTTGACTTCTATCTGTTCGCCTTTGTCGCGCTCGGTCTCATAGCCTGCAATGTCGGCAAAGCGTTTGATATGCTTGCGAAGGTCTTTGGTTTTGAAGTTCCATATCTCATTTGTGGATCGGCGGCAAAGCCTTATGTTTTCAAAATCACAGACCATCCACAGGTCGGGGATTTCATCAGTGGGAAGATTCTGCATATAGTTTTGCAGCTGCGTAAAGGCTTCATCAAGACTCTTGCCGCGGCTCTTCATCTCAATAGCAATTTTGCTTTTCCAAACATAATCTATATAGCCAGTTCTGCCGCCGGCAAGCGGAACCCTATACTCAAAATCTCCAACAGCCATAGGCTCGTCTACACCAAAGATACGCAGAAAATCAAGCTGGAAACCTTGCGCTTCCGCTTCTTCATTTTTGGCTTTTTGCCATTTCTTTGAAAAGGCTATCGCATTTGATTGTATGGCATCCCATGTAAGTTGCTGCACCACATCACCATCACTCTATTATAAGTCTACAAGTTATTATAGCATATCTTTCACACAAGGCATGTAGATTCCAGCAGTGTATCTGGATTTAATATGCCTTTTGGGTCAAACGTATGTTTGATTCCCCGCATTAGAGCAAGTTCCGTTTCGCTTTTTTGTTTTGTCAAATCTTTGCGCCTAAGCTTGCCTACGCCGTGCTCACCTGTTATAGTGCCTCCATAGCTAAAGCAAAGGGCATACATTTCTGTCTTTAGTTCTTCAACGTATGGGGCGGTTTTGCCGTTGATAAGCAAGATATCATTGTGGATGTTGCCGTCGGCCACGTGAGCCGTTATGTTGGTTGTGGTATCGTACTTAGCGAAGAGCTTTCGCAAATCGCCCAGGAAAGCGGCTATTTGTCCGACCGGCACTGCCATATCAAAGGCGTGGCTGGTTCTTTGCCTGGAGAATTCGTACATTTGGCTGCGAATTTTCAATAGGTCGGCCTGCTCGCTTTTTTTGCCGGCGAAATATTGCTCGCAGGCTTTGTTTTTTTTGCATACTTCGTATATTCTGCGGCAGGTCGAGTAGAATTTTTCTTCGTCTGGTTCGCTGACTATTATCATGATGTCTGCGTCTCCTTTTTCAAGCTGCCACTTTCTGCCGACCATCCTGGCCGTACCTCTCCAAAGGTCTCTGTCTTGATATTCCACCGCAAGGGGGACGCTTCCCGACGCAATTATCTCCAGGCACGCCGCCGACGCGTCCGTCAGACTCTCAAAGGACGCGATAATCGTACCGGAATACTTCTCCTCGGGATAAAGTCTTAATATGACCTTGGTGATCACCGCAAGGGTGCCGTCGCTGCCTATAATCAGATTCATCAGATTATAACCTGCGTTATCTTTTACGAGCTTGCCGCCCAGATTGACGACCTCGCCGTTTGCAAGAACAACTTCCATACCCTGGATGTGCTTTCTCATAACACCGTGCTTAACCGCCCTTGAGCCTCCCGCGTTGGTGGCTGCCATGCCGCCGATATGAGCACCCTCATCCCCCGGATGAGCCGGGAACCATATCCCCTGGTGATTATCCATTTCTTCGATAATGTCCGCCAACGTAACTCCTGGTTCTAAAACGGCCACCATGTTTGCGCGGTCGACCTCCAGGATATTGTTCAGCCTTTCCATAGACATTACGATGCTTTCCCTGACGGGTATGGCCCCTCCGCTCAGCCCCGTACCTCCGCCTCGCACAACGACCGGGACGGCGTTGTCATTTGCAAGCCTCATGATTTTGGATATTTCATCGGTACAGGAGGGTTTGACCACAATAGAATTTTCGTTGGCCGCAGGCCTAACAGTTTCCATAACCTGGTCGTATAGATAGGATTGTTTTTTGTCCAAATCCTCAATTACGAAATCCTCTCCGACAATGCGGCACAAGCTTTCGGCTATTGATTTATTGATAGAATTCATAAGCCAGCCTCCAATTCCTTTATCAGGCGCGGGAGTATGTCATACAAGTCGCCTGTGTAACCGATGTCGCAAACTCCAAAAATAGGCGCCGATGCGTCGTGATTTACAGCGATTATTGTTCCGGATTCCTTCATACCTGCCAGGTGCTGCGGAGCCCCTGAAATGCCGCAGGCTATGTACAGCCTTGGCCTTACCCTTACGCCGCTGTATCCTACTTGGCAAGACGCGTCGGCCATGCCGGCGTCCACCAAGGCGCGTGAAAATCCTACTTGCCCCCCAAGGAGTTCTGCCAGCCTTTGAGCGATCGCAATGTCTTCCGGCGACTTTACGCCCCTTCCGCAGGCCACAATTACGTCGGCTTCGGCTATGTCACGGGCTTGCCTTACGGTTGACCCGATTATGGCTGATTGGGCGTACTGTAAGGCGATTAGCGGAACTTCTATGACATTTGCTTTCCTGCTTGGGTCGCGTGGCGGCGCGCTGAACTCCCCATGCCGCACGGTGGCCATCTGTGGATAGGAGTTTGTCGTTATATGAGCCAGGATGTTGTCGCTGAACGCAGGGCGTATTTGTACGAGTCTGCCGTCAGCTCCTACAGAAAGAGCGGTACAGTCGGCAGTCAGGCCGGTGTGCAGGGCCGCGGCTACGCGCGGTGCAAGCGAACGCCCAAAATTGGTCGCCCCAACCAATACAATACCGGGCTTTCGCTCCTGTATAAACGGCACTATATTGGATTTGTACAGTCCTTCTTCGGGATGTTTGAACGATTCCGAACACATGGCGTAAACCGTATCCGCGCCGTAATAGTTCAGCTCGGCGGAAGCGTGTGTATTCTCGCACAGCATAAGGCAGTCCAGCCTACACCCAAGCTGGTCGGCAAGCTCCCTGCCCTTGCCAAGCAGTTCGTAGCTTACTGGATGTATCGAGTCGCCACGTGTCTCGGCTAATATCATCACTCCGTCCCAATTACTCATGGCCCGGCCTCCTTTGAACTGCGGTTTTAAAAGCGTTAATAAAGTTATCCGAGCCGTCGTTTTGAAAAATTTTACCCTTTCTCTTGACAATATCAGGGATTACTATTTTGGATACCTTGGTGGGGGATCCGTTAAGCCCCGCATCATTCTCTCCGACCACGCCGGACAGCTCGGAAATTCCCATTTTTTGCACATTCAGCGAAATTGATTCCAGCTTCCTTTCAAGAGCAGGGAGCAGGGGATATGCTATGCTTCTGTTTACGGCAATCAGTGCGGGAAGTTTCATCCGGCGCTGCTGCTTTGAACCGCATATATCAGATACCGTTACAACGACGCCGCTGTCTTCCATGCTGTCGATACTTTCCACGTAATAGCTGTGAGGTATATCCAAAAGTTCGGCTACCTCGGCCCCTACTTGGGCCGTATCGCCGTCTACGGTTTTCTCGCCGCAAATAATTAGATCCGGATTCATACGGGATATTGCCCCGGCAAGCACTCGGCTGGTAGCATATGTATCTGAGCCGGCAAAGCGCCTGTCGCTAAGCAGTATACAGTTATCGGCGCCTCTGGCGAATGCGTCTCTAAGTGAGGCGATACTGCGCTCAGGTCCCATTGACATAGCCGTCACACATCCTCCGTGACGGTTTTTGATGTCCACAGCGCTTTGAAGAGCCCACAAGTCCAGGGGATTTATCTCTCCTTCGGAAGATATTCGGTCAATGACCCCTCTCGCCCTGTCAAACCTGACGCGTTCCATATCCGGAACTTCCTTTATCAATACGATTATATTCAAAAATATCTCTCCCCTGATTAATTCAAAACTTGTTGGGGAAGCTTTTTATAAAAAGCTTCCCCAACTGCATGATAAACCCTAATACTTAATCTACTGCGCCATCTTTGAATATTCCCATAGAGTAATATTCATTTATTTCAGTATTGCGCATAGGTGGTAAACAGCGTAAGCACGGATCCTGCCACAACTTCGGTATTATTGTGGCGAAGTTCCCTGAATTACATTATTTTCACCCTAACAGCTCATAAATTTGCTTTAAACCTAAATTGCATTGATTCTATATTATGAAGCTCCTGATATTCTTTAATTTTAATACCGTATACCCTTGTAATCTCATTTTTCTCACACTTATATTCCGTATGTGTTTGGCAATTAAAAAGTGCAGCGTTTGGCACCGGGGTGTGCAACATATGGCACCCAAAAATGCAGCACCCTGCATCCATTTGGAGAACGAGATTTCATGTGTTTACAAGAGGGATTTATGTGATAGGCTGCGCGAAGCGCCGGCAGGCTGAATGCCCGTCCCGCGCCTTTTGCGGGATGGGCGTGCAGTCTGCCGTTAGCCTGCTATTATCACATAAATGGGTTCCTGTTGTCAACACTTTAACTCTCTAAACGAACAAATGGACGCGGCGCCAAACGCTGCACTTTTCAAATGCCGAATACATCCGTAAGAAATTTCATGCCATTTTTCTGCGAAACTCTTTGAGAAGGCATATTGGTATATTTCATATAAGAAAATAGCTGTTGAAATTTTAATACCGAAAAAGCATAATCCATACATGCCTTTGCCGCTTCTGTTGCATAGCCCTTTCTTATGTATCTTTTATCAATATGGTATCCCATCTCAGGCTGCATAACACCATTGATATTTTGCATTGTAATGCCGCAGTCTCCTATAAATTTATTATCAGCTTTAAAAATTACTGCCCATAATCCGAACCCATATTCTGAGTAATTCTCAATATTCCATTCAATCCAGTCTTTTGATTTTTCAAAAGTAAATGGATTTGGATAATGTTGCATTGATTCAGGGTCAGATAAAATGTTATGTAATTCCTCAAGGTCTTCCGTTGTTAGCTCCCGCAATACAAGCCTGTCGGTTTCAATAATCATAAGTTTTACTCCTTTCAGATTCATACTATGTTTTCGCTTGCATCATACCTGATTCTTTATATAAACTTTATCACAACAAAAAATCAAACGCAACAATTTGATTTAACTTCTGCGTATTATACTAATTAATTATATTATTTTTGTGGGTTATTTACAATTGCTTTCAATCAATTAAAAATTCACGATGATATTTCATGTGATGTTTTGGCTCCGAAATTTATGCATACACAACCCGTTACGGTAACAACCTGATTTCAAAAGTTCGACTTTTCATAAGGTTTTTTGAAAGTTACAATATCCCGCTTACCCAGAACCTAGTATTATGGATCTTTCGGTTAATCCTTCAAAGTACAGGCAGAAGCCGCTGTACAAAGTGTTTCTGGATGCCCTACCGGGCTTATTGGCACCGATGATCATAATAGTCGGAGTATTGTCAGGTCTGGCAACAATTACGGAGATTTCGATTCTCGCCTGCTCTTTTGTGATGCTCGTGGGTTTTTTCATATATCGCAACCTTACGTTACTCAAGCTCTTACAGGCGTTTAAGAAAGCGATTCTATTTGCGTCCGCAATCATGGCGCTGTTTGGAGTACTTGGCACATTCACGTTTTTTATGGCGGTGGAACGGGTTGACGTAATGTTGGCCCACCTCATATTAGGCATGTAAATGTCTCCTTTGATGTTCTTGCTTATGGTAAACATATTCTTCCTGATCGTGGGTATGATAATGGACGCGCTTCCCCTGATGACAATTTTCATGCCGGTCTTTATGCCTATTGCTGTAAGCCTTGGCATCGACCCGATCCACTTTGGCGTCCTGGTTGTTGTCAATCTGTCGATTGGATTGTGCACCCCTCCGGTCGGCGGGCTGCTGTTTGTGGTTCAGAAGATATCCGGTGTACCTATCGACCGCATGGTAAAACAGGTGATTCCCTTTGTTGGGGCTATGATAGTGGTACTTATGATAGTCACCTACATTCCTCAAGTAACCTTGTTTCTGCCAAATCTGATATTTGGAGGAGTGTGATGTCATGATTAAAAAGATAATGGACATATATTCCGAAATTTTGTGGACAATTTCCGCAATCTGCTTCTTCTCGATCTTCTTGGTTAACTTAGCTAACATTTTCACCCGCACATTCCTCGGCTTTTCGGTTCTGTGGGCGCTTGACTTCTCGATGCTAATGATATCCTGGAGCATATGTCTGGGCATGGCAACGGCAATCTATCGCGGCGACCACATAGTGGTTACGTTCTTTGTCGATCATTTTTCGTGGCACATAAAGAAGGGGTTATTCATTTTAATGCGCGCTGTCATCTTGGGTATATGTGTGATCCTGTTCTATGAGGGAATTATCGTAGCCAACCAAAGAGTGGGCGTCTTGTTTACCATTTTGCGCTGGCCAACCGGCTTTGCATTTGCTGCTTTGCCTGCTTTTGCCGCCTCTTCTTCCGTATTCCTGCTATATAACATGATTCGGGCGATAAAGGAGCTTGTAACTCCCCCGGCAGAGTGACCGCAGTTTACGTAAATGGAAGAGCTGTCTTAATGTGTACAAAAGTCCTTTGGATGCAGTGTTCCTGGTGACAGGCAGCGGTAACAATAACCAAGACAATCGCATCAATGCCCAAAACCCAAGAATAACCACCAGCATCACAGTACATGATGGTGAGGAAGCAGTTCCTTCCGTAACAACCAACATAACAGTCAGCGGCAAACCAACCTACCAATGGCAACGAACAACACGAGCAAGCGGCGGCAAGGGATATTCCAAACACTACAGACCGCACCTGCGGTCCCGACACCGCTGCATCATCACTACCAATAACACTAACGGCATTACAGGCAACCTAAGCCCACGTAGCCCTAAATACAACCATCGTAACATATTGGCGACGTAATTGGAGCGGACTATGACGGCTGGTGTCGATGATAGCAGCGAGGAATAATAAGCGTTAGAGCGTAGAATAAGCCTCCACTAAGATGAAAAAAATCCCTCAGTAGCGGCTGTAACGTATTACGGCGATAGAAGTAAATTTAAACACAGAGTACAGGATGTTCTAAAAGATATTGAAGATTCAAGGGTTGTGTATTGGCCAATTGACGATATGCTTGAAAATAAGCTATCTAGCCTAGATACTGGAAGCTAGGAAAACTAGCATCACTCAAAACGCAGTTTCGCTAAAAAGATTAAAGAATACAATCAGCCTAACCCCACGCCGAAAGAGATGAAGCAGAAAAGCCATAACCCCGAAAGATAGGGCTATGGCTTTTTTGTGTAGAAACTTTGCTCAAAAGTTAAACTCGTTTTCCCAATCGAACGCTTCCGACTGCTCCAAACTTTTAGGCCAATGGCAGCACCATTCCGGTACACCCGGAGTTTCTACTTTATCAAGGCTTGGTGTATATGGCTTAATATCCAATACAGGAGTGCCATCATTCGCGTCAATATAGGCGATCTGAATCATGCCTTTTTCATGGTCTATGCTGATAACTTGTACCGCAGACAAAGCAATCGGATTTGGGCGAATTGGCGACCTTGTAGCGAATATCCCCATTACTTCCGGGGATTTTTTGTAAGGCTTAGGGGATTCGAGAATATCTCTCATATCTTCATTGTCATAGTCACTAAACCACCAAATAATGTTTAAGTGACTAAAGCCATCTAACGCTTGCATAGCCGGAAGATATTTATTGTCAACCTCAATAAACATGCCTTCATCATTGACGTTGATTTTCCCGACAGGGTTTACGCTAAAATTATCCATTTTTGATTCCTCCATATGGTTTTTACTTGCCTGTAAATTCAGTTTAAACCCTACCATCATGTGAGAGTCAATAGCAAAAAACGCCTTGCACGAACGCAAGGCGTGAAAAACTATATTCTCTCTAATGGGATTTGCATTTCTGTCAACCATTTATCGGGATTTTCTTCATTCCACGGTCCACGATGGACAATTTGTCTACTATGCTCGCCCATACTGTATTGACTATATTCTTGCAGCCAACTTGCAAACCCAATATATGCACTTGCAATGTTTTCAAAATGTCCATATACCATAGTACGCGCCATGATTGGTACAGGTTCTGTATGTCTGTAAGTAAAGCCGTCTGAATTTTTTCTCATTTTTGCTACAGGAACGCATACTTCAATGTCTACATCTGCTTCTCTATAATCCGGGTCATGGAAGATGGAGAAGGTTTTGCCTGAAATAGTAATATTCTTTGCGTCTACAAATCCAGATATTTCTTTCCATAACAATCCTTCGGCATAGTAATTCGGAACAACCCGCCTTAACGAAAACACTTGATAGCTTGGAACAGATTTAATTGATACGTTGTAGTGTGTTTTTATCTTTTCTTGCTGAATATCTCTTTTGGCTAACTCGATTTTTAACAGCTTATCTTGCTCGACTTTAATCGTATCTTGAATTTCCAAATGCTTGCTATCGAGTAGCTTGGTAATAGATTCGTTGCTCCACTCGGTTAGCACAGCCGATATTTCCGAAACATTAAATCCTAAATCACGCAAGAAAACAACCTTGTTTAATACAGGAATCTGCTCCGCAGAATATAGTCTGTAATTTGTAAACTTGTCAATTTCCGCAGGCTTCAACAATCCTGTTTCATCATAGTATCGCAACATACGGATTGACACCTGCGTCAGTTTTGAAAACTCACCTATTCTAAACATGGTTTAATTCGCCCTCCATCTGTAACGATTATACCACATATGTACAGGTTCCAAAAGACAAATCAAATATAGCTTTGCCATACCACCTGCCGTCCTGTTTAGGGAAGATGGTTAAGACCGGGTGTGGATAATCCATGGTAGAAATACCGGAGCAGTAGCTACCGCTATAGTTGAAGTCGGCCAAGAACTGCGGACAGCTACGGTTATTTCTTACGGCCTGTTTGAAGGGGATTTTGTAGTCAACGATACAGAAAATCAAGCTCTTAGAGAAGGGATACAATTAGCGTTGGATATATTACATTATACCCAAGCGTCTCTAAAAATCCAATATACTCGATAAAAACATTGGCAGCTCAAAGTAATAATATTAATTTCTATTACTTATCAAAGTATACAGTTCAGTTACTGTTTTCGACGACAAAATAGCAACTGATTTCTTCTTTCGACATTACCAATTTTTTTACTCGCGTACCCAGATAACTGTGTTTGACCACCTGCTAAAGCCTGTGCCGGAATTAAGATTTCGTACCGTACGAACCGTGACTTCGGCATTATCTATAGCCTGTTGAACACTGTCCAAATCTAAAGTTGTTAAACCTTTAGCAATCGTTACACCTAATTCCGTTGGGCCGTCAACAATTGCAGTAAATGTTTCATTGCCGATGACCACACGCACTTCATATGAACGAATAAATCGTCCAGCGGTGATATCACCTATTCCTGTTACATCCCACGCTATTGTGTTGTTTTCGATAGCAATAACAGGCGAGGTAGGTCTTGTTAACTCACTATATGCAATCCATGCGGACAAAGAAATCGCCGATACTATCAACGCACCAATTACAATGAGGCTAAACTCTTCCTTCCTCATAAATCGTCCCCCTTGATTTCCCTAATATTTAATCACCAATGTAACTTTTGATATCAAGAAGAATTTACAATACAAATCTCAAAAATTCCTCAATTTTTCAAAAATAAACATAGAAAATATAATGACCACCGACGCTTGGCCGGTGGTCACTTTTGTTACTGAATATTATCTGTAAATACCGATGCCTTGGTCTCTGGAGTTCCAGACGACACTGGCGCCGAGTTGTTCTGAGATAAATCTAAGCGGAACGAGAGCTCTGCCGTCGACGATAGTCGCAGGGACATCCATACCTGGGGCAAGGACGCCGATAGCGAGCTCGACTGAAGTTTCGCCGAGATCTATCGAAATGGCGCTTGCGGCTTCGTTCCAGACGACGTTGGCGCCTAGTCCTTCCGCAATTGCGCGTACCGGAACCATCGTGCGGCCGTTGATGATGGTCGGAGCTACGTCAAGACCCTGGCTCGCGCCGTTGAGCGCAAAGCTCGCGGTATCGACGGTGAACGCGAGGCTTGTGAACGTGACTCCGCTAAGCAGGGCGTAAGAGCTCAGGCTGTCGGTGATGAACTCGAAGCGGCCTTGGCTCAGGCTGCCACCCAGCAAGCTGAAGCTTCCGCCCGCGTTGACACGTGCGCCTGTTACGCCGTAAGTAGCCGCTGTGACACCGAATTGCGCGGCATCAAGGGATATCACGACGGGCGCGTTCAGATCGCCGACACCGCTTCCGTTTACAATAATGTTAACATAGAATACGCTCAGGAGGTCGCCCTGATCTACATCTCCGACGGCATCTACAAGAGCGTCGGATACGGAACCGATCTCAATGCGGAATGTCTGGAGGTTTGCCGGAGAAATCTCTGCGAGAACGTCCCCGGGTACGATAATGCGTACACCAGCGCGTTCAACCGAGAGGTCATCCCCGCGGTAAGCAAGAGCCGCGATGTCGCTGGACTGGAAGTCCGCGTAGCGCGTGTTGTTCGGCAACGAGATCACTACAGGATCGCCCGCTGTTAGTGCATGGAATATGATCTCGGCCGTCTGATCCGTACCCATAACCGCGCTGCCGACCGGCATATTCGCCTGCTGGCTCGGAGGCGTTGGAGCAACTGCGGCGGGGTCACGCGGAGGCGCCGTCACCGGAGGACTTGGTCTTCCGCCGGACGGAGGGGCCGGATGGACGGCAGGCGGAGCAGGGTCAGGGTCAGGGTCTTCGTACGGAGGAGATATCGCTCTTTCGCTGAGCTCCGAAGGAAGATGAGCGTTCCAGATCAGGAAATCAGCATTTGGGGCTAAATCGGTACCCATGGCCTGAACACGGAAGAAGAATGTTTCCGTCGGTAGCGGCGGGTTAAAATCGGTAAGCACATTGAACGTAGTGTCGTCTGTATGAGCATACGCATACGCGTTGTTCACATTAGTTTCCGTCGCGCTTCTAAAGGCAAATACGGTGTAGCCGCCGTGTGTGCCCTGAACATCTACTTCCGGCCACGTAACAACGTCGTTGAATATCATCGGTGTCGGGGTATCCGCAACGCGGCGTCCCTCAAACGGGAAGCCCGCGGGGCCTAACTGGTTGTGTCCCCAGAAATCGTGTACATTCGGGAATCCCATTGTCGCAACTGCGACTGTGGCAGGTACAGTTCTGCCGCCGCCCGCTCAGTACAGGAATACGCGAATGTAATTATCTCCGGGCTGCCCGTCCAACCATAGCCTTTCCTGCGGAGTCAGGTTATCCAAAGCTACGGCTACCGCGGTAAAGACGTGCTCCTGGAAAGTAGCTGGCGTGGCCTGAGCGATGGGAGGATTAAGCGCGGCATGGGCGGCAGTTACGGCATCTGTCCAGTTATGCCATGGAGCCCATAAACTTCCTGCGACATGCCCCTGCGAACGCTCAGTAGTCCAGTTGCGTATATCAATCATAACAAACGGAATGTTGGCGTTCGCGCCCGTCTGATTGTACATCGCCAATCTTTGTTCCCAATTGAGGTCAGCTCTGTCGTGCGGACTGGTTT
Organism: Defluviitaleaceae bacterium; assembly: GCA_009780015.1. Taxonomy (GTDB): domain Bacteria; phylum Bacillota; class Clostridia; order Lachnospirales; family WRAA01; genus WRAA01. The sequence goes on along the minus strand of WRAW01000002.1, from coordinate 21,551 downwards.
CAGACCAATACGACCACGGCCCCATAGGTTCGCTTATATCGTTGACGGCAAGGCCGTTGCTGTCATACGCCCGTACGCGGAACCAGTATGGAGCGCTGAACGCAGTGTATGGATTGGGATCACGATTTAAATAGGTTCTTACGTCAAGCGACAGCGCGTCTATATCATCAACATATCTTGCCGCCAGAAGTGGGTTGTCTTCGCTTTCATCGTCGAAAGCGTATACCGTATATCTATACGCTCCCGGAACCGCTGTCCACGAAAGACCAAGCGGGAAGCCACCCACCGCCGCCGTTCCTCTGTTCAGGAATTTGTCCGGCGCTGCTTCGGGAACCACAAACGGGGCGCCCGTAGCGGTGAAACGCTGCGAGTCCTGGCCCCAGTGTACGCCCGGTAATCCGGCCACCGGCCGCGGATTCAGGCTGGATATGGCCTGGATGCGGAAATGGTATACACCCGGATCAGTAAGCTCGTCGACGATTGAGTCGAAGGTGCCTTGTACAAAGTCCATATTATTTACGTTGGCCGCACCAGTCGGGTAAAATCTGAGCTGGCCGGTTACAATATCATAGCCTACAAAATACCTTAGGGTGCTACCTGACGCTGGTACCAAGCTTCCGGAATTTCCTGAATTAGCACCGGTTGTTGTTACCGGCCCCCCTGGAAGATCTACGTACGCTACTTGCGTGCCGCCGCTCGCGGGGTCGCCGTCATAAGCAAACACTCTAAAGCCTTCCGCGCCTGGAGCGTTTGTCCACCTAAGTTCATCCCCTACCCGACTGGGGTTAAGAGCGCTAAAGTTAAACCAGCCATAGTAGTCGCCATCGGGGTCGTCAAACATCCTGCCATATATCCACTGATTAACGCCTTGGAAGTCAATTGCTCGTGTATATCCCATCTCTGCCATCCGGAGAGCTGCAGTTAAACTGCGTCCCGCACCCCGTCAGTAGAGCAGGATAAGTTCGTCATAATCAGGGAAATGTTGATTCAGAATAGCTTCAGAAGTAGCAGCAGCAACTGCTGGGAGGACTAAGCCATTTCTTTCATTCAACGTAAACATGAATATAGCTTCAGCGTTGCGCTCGGCCAAGGGACGAACATCAACAACGACAAAGTCTTGAGCATCCGGGTTTCTGCTGGTGATGCCCGTTGCTTCCATCATCAGCCGAGCGTCGGTAGGGCCGGCGCCTATTATGAACGAAGCATTTAAAGCTTGTATTGCGCTTGGGACTGAATTATCCGACATATCTGCGGCAACCGCCTCGACGCTAACCCAGTATGCGCCGGGGATAAGGTTGCCGTGACTTTGAGCTCCGAGCAATGGTTCGCCGGCTACCGCGAGTGCGGCATCGGTTCTCGGAAGAGCTCCTGACGGGAAGTCATGACGCCTCGGAATCGCCAAAAAGTCGTTATTACCACCATACGGCTCAAATGTCGCAAACCTTATGTCAATTGCTACTGTAGCAGCGTTCATAGCGTTAAGAGTATTGACAGCAGTTACAGCATGCGGGTCAGCCAACATCCTGGTTCCAGGCGCTATATTTCGCAGCACGGCAACTCTCTCCGGCGGATTGGGTGCGTTACTTACCGCACCAGCGCCTATCGGACGGGCATAGATATACATGGTGTAGCTTACTGCATTTGTTACTTCGGGCCAGAAAGCTATCCGGGCATTTGTTCCCGCACCTTGTGATACCCGTGTAACGGTCGGAGTAGCTAGGGTCAGCGGCATAATCCCCACCGGTTCCACAATCTCCACCACAACAGACGGAGGCTGCATTTCCGGGTATTCGCCGCCGCTTACGACGTACTCAACCGCGGTAAAGACGTAGCTGTCGCCAACTTCCGACAATTCCGGGTCGTAGTCCGGGTTATCCCACCGCGAAATATCGACAGTAAGCACCAAGTTATAGGGGTTCACTACAATTACATATGGGAACAATTCCAACAGGAGCTCTTGTACATGCTCCAGTGAAGTTCCCAGCGCTACATTGACGATTTCGGGTTCAGCAAACCTGGACTCTGTACCACCGTCCACGCTTGGCGGAAGTTGGTCGTCGTAGTCTGGCAGGATTGCTTCGCCGTTTTCGCCATTGACGCCGTTTTCGCCATTGGTGCCATTGGTGCCATTTTCGCCGTTGACGCCGTTTTCACCATTGGCACCATTTTCGCCGTTAACGCCATATTCACCGTTGACGCCGTTTTCGCCATTAACACCGTTTTCACCGTTAATGCCGTTTTCGCCGTTGGCATCATTTTCGCCATTGGCACCATAGTCACCATAATCGTCATAGTCACTATAGACGCCATTACCGCCGTTGAGTTGATCCGCAAAGACGGAAACCGGCATAACAAAGCTTGACAACAGCATCGTCATTGTTGTGAAGACGGCTATCAGCTTGTTTGCTCTGCTTCTTCTCATTATTACCATAACCTCCCTGCAATTTGAATTATTTTGAAATACAAAAATACTACCTGCCCTATCCCCCTTGTTTAATAGAGTTACAAGCTTGTTTACAAATTGTGTCATAATCGATGCTGTCGGTATGTATCATTGGGTCAGATATAGTTGCCTTCTACTAATTTAACACATTGTTATACAATTGTCAATATTCTAGTCGCCAAATTTCATGGGAAGATATGTGAAACGCATACTTTAAATTAGTCATTGTGTATATTATTAATGCGCAAAATTGTGCAGTCTGTAGAATTCCATCATTCGCAGCCGGTTGTAGGAGGCTTGCGCCTCAGGAGAGAGGGCGGGCGTCAGTACGCCGTGTTCGCGGAACATTCCGGTGGGGGCGCTTATGACGCTGACCTGGGTTTTGAGTTCGGCGAGAGCTTGCATATAGGCTTCGCCGTCCCACCCGATGACGCCGAAGAGCTTGCCCATCAGGAAGCTGGGCGAAAAGCTGCCTCCGTAGCCGGATGTGTCGTTTCCGATGACGGCTCTCGCGGCGTAGTTGGCCCATATGAAGTATGGCGTTGAATAAAGATTCAGGAAGCCTTCGGGCGTGGTCTCGTCAACGTTTATTCCAAGCTCGGCGTATACGAAGCCGTCGTTGCCCATCCATGGCGTGTGGTCGCCCGCGACAAGCACGACCACCGGATCGGGATCGTAGCGCAGTTGGTTTATGAAGCTTTCAAGACGCCAGGTGGTGTCGTAGATTCCGGTAAGGTAATTGTTGAGAATGTTGAAAGCCTCGAAGGACAGGTCGCCCCGGGCGATCTTGTGCGGCTCGGTCGTGTCGGCGCTGTCGTAGGGGCCGTGGTTCTGGGCCGAGAGGTTGAAGCTGAAATAGGGTGTGCCCCTGTCGCGGGCCTGATACAGCGCCATTACCGTATCAAAGAAGAATTCGTCGGTTTGGTCGCTGTTCTCGAAGTCTTCCAGGAAGAAATATTCAGCGAAGCCAAGGTGTCTGTTGACCGCGGCTCTGTCGTAAAACCAGCCCGCGGCGGCCGTATAGCCTTCGGTGTGGAAGCCCTGCGAGTTAAGGTAGTGTACGTAGGAGTTTACCGCCGAGCTGTAGTGTTCGGCCCCCAAATAGCGCCAATAGTCTATGACCGCGGGGCCAAAGCGGGTCAGGCGGGTATACCCTGTCAGGAACAAGCGTTCGGTGTCGATCGTCTTGCCGACGGTTACGTTGTTTATAAGCATACCGGAAACCGACTCTGCCTGCAGCCTGTGCAGCGGGCCGTATACGTCCACAAGGAACTCGAGCGTGCCGAACGCCGAGAGGTCCATGTATGACTCGAGCATGACGGTAATGACATTGATCTTCTTGTCGTCTGGAATCACGCCGCACTCGAACTCGGCAAGCATCCGCCTTGCCTCGTCTCTGTCGAAGCCGGCAGGCGCGGCCGGAAAAGCGTACCTGATGCTGTGAATGAACGGGTACACGAAGCCCCGCGATATGTATCTTTGCGAAAACGACCACGGGCTGGCGGGGTAGCCGCCCTCCGTCCTGTCATAAAGACCCGCGTCGCTGTAAACAAACGAGTACAGCAGCACGACCACGGTTACAAGTACGGCGCTCCCGGCGACGCGTGCCGAAACCCTGCTTATTTCGCGCTTCAGCACAAACACACAGAACACGACCCCGCAGATATACGCCGCAATGGTCAGAACCAGCTCCCAGTGCAGAGTCAGGTGGAATTCCGCCCCGACGACATAGAACGCCTCGCGCATAAGCGGAATGTCGGACGCCACAAACACGTCTCCCCGCATCTGAACCTTGAAAAACTGCACCGCGGAAAGCCCCAGCACCACAAGCGACGGAAAGGAAAACGCCACCCACGCGCGCCCGCTTACAAAATACATCAGGAATATAAGGACGACGGGCGGCAGCAGGTTAAGCAATATCACCATCGGCGAGTGGAAGTATGTCTCAAACATTGGCAGGCCAAACGTAGACGCTCCGAGCAGCAATGACAGCAGCCCTGTAATAACGCCAAGCAAGGCCAGCAATATGCAATTAAACGCCAAATTATGACGTAAATCGGGGATTCTTTTCAGCATAAGCTTATCTCGCCTCCAACACTCTAAGATATCCGTCAACCATTCTGTCAACATTAAACTCGCATAGCGCGCGGGCTCGGACAGACGGCCGCTTCTTGCTCCAAATCTCCTTGTTGTTGTACATGACGGCCATTGCGTCTACCAATTCACGTGTATTTTTTTGTTCCGCCTCATATATAGCTGAATTGATATTTTCCCGGTTAATGTTCTCCAGGCCGCCCAGAGGGTGCGAAATGAGCGCACCGTACTCATTATCAGGCCCGCAAAGCTCCCTGCCGCTGCCACAATTGCTATGGATTACAGGTAAGCCCGCGTAAGCGGCTTCTGTGGCCGCAATACTCCATCCCTCGATAAATGAAGGTATTACAAACGCGTCGGCCATGTTCAATACCTCCCCGATACGATCTATATAGTCAAGACAGACCACATTGCTCTTGCAGTGTAGCGTATCTATATATTCGATAACTCTTCCGTAGTATTTACTATCGAGTATATTGCCCGCAATAAGCAGAACAGCATCATTGCCTACGGCTTTATAGAACTGCTCGAACGCGGACAAGAGCCCGAAATGATTCTTCCTTCCGTCAAACGAAGCTACATTGAGGAATACAAATTTATTCGGCAAAATATCAAAACTCCGCCTGAACAGGCGTCCGGTTTCGCTGCCGGTTCTCCTGATGTCCGCAGCGTTGCCTACGACTTCTATATTTCTTCCATATGAAGGGTTGTGCCTGAGATAATATTCTTTGACGGTATCGGAAACGGCTATCATAGCGTCAAAGCACTTAGACCTAACGGCTTCTCTCTTCCAGTCATTGTAATCGAAATATGCGTACATGTTATGAATAGTTTCAACAACCGGAATACCCAGCGACCTGGGAACATCGTAGAAGTTCTGAACATAGTGGCTGCTTATGACATCAGGAACGTTATCTTTCAAATACCTTACAATCCTATCCCTGTCGCCGTCAAAAACAGCAACCTCTATGCCGTCGGCGGCAACCTGATCCGCAACGGCCCCGCCCGACGATGTGCAGAGAATTTTAACGGGCAGCCCTCTGTCCTTCATTCTAATCGCAAGAAGCGCAGTTACCTGCTCAAGACCGCCCTTGTCCAAGGTATCTACCATAAAGCCGATATATCCTGCCGGTATAAAGCTGTTTGCATATTTTTCGACTTTTGCGGGAAGCTCCTCTTGTATGGCGTATTTCGAGAATGGCGGTCTGTCAAGCCAATGTTCCTCGGTAATGGCGTTGCACAAACCGCAAAGCTTTCTGATTCTCCCTTCAACTGAAAATTCATCGATATATGAGTTAATCAGTTTCACATTGCTGCGCGGAGAAGCAAACTTCCATACCTTGGGCAGCTTATCATTCTGATAATACGCGCAGCAACATGGCATGGCCTCAAAATTTACCAAGCTTCCAGGGTACATAAGCCATAGACCGCATGACCAGGCAAGCACCCGTTCTTCGACAAAATTATATTTTGCGAACTCATTTTCAACAGGGGGAAGCATTATCGCATCCCAGGAAGAGTACATATAGTACGGCTCACCTAATTCCCGCTTGCCTACGTAGACACAGTTCTCGAATTTTGAAGCCAGCCGCTTCGCCTTATCGGAGCCGTCGGAGGTATCGCAAAGGACAAAAAAGCAATCATCGTTTCGGGAAATGATTTTTGAAAATTCATCGACGTTAATCAGCGCGATATCCGAATGAATACCTATAACCTTCCTGCCGCCCATCGCCGTATACTCCCAATACGGTAAGTCCGGCTTAATATACCTCGCCTTTACACACAACGGATTAACATTCGCCCCGGTCGCGATGCTCAAGCTTGTGTTTTTAAACGTAATATTAAAATTATGTCCGTCATAAACGACAGGAAGCTCTGTGCCTGCCGTTTCCCCGACATCGCTCTTATCCGAATATATTGCAATCTTCTTATCTGAGAAAACATAGCTGTCAACCATAAGAGATACACTGTCGCACTTAATTTCAATCTGCCAAGGCTTCTTTGAAAATTCCGCCCTTTTCCCCTCAAACCGAATCAGCTTCTTAGCTCTGGCAAAGTGCTGCTCTTGCTTATTTTTCAATAAATCTTCACTCATTGTGTTTTTGTGTACTCTGTAAAGGTATAGGGGTTCATTGTTTCCAATATGCATTACCTTCCCGGTTCGTGACATGCGCAGCCAATAGTCGTAATCTTCCAGTCCTTCCAGGTCAGAGGAATATCTGCCCCCCAGCGCGCCGGACGCCTCTCTTCTGTACAGAAAACAGGCGTTAATGAAGTTGTCGGGCTCGGCGCCCAGCGCCGAAGCGTCCCTGGGCAATCTGATTATATATGGCCTTTCAGGGTCTCTTTCCCTGTCGCGATATTCGCCTGTATAGTAATCTCCATGTTCGTCAATTACGGCTACATCCGCGTATACTAACGAGCAGTCAATATTCTCAAGCAACGAAGAAGCAAGCGCCTTCAGCATATCCGGCAGCATTATATTGTCGGCCGAAGTCCAGGTCAAAAACTCACCGTTGGCAAGAGAGTGAAGGTGCGTAAGCGCCGTCGGGAGTTTTTGATTCTTCTGTTTGTATACGCTTATGCGAGGATCGCCGGAGTATTGCTCCAAGACCTCTTCGAGATTATCTTCAGACCCGTCGTCGAGGATTATAAGCTCCCAATTCCTGTATGTTTGATCGCGTACGGAATCAATAGCCGCGCTTATCAACCCGGCATGGTTGTAAACCGGTATCATCACCGATATAAGAGGCTCCGCGCCGAAGAATTCCCAACTGCTTACATCAGAAATATCGCTGTCAGAGCTTGTAGAAGTATATTCGGATTTATAATCGTCCTTGTAAGAAGTCTGAATATATTTTGAATGTGTATGCTCCCCGCTCAAAGCGTCCGTAATCATTTGAAGCGGGTTATATCCCCTGTCGCTGTACGGGCGGCGCATAATATGCGCGCAAAGCCAGCGGAAAAAGCCTTTTTTCTCAGCCCACCCGCCCTTTATAAGCTGGTTAATAATCCTGCTCAGCAGATGAAGCATCTTAAATATCCGCATTTTAAACAGGCGGTCTGTTGCGTTGAAGGCATTAATGATAATCTGTTGAGCGTTTCCTCGTTCGCTTTCCAGCTTGTCCCTGAGATGCAGACGTTCCGTATTTGTAATTTTCAACTCGTTCCCAAGCTTATTTAAAGCTTGATTATGTTCTGTAGCTGCATGTTCCAGCTCGGACTTGAGTTGTTGATGATCTATATTTGAACTTTCTAATTGGCTCTTGAGTTGTTGACGATCTATATTTGAGCTTTCTAATTGGCTCTTGAGTTGTTGACGATCTATATTTGAGCTTTCTAATTGGCTCTTGAGTTGTTGACGATCTATATTTGAGCTTTCTAATTGGCTCTTGAGTTGTTGACGATATATATTTGAGCTTTCTAATTGGTTCTTGAGTTGTTGACGGTCTATATTTGAGTCTTCTAATTCGCTCCTGAGTCGCCGGCAATCCGCATTTGCGTATTCCAATTCATTCTCGAGTTTCTTGCGCTCTGATTCCGTTTCCGCTATATTAGCAATATGCTCCTGCTCACGCGCTGCGGCCTCACCCAGCGTTTCACGTACCTTGCTCAGTTGCTTTGCAAGCCCGTAGCGTTCCGCGTTCAATTCGTAAATTCCGGTTATGGATTCGGCGTCAAACGAAGGCGCATCCTCCGATAATTCATCAGACAATAATCTGCGGGAAGCAATAGACGCAAAGTAACCTGTAAGATAATTCTCATGTTCGGGAAGCAACCCACGCTCCAACATATCCGCATAGGAGTCGCAAAATTCCGCGTCCTTCATAGCAAAATAGAAATTATACCCTGTAGCCGCTTTCCCCAGGTAACAAACCGATACATCCTCAAACCCGGCGGCTTTTATCGCTTTATCATAGTCCGACCGCAGGTACTCCCTTCCGTAAGGCCAGTCCTGCTGGGATTGGCGTATATATCGCATCAGCAGATAAGAAACCGATATCGGATTGGGAACTGCGACAAAAATACTTCGGCGCGCGATTTTCCTTATATTTCTAAATGCCTCAAATATGGTGTCGTCCGCGAAATGCTCCATTACCCCGCTGTTCCATACAAGGTCGTAGTCATTTTCCTGGAAAGCGTCAAGATGCATTATGTCGCCTTGGATGAAGTTTCCATGCAGCCCGTATTGTTCAAATGTTTGACTAGCCTTTTTCAGTGATTCAGGACTAAAATCCAAAAGGTCGGTTTGATAGCCGGCCATATTAAGACACGCGGAAAGATGCCCGCTTCCGCAGCCCAATTCCAGCAGCCTGCTTCCCCGAGCAATTCCGTGTTTTTTTAGTACGGCAATGATGTCGTTTGCGAGCTCGTACTCACCGTCGTCAATTGTTACGGAATATTGCTTCGCAACTTCGTCCCAGGTAGCCGATACGGCGTTCTTACTGTCCATAGCCACTGCTTTTCCTCTCTTGACGCTACCTGTTTAATATCTTTTTGCCGTTGGATTGGCGAGCCTGATTTTTCGCCATTCTAGGATGCTGTATGCCGGTGGCACGCGTTTAGCATCGAAGCGTCAGCGTAGGAGGAGCTGACGACGACGCGTACCTGGAAGGTACGCTAGAAGGAAGGGACGACGAAGGGCGGAAAATCAGCCGCCAAGACAATGGTGAAAAGATATTAAACAGGCTCTTAGACCCTGATACTACCACAAACCGGGCGTCTTATCAACGCCCGGTCTGAAATAGTTTGTGCTTTTTGATTGTCATTCTTCTAACTTGAGAACATTATAATGATTCGCGTACTACATACCCAAGAATACGTCCTGGAATCTTACCACGAGGCTGGCCATATGACTGCGTTGAAGCGTACCCTGAGGATTCATTAAATTACCGCCTGCTCCGCGGAAAATGCCAAGCCTTGCGCATACCGCCAGCGCGACAAGCTCATCATCCGTCAAATCTTCGAGGTCTGCGAATCCCGCAAGTATTTGCGCGGCTTCCGCCGGAGTTACTTCAATATCCACGCCAAGGCTGTTCAGCGCGTTGTTAATCATTTGCGCCGTCGCTACACGAGTCATTGGCGCGTCCGCGACGGTTGCTCCGCCTGTCAGACCTTGAGCCTGCGCCGTTGCCATAGCTGTGTTCCAATCCACCGGAACGCCCATAGCTCTCAGGAACATGATCGAAGCTTCTCTTCCGGTCACCTGCGCGGACGGATCAAATACACCGCCTCCGCGGCCCTGGACTATCATCATCGACGCCGCGAGGTTTATCTCATCGGTCACATGCACAAACTGCGCGCCCATGTCGATATCCGTGAAATTCACTTCAACATTCAGCGGTACAAGCGTAACTTCGCCGCTGATGAGTACGATTACACTGCCTACACGCGTCGGAACAGGCACGAGACTTCCGTCGGCTCTGAAATCCGCCATGGTAGTTATCGCGGATACGTCAACGTCATCCGGGAGAGTCACATTCACGACCGTATTCGGCTCGGCGACGGACACAGTCACCGGCGAACCCACCGCTGTTATTACCGCGCCTGTGGACGCCGCTGCCTCCGCTGCAGTCGCTGCTACCGCAGCCATAGCCGCAGCCGCGACTTCTTGAGTCACTGAAGCGCCTGTGACGGCCACATAATCAATTTCAGGAGTGATGATATCGACAACTACATCAGGAAGCGGCACAGCATCAACCGAAGGGAGCTCACCTGTAGGCGGCTCAACATATACATTCGACGATACATTTCCACCTGGCGGCGCAGTATATACATTCGCCGATACGTTTCCGACTATCGGTACAACAAGCGGAAACACGAAAACCATCGCCAATACAACCGCGATAACAGCAATTCTGGACTTTTTAACCAATAATGTCGCTATAAGCGCTTTCATCATTACCACCTCTCATGTTTGTTGTTGCGGGTTATAATTTACTGCTAACTTCGTACTTTTCCCTCCTATTCTTGATCTTTCTAATTATCATCAACAATTTCACTTCTGTGAAACTGTGTATGGAGCGGGTTTACATACAACAGAATAGCGTCTAGCTCCGCCAATATCGCCCAGTATTCCGTATAGTCGATAATCGCGTTGTTCACCGCATGGCTTGCGATTTCCCTGCGCAGTGACCGGTAATCCTCTGAAAACCTTCGGTTCTCAATCAGGCGTCCGCTTAACTCAAGCGCGGCCGCGTAGTTGCCTCGGCGCGATTCAATTTGCGCTAACGCCGCTATTGAACGCGAGTCTCTTGGATTTCTTTCAATGGCTGCGCGGACATATTCCTCCGCTAATCCAATATCGAGTGTCGACTGTGCCATCCGAAAGTACAAATCCGTATTAAGCGGATTTAATGCAAGCGCGGCCTTGTATCCGCGCATAGACGCCTCTAAGTTTCCGTTTTCACGGTGCGTATCCGCCATTGTCGAGTGCAGTTCGGATCCCTGCAAGACCGTCACCGCTAGAAGCGGAACAACCGCAGCGTATCGAAGCCTGCCGATATTCAGAGTGTTACCGCCGACGGTCAGCCGTGAAAGCGAGAACATGGCTATCATTGCGCCTGCGGCAAAAATGAAAGCGATATCTAAAAGCGAGTGGAGCATGAAGGCTATGAGAATCACGCCATGCACACTCTTTGAGCGTATCCCCCTGTAAGCCGCGGGAAGCGTCGCCGCGCAAAACAGCGCCGGGGCCAGTATCCCTCCGTCAAGCAGCAATTGCAGATAGTAGTTATGAATATATCTCACGTAGTACGGGGCGGACTGAAAGCGCAACTGCCATTCCTGCCAATTACCCGCTCCAATCCCGAGAAACCATCTTCCGTGAAGCATTTCAAACGCGTCTTGAAACGTGATCCAGCGCTCAACCAGGGTCGATTCAAAGACCGACATCCTGAATATGCGGATTTCCGTCAACATGCCGAGTGCCGCAATGACACCCATCGCGGACAGCAACGCGCATACAACGATTATTTTCCCACGCCGCTGCGATATTATGTAAATATACAGCGCGCACACCGCAAGAGCGATCAAAAGAGTTGTCCTAGAGCCGGTCAGGTACAGCGCGACGGCAAATACGGCGCAGTAGCACAAGCTCCAGATGTTACTTTTCGTAACATAGTTTTTGATTGAATACAATATGCCGGTCAGCATAAGCAAGGCAGTCATATTGGCATATTGGATCGTCGAGTGTAAACGGCCGACGCTCTCATCGACTCCACCGTGAATATATATCACTGAAGAGACTTCAAGCAGGCCAAGTACGGCTATGTACAGCAAGGCAATAAAAAGAGCTTTTTCCATTTTGCCGGGGTCGGTATTGAGAAACAGGAGCAATGTCAGAGGAAAAATTAATGTGCGCAACGTTTCAATCAATCCGGCGTAATGGTTTTCCGTAAATACGAGCAAACTGACGCAATATAACAATGATATCGCGAACAGCATCGCCGCCTCTTTTGTTATGGTAAGCGACTTCCCGAACAAGATAAACGCAAGCAGCAGAAGCGCTGTCATCATCAGGAATTGAATCGGGAAGTATGAACCCTGCCATAGCGTGAATACGATCAGCAACAATGGGATGATTAATTCCACGATCTGCGGGACAAACCCCTTTGCGGGCGAACCCACATTTTGCCGCGATTCTATCATATTCCCGCCTTGTTGAAGTTATAATTATCCTATGATAATGATCTTTCACACCAATATCAGAATATCAAAAAGGCTTGCATGTGTCAAGCAAATTTTTTGTACCGGCGCACAATTCTCTCCAAGACTCGATAAAGTACGCGCTATTATGCTTTGCCGCAAATTGGCTCACCTTTACCGATAAATCGTAATAGTTGTCTGAGATATATTCAACTTTTGCTACGGCTTCATGTATGTCGCCGGGTTGATATCGAAACGCCGGATCGTTGTTTATCAAGGGCTTATGACATTCAATTTCCGAAAGCAGCACCGGAACATTGTTTGACATCGCTTCCAGAGCGGAAAGCCCGAAGCTTTCACCCCTGGACGGCGAAACGAAAATCCCATTGTGAAGCTTCACTGCCGTGAACAAAACATCTACTTTCTCAAAAGGAATTGGCCGAAAGTACACGACCCTGTCTTCAACCCGCAATTTCTTTATCGTATCCTTGATGTCCATATAGTGCGGCCGGACATCCCCGACAAGCAGGAGAAAATAGTCGTCGTCAAGCTTTTTACGCATTATGGTGAAAATATCCAGCAACTCTTTTGTATTCTTGAGGGAATCCATGCGGCCAACATAGCAAATGGGCTTCTTCGCCCAAATCTTTGCCGGCGGTATATTCGTATGGGCATTGCTGATATAGAAATTAGGAAGCACAAACAGCCTGTCTCCAAAAACGCTCAGTACTTCGTCGCGTATGACCGACTCCATGAAAGCCTCGCCAGGCGACACTATTTTAGCGACGTTCTTAGGAATAGACTTAAGATACGCCCGCGACTCTTTATAAGGAGAATGACATTCCACAATAACATTCGACGTATCCCTTACATATTCAAAAACCTCCGGCGTATCAAACGAAAATATCAAATCATAGTTCTTTTCCTCTATCTCCGAGACTACCGCAATATGGTCTTCGAGCTGAAAATAGTTTATAAACTTGCGGAAATACTGTAATCCTCCGGAATCTTGGAAAAAGAAAACATCTTGTTTGACATGCAGACCGTGCTCCTTAAAAGCCCTAGCCCTATTAAGAATGACCCGCTCCACGCCGCCCACAGTGGCATATTTATATACACACAGGACTCTCATTACACTTCCTCCTTATACAACGCGGACAGGAAATCAGTTTCAAACAATTCACCGAATCGCTTATCCCATGTCTTATCTGAAAGGAAGCTGCTTATAACAGAATAGTCGACTTCGTTGCCCAGCTTTTTTTCGTATTGCTTAACTATGGAATTGTACAGCAGCTCAGAATTATTATCCACAACTTCTACATACGGGTAATCTTTTAGATGTGGAATTCCCGTAGCGACAACAGGCAGATCAAGGTATAAATATTCATATATCTTTATCGGGTCTACAGCTTCCGACAGTTCCAACTTTTTGAAAGGGATTATCGCAACATGCCAATGATCGGCGTACTCACGCAGTTCTCTGGGGCTGATCTTTCCGACCAGGTTGAGATTATCATACTTTTGAGCCTTTTTACGCACTTCGTTCGGCTCTCCGTAGCCTATTATGTTCAAGTGTACGTTCTTATGCTTTTCAAGCAGCTCAAACAATAGCTGCCAATCAAACCACGCGTCTGTGAGATGTCCAAAATAGCCTATGTTGATTCCGGCGTCTTCCCTGATATCTGCCAAAGCGATTTTTGGGGCACCCAGCAACTCCGAACAGAAACCATTTCCCACACATCCGATATCGGTTCTCAAGTGAGAAAACTTGCGAACCAGTGACGTTGACACGGCCGTTATTCTGTTTGCGTTAAGCACTATGGCTTCCTCGATGCTCTTGTTATACCATGGAGCTTGCCCTGCCTTGTGAAAGCATTCCCAATCGTCCATTATGTCATAGTAAACGTCAAAGCAATGTTCCTTCATAAAGAACAGCAAGTCATAAAATATTTTCGCGGGAAGCATTATCAAATATTTCTTGTTGTTGATTTCAGAAAATATTTTTAATTGAAAATAAGTTTCCGAAAAACTATACAGCGGAACCTGTATGACATTTTTGTATACGTACTGATAGTTCTTCTGCAGAACTTCTCCCCTATGCCATTGCCACGCTACATATATTACTCCATACCCTTTGCCGGAGAGATACTTTGCCAGATTAATGGTTCGTTGATTGTAAAGCTCGTCAAATTCAAACGCGGATGGGATTATTGCGATACCTTGAATCTCTCCCGATTGATGCTTTCGCAGCAATTCGTTGTACATCTCGGCAGCAATGCCTCCCAGATGCGTGTTTCTTCCGACTAAGTCGGATTTTAGCCGATAGCTGATTAGCCTAAGCGTCGCGACAAGACCATATTGCTTCCACGCCTTGATAAGCCTGCGGATGGCAGTTAATATCATACCGTCACCTTATATCCCGTCCTGAAATACTTTATTTATGGGCGAACCTCTATGATGATATTGCCTTCATCGGCTACAAACAGTAGCCCGTCCGCGCCCGCCGGAATCTCGAAGCATACATAACCCGATTCGTTCCCAAACACGATGTCGGTACCCCTCATGCGCGGAATACTGAGATGAGCCAAAAAGGTATCGTTTGGGTGGCGGTAGAATATATTGCCGTCGCTGTCTATAACATGCGCGTCATTCCACGAGAAGGAAGCCCTGCCCGCCCCAATCTTCTCAATAGTGAGCCCCAGCAGCAGGAATACATTGCCGTGCCCCGCCACAAACTCGCTCTCCGTTTCCACAATGCCGCCGCCATACTGAACAGTGGCTATCATCTCCGACAGCCTTTCCGCGGTTTCCGCGCTATGCAACTCTACCCTCCACATATCGGATTCTACGGCGGTAACTTGTTGCCGGATATCAGACGTGTTTATGTCCGCGACGTATGGTATATCTGTATCAACTTCCGCCTCCGCGCCGTCTGACGGAGCGCTCTGGCACGCGGTTACGAAAAGTACGCACATGACAAACAATGACAACAGGCAAAGCCTATGACCCAGTATTTTCATAAAACTGCACTCCCCTCGTTATTGAGAACAAGTCCCTTCAATTATTCCGCGTTCTCACGGCAGCCTGTCCTCTGGGATGAATACCCTCGCCGGTACGCCGATGCGCAGATCGTTGGCGGCTACGGTGTAAAGCGGGCGGCGTTCGGCGCGATAAGTGTTAAATGTTCCTACGCCGTCAGTACTTGTTGCGTACGTTTCCCAAACAATATTTCCCGAAGAATCAACTTCAACAAAGCTTGTACTAAAACCAACGCCAACCTCGTCAATAAATATTCTTCTGTCGAACGCCCCCAGCCTGTTTCCGTTTTCAAGCGGCTGGGCGCTGCTCATAAATTCGGCAAAGAAGGCTTCGCCCAATTCTTCACCAAACTGCCAGATCTGCTCAATTGTCATAGTTCTTTCATTTATTCGGTAGTGCACCATCCTTGAAAAATTCTCGGGAATGGCGACCTCATTGTTCCTGATTGCCCGCTGAAGCTCCCTGTCAAGGTAAAATCTGCCGTTGCCATTATCGAATAACAAAATATCTATTGTATCCGGGTCATTATCAAGGTCTGGAAGGACTACGGGGGCGTGCTGACCAAAACTCCACCCGAAATCTCCGCCGATGGGAGTGAGCAGATATCTTTGAAACATGGGATTCCACCCAGAATGGTCGGACAATATCCATTCAACTTCGCCATCAGGCCATGAAAGCTTTACAACAGCGGATTGATGTCTTCCCGAAACAATAATGCTTCCATTATAGTATACAAGTGCGTTATGATGAAACCAATTGGACGGACTATGTTCCGGGAAGCCGGATGTACGCGTTCTTTGCAATACACGCTTCAAATCAAGCCTGTTAACTATTTCGCCCGTTTCCGCATCTATTTCATAAATAAAGTCTTCCGCCACATCCCCGCGGTTTCCGGTAACAATCAAGTTTCCCCCGCTAGTTTCCGCGATATCGTGACATGCTCCGTAAGGCGAATGGTATACGTTCAGTATCTTGCCCAGCATGTTTGCTTCGATTATGAGAACGTCTCCTTCTGTAAACAGTCCCGCGCCCGCCGCAAACAGCATGTGACCATGATAATCGTACAGAGTCGTAACCAGGAGATCAAAGTTATTGTAAAACCATCTATACTCGCCATACTTATCAAACGCGGTTTTATACCAGAATGTAAAATTAAACCCGGGCTGATAGCTCTCAGGCTGTACTAAGTCCGTAATCAGGATGTGCTGCGCCAGCTCCGGCGGCAGCGGATCGGTCTGTATCTCAAGCATAACGCTCCGCAATTGGCCGCCGCGTGTTCTTCCGGTAAGCTCCACCCTGTTCAGCTTATCTGGATGCAGTCCATAAATCGGCACTTCATGCCTTGTATTGTAGCCGTCGAAGGTAAAGTAGACGCTTGTAAGCTCAGACCGTCCGGGTACATAGACCGAAATATTCATCGGTTCGTCGCTTACAAACAGCGCCAGAGCCGCAAGCGGCGACATCCCATATGGGTCGAGCACCACCAGCGGATCGTCAAAGCTGTACGCGCCGCTGTCCAGTTCGGCAAGAAGCATTTCATCAACTCGCGTCTGACGTTCGATTTGCTCCAGAATGTCGATAAACAATGTATCTTCGACGGCAGATTCATAGCCTTCCTCCGGCGTGTATACCGTATCTTCCGCGTCTTCCGATATGTCCGTAACATACTCATCGCCGTTTGACTGCTCATCCCCGCAAGCCGTCAACAAAAGAGCAATGACAACAAGCGCCAATATCAGACAAAATCCATAACCAATTCTTTTCATGAACTGCACCCCTATCACTTAGTTACGGAAGCATATTCTCCGGGATTAATACCCTTGCGGGCACGCCAATGCGCAAATCGTTCGCGGCGGCGGTATAAAGCGGGCGGCGCTCACCGCGATAGGCGTTAAACGTTCCCATGGCATCAGTGCTTGTAGCGTACGCTTCCCAAATAATATTTCCCGAAGAATCAACTTCGATAAAGTTTGTGTTAATGCCTCTTCCCTCTCCAAGATAATAAATATGTCTGTCGAATACTCCCAGCCTGTTTCCGTTTTCAAGCATCTGGGCGCTGCTTCCCCATCTGGCAAAGTACGTTTCGCCCAATTCTTTACCAAACTGCCATATTTGTTGAATAGTCATGGTTCTTAAATTTATACGGTAATGTACCATGCGCGAATAACGCTCCGGCCAAATGACCTCATTATTGGCAAGGGCGCGCTGGAGCTCACCGTCATGAAGAAATCTGGCGTTACCATTGTCAAGGAGCAATATATCCATTGTATCGGGATTATTATCAAAATCATGAAGGATTGTAGGGGTATGCTGGCCGCGGCTCCATTCAAAACCGGCGCCGACCGGAGTAAACAAATAATTATGAAACATAGGATTCCAGCCCGTATGGTCGGACAGTATCCACTCAAGCTCGCCTTCAGGCCAGGAAAGCTTGACTACGGCGGATTGATTCCTTCCCGAAACAATGATACTCCCATTGTCATACACAATAGCATTGTGATGAAACCAGTTATCGGGGTAGTTTTCATATGCCATAAAGCCGCCTGTGCGCGTTCGCTGCAATACGCGCTTCAAATCAAGCCTGTTGACTATTTCGCCGGTTGTTACATCTATTTCATAAATGAAGTCTTCTATTGTGTCCCCACGGCTTCCGGTGACAATCAAATTCCCCTCGTCGGTAGCGGCAATATCGTGACACACCCCATACGGTGAATAGAAGACGCTAAGTATCTTGCCCAGCATATTCACTTCAAATATGAGAGCGTGTCCATGATGATACGCTCCTACCGCAAACAGCATGTGGCCGTTGTAATCGTACATGGCTGCCTGCAGTACTCCGAAGTGATTGTAAAACCACCTATACTCACCATGCGCGTCAAAGGCGGCTTTCGGCCTGAACGTAAAATTAAAGCCCGGCTGATAGTTCTCCGGCTGAACCAGGTCGGTAAGTATGATGTTTTTCTCAAGCTCAGGAGGAAGCGGTTCGGTCTGAACCTCAAAGGTGACGCGCCTCACTTCGCCGCCCTGCGTTCTTCCCGTAAGTTCGACCGTGGTCTGCGCGTCGGGGTACAGCCCCAAAATCGGTATTTCGTGCCTTGTGTTATAGCCGTCAAATGTAAAGGATACGCTTGTATTCTCTGTCCTTCCGGGGACATAGACCGAAATGTTCAGCGGCTCGTCGCTTATAAACAGAGCCAGGGCGGAAAGAGGCGACATTCCATAGGGGTCTGCCACCACAAGCGGCGCGTCGAAGCTGTATATTCCGCTGTTTAGTTCAGCAATAAGCATTTCGTCAACTTGCACTTGCCAATCGACTTGCTCCAGAATATTTAAAAACAAAGGATTTTCAGCAAAGGGTATGGGAAGTTCTTCCGGCGTGTATGCTATATCTTCCGAATCCTCTGTATACTCCGTGTATTTCGCGTATCCGATATATTCCAACACGTCCGCGAAATCCTCGTCACCGTTTGGCGGCGCGCTCCCGCAAGCGGTCAACAGAAGAGTGAAGGAAAATAATAACATCAGATAATATCCATGAATTACTTTTTTCATGAACCGCACTCCAATCGTTTTTCAATAAGAGCCTGCTTAGTGTCTCGTTATCACCAGATTTGCCAGGTAATTATTCGCAGGTCGAAGCGGTGACTACGACGCGTACCTGTAAGGTACGTTAGTAGGAAACAACGAAGATATGCGGAAAATTGGCCGCAAATCTGGTGATAACGTGAGATACTTAACAGGCTCTAAGGCAGCCTGTCCTCCGGGATGAACACCCTCGCCGGCACGTCAATGCGTAAATCGTTTGCGGCGGAAGTATATAGAGGCAACCGGACAACGCGGTACACATGGAATCCCCCTACTTCGGTAGTGCTGGTGCCGAAAGCTTCCCATATAATATTTCCTGAGTAATCGACTTCTATGATGTTGGCGTTAAAGTTTCCGCCCATTTCGGGATCATATCTGTCAAACGCTCCAAGCCTGTTTCCGTTTTCCAGCAATATGGCGTTGCTCCAGCCTTTGGAAAAAAAGTCATATCCCAATTCTTTCCCAAACTGCCATATCTGCTCGATAGTCATGTCTCTTTCGTTTATGCGGTAATGTACCATTCTTGAATAATTCTCGGGGGCTTCGATCTCATTGTTCGCAACCGCCCGTTGAAGCTCCCTGTCATGGTCAAATCTGCCGTTGCCGTTGTCGAACAGCAAGATATCAATCGTGTAGGGATCATCGTCAAAACCGTGAAGTATTTGCGGGTCGTGCTGACCGTATGACCACTCAAAATAATCACCCACAGGGGTAAGCAAATACTTCTGAAACATCGGACTCCATCCGATATGGTCGGCCAGTATCCATCTCAGCTCGCCTTCAGGCCAGGAAAGCCTGACAACGGCGGATTGCCGTCTTCCCGAAATAATAATGTCTCCATTATAATACACCGTAGAATTGTGATGGAACCAGTCGACCGTACAAACTTCCGGGAATCCGACGGTGCGGGTTCTCTGCAGTACACGCTTTAAATCAAGCCTGTTTACTATCTCACCGGTTTCAACGTCAATCTCATATATGAAATCTTCCACGGTATCACCATGGCTTCCATTAACCAGCAGGTTCCTTCCGTTGATATCCGTTACATCATGATGCATACCATATGGCGAATGATAAACGCTGATAACCCTGCCAAGCATGTTGACTTCCAGGAGAAGTACATCTCCTTCGTGATAAGAGCCTGCAGCAAAAATCATATGGCCATTATAACCATACATCGCAAACCCTCTCAGCGTAAAATCATTGTAAAACCATCTGTACTCCCCATTAACGTCAAACGCGGCTTTGTGTCCAAATGTAAAATTAAAGCCCGGTTGAAGCCGCTCCGGCTGCGGCAAGTTCGTGATTATAATGTCTCTTGCCAATTCCGGCGGCAGCGGGTCGGGCCGGATTTCAAGAACAACCCTTCTCACTTCGCCGCCGCGTGTTCTCCCGGTAAGCTCGACCATGTTCGGCTCGTCGGGATAAAGCCCGTAAATCGGAACTTCGTGTCGCGTGTTGTATCCGTCCAGTGCAAAAAATACGCTTGCGTGCTCAGTCTTTCCGGGAACGTAGACTGAAATACTCATCGGCTCGTCGCTGATAAACAACGCCAAAGCTGAAAGCGGAGACATCCCATACGGATCGACCACCACAAGCGGATAGTCAAAGCTGTATATTCCGCTGTCAAGCTCAGCAAGAAGCATTTCATCAACTTGCGTCTGCCGCTCAATCTGTGCCAGCATATCGGAAAACAACGTGTTTACGACAGCCGGCTCGAGGTCTTCCTCCGGCAGATACGCTATATTTTCCACATCTTCCGATATATCTGTGACATACCCCTCACCGTTCGGCTGCTCACTTCCGCAAGCGGTAACAAGAAGTATGAAGAAACCAAGCAGTATAATCAGGCAAAATCTATGCCATGTTCTCTTCAAAAACCGCACGTCTCCTCTCTTAAATTTAACTCTGCTCACAAACAATAGACTCCTTAATGAAATCTCCACTTGTCATAGCTCTGAGTATAGCAAAACACCCAGGAAGACATCTGTGATTTCTCAAGAAGTCTAGTAAAGTAACGGACGCACACTATGCAATCCTACGCGGCTCCCATAAGTTTTCTGCTTAGAACCTGTATTCAAAAACGCAAAACACCATCTTGACGGTTATTGAATACATATTCTTATGTCCCTTGACTATATCAGACACACGATTAGTTGTCAACATCAAACTGCTTGAACAACTTGCAGCTTTGCGGCTTAAATTCCCAGACTTTGGCAAGCAGTTTTCCAGCCGCCACCCTCTGTCAAATTGTAATTACCGAACATATATTAGGGCGTAACAACCTACGATTCATGTTTTATTCTAAGAAGGGTGAATACAGATTCTAAATCACTTTCATCTTTCACATCAATAAAAAAGGTTTTTCCCTCTGCATAGTCGATTGCGGTAGAAATCGCTTCTTTAACATGTTCTGGGATATACGATTGTTTCATCTCCTTTTCCGCATTCTTCCCATAAGTTAAGAAAATTTTAAAATATCCGTCGCATGGAGCAAAATAAAATAATGTTATCCCTTTTGCTTTGAAAACCAAACTCCATCCGGCCTTCTTACTGTAAAATTTCCAGACCGAGGTTATATTTTGATAATTTTCTAAGACATGATATTTTATCTTGTCCCACTGTGTTTGTCAATAAAAAAGTGCAGTGAATATAAAGATAAAAGTACAGTACCTCCTGACAACAAATGGTATGTTGTAAGCCGTTCTTTTTTATGAATAAACTGTGTGTCGGAAAAAGCGGT
>WRAW01000001.1 GCA_009780015.1 Defluviitaleaceae bacterium | reverse complement strand
TTTACATTGCAAGAGTTTTAGACAACATGAAAGCACGAAATTGTTCGCGTTTCGTTGTCTAAAACCACTTAGTATCGTACCGATTTTACATTGCAAGAGTTTTAGACAACATGAAAGCACGAATTTGAGCGTTATTGAACACAAGTTCTAAAAGTCGAAAAATCTGAACCCAGATGCAAGAACCTGTATAAAAGGGGGTATTATGAAACAGTTTGTGGACAAACTCAACAGGTTGGAGGAAATAATAGCTTCAAGCTTACTTATCATTACGTCATTGATTGTGTTTATGCAGGTTATTTTGAGGTATGGGTTTAATTTTACGCTGCCGTGGGTAGAGGAATCGGCCAGGTACATGATAGTGTGGTTTGTGTTCCTGGGGGCAAGTATTGGTGTGCGCGAAAACGCGCATCCCAGTATGGACACGCTTCAGCAGGCTCTTCCCGGATTTTTAAAGCCGATATTCCGTATGATTGTTGTTGTAATTTGTATGATATTCTGTGTTATTGTAATCCGATCCGGTATGAACGTTGTTATCAGCGCGTACGGCATGGGTTCGACCTCCCCCGCTCTGCAAATGCCTCTGTTCATCCCATATCTGGCTGTTCCCGTCGGCCTTACCCTTATGTTTATCAGATACGCCGTCCAGCTCAAGGACCTGATTGTGGGCATGTTTAAAAATGAAGCAAAAGGAGCGGATGCGTCATAATGTTGCTAGTGCTTGCATTTCTTGGACTTCTTATACTAGGAGTACCTATAGCTATCGTAATAGGCTTGACCGCCGTAATCGGCCTTATGGACAGCGGTATAAACTTGCAGCTTGCCGCGCAGCGCATGTATTCCGGCGTGGATTCCTTTACTCTTATGTCGATACCGTTTTTCATATTTGCCGGCGATCTGATGCTAAAGGGCGGAACGTCTAAGCGGCTGATTAACTTCGCAAACGTCGCTTTCGGCTGGATAACGGGCGGGGCGTCTGTGACTGCCGTGGCGTCGTGTATGCTGTTTTCGGCGCTTTCTGGCTCCAGTACGGCGACCGTGGCCGGAGTCGGAAAAATCATGATTCCGAATCTGATTGAAAACAAGTACCCTCCTAAGTTCGCGGTTGGAATTTTGTGCGCCGCCGGTTCGCTTGGGATCATACTGCCGCCCAGCATAATAATACTTGTTTACGGAGTCGTAGCGGAGCAGTCTATAGGCGCGCTCTTCATAGCGGCGATCATTCCCGGCTTATTCATAGGCTTTGTGCTTATCGCGGTTGCGGTGATCTATTCCAAGATACATAAATTTCCGACCAATAAGCGCCCGGCGCTTAAGGATGTTGTGAAATCATTCGGGGAAGCTCTGATAAGCCTTCTAATGCCGCTGCTTGTGCTTGGTTCTATCTACACGGGCGTAACCACAGTTACGGAAGCCGCATCCCTGGCAATTATGTACAGCTTCGTGACAGGCTTCTTTATTTACAAGGAACTCAAACCTGAAGACATTTTTCCGACTGCTAGAAAGTCCGTCATCATAACTTCAATGATTATGTTCGTCATGGCCGCGACATCAATACTAAGCTGGTATATGACATTCCAGCAAATTCCGATAACGCTTGCCAACGCCATTCTGCAGCTATCCGACAATCCGATAATGATCCTGCTGCTTGTCAACGCATTGCTGCTGCTTATCGGGATGGTTATAGACCCAAGCGCGGCCGTGCTCGTCCTTACGCCTCTGCTGCTGCCTGTTGTTACGAGCCTCGGCGTGGATCCGATTCATTTCGGTATTATCATGGTCGTCAACCTTGGCATCGGTTTCCTGACGCCGCCTGCCGGGCTTAACCTCTTTGTAGCCGTGGGTATAAGCAAGCTGAGTATGATTGATGTTGTTAAAGGATGTTTGCCGTTTGTAGCGGTGATGATAGCCGCTCTAATGGTCATAACGTATGTGCCATGGCTGTCGCTGGTGCTTGTTCGTTAACTTACTTAATTTAAAAGGAGAGAATACATATGCCGAGAACGTTTGAATTTACCAAGAACAAAACAGCGCTCGTCATTGTGGATTTGCAGAACGATTTTGTCCGCCCGGGCGCGCCTATGGTCGTTAATGAAGCTCTTGCAACCATTCCCGCAAACCAAAAACTGATTACATTTGCACGTGAAAACGGTATTCCCGTAATATTTACGAAGTTTGTTTCCGGTAAAACGCCCAGCTTGCTGTGGAACTGGAGCCCGGAAATCCCTGCTCAGCAATCATGCTCGCGCAATCATGAGCGTTATTACGCCGATATTGACAAAACCGAACAATGCGCCGACGTAATAGACGAATTAAAACCGATTATGCCGGAAGACTATGTCATCGAAAAATATCATTACTCTTCGTTCCATAATACCAGCTTGGTCGACATACTGCGAAGCGAAGGCGCCGATACAATAATTGTAACAGGCACCGTCACGCACCTTTGTGTCTATGACACGATACGCGGCGGCTTCGAGGAAGGCTTCAAGGTAATATTGGCTTCAGACTGCGCGTCTACTTGGGATTTATTGCAGCAGAAAGCAGTGGAAGAAAACACTGCGCACAAATACGGCATGGTAATGACATCTGACGAACTGATACAAAGGTTACAATAAGCGTAGGTGTTTTGTTCTCGTATCCTTTTTTAGTAGAGCGCCGGTCAACAAAGACCCATTGATTCTTTTCGATTCAATGGGTCTTTGTCGACCGCCTGAGCTATAGCTTTATTGCTTTTTCATGTGCATCTAATGCTAATTCCATTACACGGAAAGCGTGGCGTTGGCTCATGGCTATTTCAGTGCGATCCAGGCAATCTCGGATAAATCGTCCAAAGAATGGAAAGCCGCACTGGCCGGATGCCCTGAAGTGGTGCTCACCTTCGTGGTTGACCATGTATACGTGGTCGCCGTCGGGATCGTTGGCTATGTCTAAGTATTTGCGCAATTCGATGTATCCGTCTGTACCGATTATTGTTGTGCGGCCGTCGCCCCATGCGCCAAGGCCGCTTGGGGTGAACCAGTCTACGCGAAAATACCCGGCAACGCCGTTATCGCATGTGAGTGTAGCATCGCCATAGTCTTGGAAGGCCGCATAGCTTTTAAGATTGTAGTTTGCTGCGCGGCTGCTCACGATCTCAGCATCCTGTGCGCCGGAAAAGAAGAGTATCTGCTCGATCTGGTGACAACCGATGTCCACTAGTATCCCGCCGTAGCGTTCGGGTTCAAAGAACCACGCCGGGCGGCTGCCTGCGTTAAGTCTGTGCGGCCCGAAGCCGGAGACGCTTACGACCCGCCCGATTGCTCCCTGGGCAATAATTTGCTCGGCGTAGACCGCGGCCTCCACGTGCAAACGCTCACTATAATATACTCCGAACTTGCGTCCGGTGGACTGCACGGCGTCGCGGGCTTGCCGGAGCTGTTCACGCGTGGTAAGCGGCGGTTTATCCGCGAAGTAGTCCTTGCCGTGTGCCATTGCCCTAAGTCCGATGGCGCAGCGCTCGGCGGGAACAGCGGCTCCGGCGACCAGTTTTACATCGGACTCCATTACCTCCTGCTCGGAACGCGCAGCCACGGCGCTTGGAAATTTCTTCTGAAATTCTTCGACCTTAGCCGGATCCTGATCATAGACCATTACGATATCTGCGCCGGCTTCACTAAGGCCGTTACACATGCCGTATATATGACCATGGTCAAGGCCTACGGCGGCCACCTTGAACTCGCCGGGGCCAACCACCGGCTCCGACTTGCCCTTAGGCGCGTAGTTTTGCCCGTCTGCTTTCGCTTGCATATATTTATCCCCCATTTATTTCAGATGTACCCTTCTGTCCTCCTGCGCGGACTGGTAAGCTGCGTAGACAATATTGGCCGTGTCGTAAGCTATTTTAAAATCAGACATAGGTTGCCTGCCGCTGGCTACGCACTCCATGAAGTCCTGAAATTCGCCGACATAGCCCCTTGCCGCCTCTTCGTCTATGGAAAGATATTGCCAGCCTTGCTTTGTACCAAGCTTTTCGGTGAAGTGGACGTTTTCAAGCCCGGCCTCGCTGCCGTGGTAAGCCGTCATTGTATCGTTGGGATTTATTCTGCAGTGGAATGCGGAGTCGTTTGTGTAGACATCGATTATATTGCGTATACCTCCGACTACCATATCACCCGACAGTATATGAGCCTTTGTGCCGTCTGAGAAGGTTATGGCGACGCTTGCGACGTCTTCGACGTCAATTGGGTTCAGGTCAAGGTGTTTGCGCTCATCTCCCCTGACGGCGGCTGAACAGACTCCGCAATCCGCGATAACGGATACAGGGTCTATTTTTTCGCCTCTTGCCTTCGCCTCTGCCTGCTTCAGGTAAAGAACCGCTGAAAGCGGGTGACAGCCCTGCCTTATCAATACCCCGCCGCCTGTGTACTTCCAGTTTGCGGCGTGTGAGGCATGTGAACCGCAGTGACTTTCCTCAGCGTGCATGAGTAGAATTTTGCTTTTTTTAGCCTCAATAAGACGCATTGATTTTTGTACGGTCGGCGCGTATATCCAGTTTTCGGCGTACATGAAAATGCTGCTTGAATCATCAATCACTTTTTTGATATTGTCAAGCCTGGAGAGTACTTTTTTGTACATTTCGGCTTTAGGTACGGTATGACCGACATTTCCCGCGTCTTCTCCGCCGTCGTCGAAAAAACCGGTCAGAGGCTTTTCACATATAACATGCTTGCCGGACTTCATCGCCGTTACTATCATTTCTTCGTGCAAAAACGGAGGGGTGCAGATGTCGACCACATCGATCTCACTATCCTTCAGCATATCCGTGTAGTCCTCATATACGTCCTGAATTCCGTATGCGGCCGCAAAGGCATCCCTTGTCGACTTGGTTCTGGCCGCAAGGGCTTTGACCCATACGTCCAGTCCATACACTTTCTTATAGCTCTCCATATGGACTCTTGAAATAAAACCTGAACCTATCAGGCCAACAACTACCCTTTTCACACTAAAATCCCCTCTCTGCTATGCTTCTTTATTTTTCTTCTTTCTTAAATTTGAAAACCAATTTTTGACGAACGGGATTTGTGTGACGATCAGGAATAATATGACTATAAAGAAAAACGTAGCTATCGGCCTTTGGAAAATCGGCATGAAGCTGCCTCCGCTTAACAAAAGCCCGCGAAGCATGTTGGATTCCGCCATTCTTCCAAGCACAAGCCCAAGCAGAAGCGGAGCCGGCGGAAACTTGGCGTACGACAGCAGAAAGCCGACAAACCCTGCTATAAGCACAAGCTGAGCGTCAAAGAAACTGCCCCGCACAAGGAACGCGCCCAAGATACAGAATACGAAAACTATAGGCATCAATATTTCTTTTTTCACGACCAGTATTTTGACGGAAAAGCGCGTGATCAGACGGGCTATCAGGAACATGGAGATAGAAGCAAGCAACAGGAATATTGCCACCTGGTACAATAATTCCGGTGTATCGCTCATCAGAAGCGGCCCGGGGCGGTAGCCGTGCATTATAAACGCAGCAAGCATAACCGCTGCGGATGTAGAGCCGGGTACGCCAAGAGATAAAAGGGGTATAAGCGCGCCTCCTATACACGCATTGCTGCCGGATTCAACGGCGATAACCCCGGCAGGTTCACCTTTACCGAAGTTTTCGGGGGTTTTGCTGCTGGACTTTGTAGACCAGTACGACAGCCATCCGCCTATATCCTCGCCAACCCCGGGGATTATTCCGATAAACGTGCCGATAAGGCCGCCGCGCCCGATAACTTTTATGTTTTTGCGCAGCACTGAAATACCGTCCTTGATTTTGAACTTTATTTCTTCCAGCCTCTGTTCGTTGGTCTTTACAAACACTTTGAGGATTTCAGGTATTCCGAAGATGGCAATCATCAGCGGGATAAGCTGAAGCCCGGCCATAAGATTTGTGTTGCCGAACGAAAAGCGCGGATAAGCCACAATAGTGTCAAGGCCGACCGTTGATATTGCCAGACCGAAAAATCCGGCTATCCAGCCTTTTACGGCGGTACCGCCTGACGAGAGGTTCCCGCATATAACTATACCAAAAAGCGCAAGCAGGAAAAACTCGAACGACAGGAACTCAAGCCCAAGCCGGCTAAGCGGCGGCGTTAGAAATAAAACAAAAAACACGGAAATAATCGTACCAAGGGCGGAAGCTGCCGTGGCTAAAAATATAGCAAGTCCCGCCTTACCCTGTTTGTTCATGGGATAACCGTCCAACACCGTTGCGGCTGAGGACGGTGTGCCTGGGATGTTCAGCAGAATTCCGGCCTGACCTCCGCCGGACAGTGCCCCCACATACACACCGATAAGCGATATAACGGCAATTTCTCTGGGAAAGCCAAATGTAAGCCCGGTTAGCAGGGCAACGGACATAGTTGCTGTCAAACCGGGTATGATTCCAACAGCAAGCCCGAAAAACACCGAAAGGACTAATGTCAGCAGGTGAACCGGCATAAAAGCTACTTGAACGGCATCTATCAAATAACCAAGCAACAAAACCACGACCTTTCTGTGATGAGCAAATTATGGCAGTATAACGCTGAAAAGCCCCTGAAATACGAGATATGTTACACCAACCGTCACACATGATATTAAAACAATATTTATCAGGCTTGTCGCGCGTAAGTACAGCATGAACACAATCAGGTATATTATAGTACCAACAACAAAGCTAAGTTGAGGAAGCAGCGCAAAAACATAGACAGCCATCCAAGCAATGCCTATCGCAGCCCTTTTGGAGGTCGGCGACTTTACAAAAGACACCCCTCCTTCCACGGCTTTTGAAATATGTTCTTTTACAGAAGCGTCCCTGAGGCTTTGTATCAAGAGTATTACCGAGGCTATGAGCAGCCCTGTCCCTACCATTAGCGGGAAAAGTCCCGGCGAATTGTGAAATGCAAGGTTGAATCTATCGGCTGCGTCTTGCGAGTATAATACGCTGTTTACCAGAACGTAAATAGCTAATATTATGAAAATAACCGCACTGACAAAGTTCACGTGTTTTTGCTCTTTCAAATCGACCGCTCCTTTCTTTATCAGAAAACCGTGCGTTTATGCACGGTTTTCCGACTGGTATAGTAAAACAACTTGATAGTAGTAACAAAATGTTTTTCAGATCCGCGCGTGAAGCCGCGCGGACACGCTATCGCTTGGAAAATATTTTGTTACTGAATTAAAGTTGTTTTACTATAAATAACATTTAAATCTATGGCCGCGGTATTCCGAGATATTCCGGTGAAACATGCGCGCTGCCGATGTCGTACAGCGTCCAGTTTACGATAGACGCGGTTGTTTCAAGATATGCGGCTGTTTGTTCGCGGTCAAAGCCGAACAAGACCAATCCTCTTTCCTGTATATAAGCGGCCATGGAATCTGTTGTGAGAGCAAACTGATAGGCTTCGTCAATGCTTGCCAATACGTCCGGGTGAGTGTCTTCATGCACGTAAAGGCCAAAAACCCCGCCAAACGGAACGACATTGGTCATGCCCGGAGCATAGTTCAGGATAGACGGGATTATGACGTCGCCGTCAATGCCGCCGGTGATTACGAGGTCTTCCTCGGTCAACGCCGCCAGGCCGCGGAGGTCGCCGGAGCGAAGGTAGTCGATCATTTCGGACGAAAGCTGCGCGTTGAAATCAACTTCACCCGCAAGCGTTCCTATAATCGCGGCTGCTCCGCCTTCATACGGTATGTGCAGGAATTCCGCGCCTACGCCTTCGGCAAAAACAACTGCGCCAAGGTGTCCGCTGGAGCCCGGGCCGGCGCTTGCGCCGGTAATGCTTCCCGGATTCGCTGTCATTGCATCAACAAGGTCGTCAATGGTTTGGAAAGGAGAATCGGCTCTGACCACAACAACGTTCGGTGAGAATGTCGCGGCCCAGCCGTGCCATTCACGGTAGCTTACATCTACAAGCCCCAGTACTTGGGCGTTGGCCAGCGCCGCGGCGCTTGTTCCCAAAATCGTATAGCCGTCCGGGGTCTGGTTATGTACTTCCGCCAGGCCAACAGAGCCGCCGGCACCCGCCATGTTCGTGATAGGCATTGTAATGCCCCAGAAGTTAGCCATTTCGTTTGTAAGCGTTCTTACGGTCAGGTCGGTTTCACCACCAGGGCCCCAAGGAACAACAACGCTGATGTCCCGGGTCGGGAATTCAACCTCTGCTCCAGACGGCTCGGGGTCCGCAGGGGCTTCGGCAGGAGCGGCGGGAGCTTCGGCGGGGGCGGCAGAGGCCGGCGCCGACGGAGCGGGCTGCGCGCAGGCCGCCATAAGAACTGCCGACGCGGCAACCGCCGCTGTCATTGCCATCGCCTTTTTGAAATTAGACTTCATAAGATAAACCTCCTAAAATATTTATATTACTGTCAGGTCTTTGATAGAGTCGCCGACATGAAGTTCACAAGCAATTTTTTCCTGAACATTATTTGTTGATTTTTTTTCTAATTTCTCGAAGATGAGCTCTGCGGCCCTCTGCCCTATGGACGCGCCGGGCTGCAAGACATGCGCAAAGCGTGTTTCCGACATTTCTATCCACTTGGGGCCTCCTAGAACACAAACGGATATTCTCTCGGGAATTTGGACCTTAGATTTTCGCAAGAACTTGATACCGCCTTCGGCAAGAACGTATTGGGCATAGAATACGGCCGTAATGGAAGAATCGCTGAGAACTTCCCGTGTGATTCTCGAACCTTCTGCAGGGGTTAGTTCTCCGGTCCGTTTGACAAGGCCTTCATCAAAGCGCAGGCCGCCGTCTTCCAGAGCCTGTCTGTATCCTGCCAGACGCTCCTTCAGGTTTACAATCGGCGAATCCCAGTACGCAAGAGCTATGCGAGTATGTCCTTTTCCGACTAAGTGTGCCGTCATTTCATAAGTCGCGCCGAAGTTGTCGCTGGATATGAAATCATAGTCGGTTATACCGTCAAGCGGACGCTCAACCGACACAACCGGTATCCCGTGCGTTCTCAGATAGGCTGTATTTTCGGTTCCTCTATGCGTCGGAATAATGACGTAGGCGTCTACCCAAAGCTGATTCATCCGTTCAATGACCGTTCTCTCGTATACGGGGTCATCAAGAGTGTTGCATACCGAAAGTACGTAACCTTTTTTATTTGCTATCTTCTCGATAGTGAAGAAAATTTCCAGAAAGAAGTGATTGTCAAACTGAGGGGTCAAAAATGCTATTACGCCCATCTCCTTGCCTTTTAGGCCGCTCGCGATAGAGGACTTCACATATCCAAGTTCACGCGCGGCTTCTTCTACGGACGTTCTCATCTGTGCTGTTATGTAGCGATCCTTTGAGTTGTTAAGAACGTATGAAACCGTCGCGATAGATGTTCCCGCACGCAGAGCGACATCCTTGATCGTTGTACGTTTCGCTTTATCCACTGATCTCACTACCATCTCTCATTAACAAAGATATATGCAAACGATTACTTATGTAATTAAGCTTATATATATTTGACGCAGCAGCAAGTGATATGTAATTATAAACATTAACTACATTAAGCAAACGTTTACCTAAAAACATATTACATCATATATTTTGCCATGTCAATATATTTTTAAGAATTTTTTACAATTTACAAGAAGTGTTGACATATATCCGGCGATGATATAGAGTGAGATTTATACAAATAGCCATAAACGACTTAAAGCCTATGCAAAAGTTTCCGGTCTAGCTCCGAGCTGCGTATCAGCCCGGAAGCTACGCTGATATTTAAGAACCAGCGGTCAATAACGCCCAACGCCGTCTAGAAGGTCGATTATCCGCCACTCGTCGTCAGCGGCTCCTTGCGTACCGCTATGGGTACGCTCAGTCCACCCCACGAAGCCAAAACCGGGCTTCGCGGGGACGGTGCGTCGCCGCTTCCTAGATTGGCGAAAAATCGCCGCTTCTAGCCAGCATTTCGGTTATTGACCGCTGGTTCTTAGAAAGGATTGATGAAATGAGTTGCGTATTTGTGGAAAATGAAGGCGGCCTTAGCACAGAGCAAGTAAAGGACATCCTTGCCGGTTCGATTCAAAACAGAAATCTTAAAAAGGTGCTGTTAATTCCACCTGACATAACCCGGCTGAATTCCGGCGCAGGGCTGCTTACCTCGCTTTACTATGATTTACTGGAAGGTGTGCACGTAGACATATTGCCGGCTCTCGGGACTCACACACCTATGACAAGGGAGGAGCAGGTCTCTTTTTTCGGCGAAAAAATCCCCGAAGAGCGCTTCCTTGTTCATAGATGGCGCGACGGTGTAACCAAGATCGGTGAAGTCCCCATAGGCTTTGTACAAATGGTATCCGATGGCCTTATGGATGAACCTATGGAGGTCGAAATTTCCGACTATCTGTTGGACAAGTCTTATGATCTTATCCTGTCGATAGGGCAGGTTGTTCCGCACGAGGTTGTGGGAATGGCTAACTATACCAAGAATATCGTGGTGGGTTGCGGCGGAAGCCGGTTTATAAATCAGTCTCATATGCTTGGAGCGTTTTATGGAATGGAGCGCATTATGGGAAGGGATTATTCGCCTGTGCGCAAAGTCTTCGACTATGCCGAAGAAAACTACCTTTCCAAACTTCCAATAGAATATGTCTTAACAGTTACAGTTACAGAAGGCAAAAAAACCAACATCATCGGATTATATATCGGCAAAGATAGGGATGGCTTCACCCGCGGCGTGGCTCTCAGTCGGAAACATAATCTGAACTACCTGACGTCGCCGATAAAGACCTGTGTGGTATGGCTGGATGAGCAGGAATTCCATTCCACGTGGCTGGGTAACAAGGCGATCTACCGCACCCGTATGGCTATGGCCGACGGCGGTAGGCTCATCATTTTGGCTCCTGGGGTGCAAGCGTTCGGCGAAGACGGGGAAAATGACCGCTTGATACGCAAATACGGCTATATAGGCCGGGAAAACATTCTTAAACTCTGCAAAACCGAACCCGAACTCAAAAACAACCTTTCCGCGGCGGCACATCTGATACACGGCTCGTCCGACGGACGCTTCTCTGTGACCTATGCCGCCGGAAAGCTGCGAAAAGACGAGGTTGAGGGCGTGGCATTCGGATACATGCCGTTTGAGGAGGCCATAGAGAAATACAATCCCGGCAGTCTGCGACCGGGATATAACACAATGTCTGATGGAGAAGAAATCTACTTCATAGAAAATCCTGCGCTGGGTCTTTGGGCGCTCGAGGGGTCGTTATGATAGATCTCAAACTATTATGAAGGAACAAAACAATGAAACTACGAGAGAGCAGTAAGTACGGAATAGCCGTACCGACAAGCATGGGGGTAAGAATAAGCCCGCCGAACGGAGCGCCGGTACATACAGCAATTTTTACTACATGCAGGCGACCAGCGCGGAGTCGAACGCCGTTAACGTTTCGTCTTCGCTGAGTATCAGGGGGCTTGCATCCTGACCGGAATGGAGCCTGAGAAGGCGACTCAGTTCGCCGGGGCTTCCGGCGCTCTTGCCACGACTGTTCTTGAGGACTACGCCTCTCCCGTGGACGAAGGCTCTGTTTGGAGCATCTTTCACGGCAACGCTAGGGTTACTAGATAGTGAATTAAAGTCAATTCACTATAACGTATTTTGACAATAGCTCTGTCTTTTATGATATAATTGTGGTATAATGGATTTAGAGTTGATGTCGATCTTAAAATCGTGAATAGGAGATAGCCATCATGAGCGGCAAGGTTATTAATAACCGAAGCAGAATACTATGGATCACAAGGACAGCAATATTTATTGCACTGCTGATAGTGATGCAGGCTGCGACCGCTCCTCTGGGCAACACCTTGATTACCGGCTCCTTAGTCAACATGATGCTGGTGATATCGGTGATGCTTGGGGGATTATGGTCGGGCGCCGCCGTATCGCTGCTGTCGCCGGTTCTGGCCAGATTCTTTGGTATAGGGCCTTTTTGGGTCATAGTTCCTTTTATTATGCTTGGAAATCTAGCCCTTGTACTGGTTTGGCATTTTATAGGTAATCAGGATTTTGGGAGGAGGCTTGCATATATTGCGGCGCTGGTGCTTGGGGCGGCTGCGAAGTTCCTTGTTCTCCACGTCGGGGTAGCGGAAATCGCAGTGCCGATTATATTGGAGCTTCCAGAGCCTCAAGCTACTGTAATATCGACCATATTTTCCGTTCCTCAGCTTGTTACGGCGCTGATTGGCGGAGGAATCGCTTTGATAGTTCTGCCGATTCTTAAAAAGGCAGTTATGGAGAGATAACTTGCGTGTAAGAACAGGCCAAAGAGTCTATTTAACAGCCTATTTATCAACTATCTTCGCTAATCCTTTTCTCTGCCCGAAGCTCGTTCACTGTTTTGACGATGCCATGGCCATACTTCAATTGCAGCCTCATCATAGCATCATCAAGCTTGCGTTGCTGTTCGCCATTGCCCGTTTCAAACATAGTCAGTTGAAGATTAGGCTCTGTGGTAAGCCCGCTCAAGCTTATGCCGATAAGACGCACAGGATGCTTCTCGATTTTGTCAAGCATTGCCGACGCGGTTTTGTATATATCCCGCGCTTTGTCCGTGGAATCTCCGCTTTTGGAGCGGGTAATTTGCTTCATGTCCGCATATGTTGTTTTGAGCGTAACGGTGCGGCAGAAAAGCCCCTTTAAACGTATGTCGAAGCTGAGTTTCTGGGCAATCAGCAGGAGGACGTCTTGCAGATAGCAAAAATCCCGTATGTCTTGCTGAAATGTATGTTCGCTGCCGATAGATTTGGGATCGGAATAAGGCGTTACCTTGCGATTGTCGACCCCGTCCGCCAGATCAAGGATTTGCCGACCCTGCTTTCCGAGCAAGTCGATTATTTTCTGGCGATTTTCGAGTATATGGCGCACAGTTGTGATACCTTTTTTTTGCAATTCTTCAGCGGTTTTTGCTCCAACTCCATAAATTATTCTGACGCTTCGGTCAATGATGAGATCGCGCAAATCCGCTGGGGTAAGTATCTCAAAGAATCCGTCCGGCTTCTTTTCTTCGCTGGCCAGCTTTGCAGACATCATAGAATAGCCTATGCCTACAGAACACGTTAGACCCACTTCATTCCTGGTTCGGCTCTTGATATCATAGCCGACGGCGTCCGCGCCGCCGAACAGATGCGCTGATCCGGTAACGTCAAGAAAACCTTCGTCCAGGGATATGTGCTCACATATATCGGTATAATCGTCCCAAATCTTGTGGACTTGCCGGGATGCGTCCATATATTTTTGAAAATTTGGACGCATATAGATTCCGTCAGGACAGCGCCGGTAGGCCTCCTTGATGCTCATAGCCGAGCGAACGCCGAATACCCGGGCTTCGTAGCTGCACGTAGCAACAACGCCCCGCTCACTTGGCAGCGCGCCGATTATAAGCGGCTTCCCGGCCAGACCGGGATTATCACGCACTTCCACCGCGGCGTAAAAGGCGTCCATGTCTACATGCACTATCCGCGTTGCATTTTTGTCAATGTAGTTTTTCATGATCCATACTCACTATTAAGATAATAAGAACCTATGAACACAGGTTCTAAGTGTCGAATGTCAGATCGATTCAAGTGGACTAAATAAAGAAGTCGTCAAATTCGTGCAGAAAAGATTCTCACAATATTATACTATGCCTGGATGCAAGTATACAAGAATGTGCTTATAAATTTTACAAATGGACAAAGAAAGAGCAGATGTTTTTTAGTTGGGATAAGGTTTATCTGTACTATTTTTTTCCTGCTCGGCTATAAATTAGACTGGCATGACGTCCAGAAAATTATGCTTGACTATCTCTATGTTTTCGTGTATACTCTTAATGTTTCCTGCTATAGTCCTTTGTACGCGTAGCTCAGCTGGATAGAGCGTCTGACTACGGATCAGAAGGTCGGGAGTTCAAATCTTCTCGCGTACAGTTATGAAAACCCCACATCGTGGGGTTTTTGTTTGGTGTGAAGCTGAGCTAATTTTAGATGTTAAGGCGTGTTCACACTAACGGATATTGCATCTTTTCGGCTTGAAATTCCGCCTCTCTTCGTCAGGAAGAGCTTGCGTACCGCTACGGGTACGCGGCGCTATTCCTTCCTCGATTGGCGAAATTTCAGGCTCGAAAATCTGCGCAATCGTTAGTGTGAACACGCCCTAGAACCTGTATCCATAATGTCAGATTAAAAGGCCTACAAAATTAGACTGCAGGCCTTTTTGAGTTGATATTACTTATGCGCGGTATACGATTTTGCCGTCGATGATTGTGTATAGCGGCGCGGACCAGATGTCAAGCAGGGGGTTTCCGCTGTGTATCACGATATCGGCGTCCTTGCCGGGTTCCAGGCTGCCGATGCGGTCTTCGACGCCCATTATTTTGGCGGGATTGATGGTGATGCACTCCCATGCTTTGGCTTCGGGCGTACCGGCCTTTATTGCAAGCCCTACGCAAAGCGGAAGGCCCTCCAGGGGGATTACCGGCGAGTCGGTGGTGATGGCGACCACAAGCCCCTTCTCGATGAGAATTTTCACCGTCTCGAAGGACTTGTTGCGAACCTCGGGTTTGCCGGGGTGTACGAACGTGGGGCCGACGATGCAGGGCTTGCCTTCTTTCTCGAGTTCATCGGCGATCAGATGGCCTTCGCTGCAGTGGTCGAGGGAGATACGCACGTTGAAATCGTTGGCGATGCGGCACGCCGTAAAAATGTCGTCGGCGCGGTGCGCGTGGGCTTTGAATGGGATTTCGCGGCGAAGTACGGGCAGCAGCGCCTCGAGCTTCATGTCGAAGGCCGGACGCTTTTTGTCCGGTTTGTCGGACGCCTCATATTCTTCAAGGTCTTGCATGTAGCGCTGCGCCTTTATAAGCGTCTCGCGGATCATGGCGGCTATGGCCATCCTGGTCATGGGCGCTTTTTTGGCGGATTCGCCATAGACCTGCTTGGCGTTTTCGCCGAAGGCTATCTTCATTGCCATGTCGCGCTTGAGAACCATGTCGTCGATGCGCTTGCCGTATGTCTTTATGGCGGCGAACGTCCCGCAGATTACGTTGGCGCTGCCGGGGCCCGTGCCCACGGCCGTGATACCGGCGTTGCGCGCCAGCTCGAACGCCTGATCCATCGGATTGATCGCGTCAAACGCGCGAAGATGCGGCGTGATGGGGTCGGTCATCTCGTTTACGTCCATACCTTCCCAGCGGACGCCTGTTCCGAACAGCCCAAGGTGCGTGTGCGCGTCGACAAGTCCCGGCGTGACAAGCTTGCCGCCGGCGTCAATTACCTCGGCCCCGTCAGTCCCGGACTGCTCGCCTTCCGAAACGGCCTTGATCTTGCCGTTTTCGACAAGTATGCTTCCGTTTTCGATGTCCTTGCCGATAATCGGCTTGATCCTCGCGTTCCTTATGTAGAGCATGTGTTCCCTCCTAAGTAGAGTTATTTTCCAATATTGTACCACGGCCTCCACAGTTTATCAAGTATTTCGAGGTTTATCCAAATAACGTATTAGACGCTCTTTTTCGGCATCAATGAGGGCCACATCAATAGAGATGGCAACGAAATCATCGCACATGGCTAAGTAGTTCATTTTGTTCTTGTCAAGTGTGCAGTTAAATTGCTTGTTGTAAATGCAGTAAACAAAATCACATTCCATCTTTTCATCCTCCAGTATGTAATTAGTTGCACAAAATTGCATGTGCAAAATATGTGCATATCGACATTGTATCACAGATTTGATTTAAAATGAACATGCAAGTATCATTTTTTTGCTAAAGAGGGTTTAAAGATGGAAGGCCAAACAAACTTTACCATGCGTATTCATGTGGATACGCTTAAAAAACTTCGGTATGTTGCCAAATACGATAGTCGATCCGCAAGCGGTCAGATTATGTATTTAATTCACCAATGCATACGAGAATTCGAGGAAGAGCAAGGGAAAATTGATTTATCGGATAATGATTAAATGCTTGCTTCATGATGCAAAAAATGGTATACTGAACAAAATATATCAACGGAGGGGGTTAGCGATATGGCGCTAACACAGGAATACATGGATAAGATACCCAAGCTGGGTTTTGGCTTGATGCGCCTGCCCAACTTTGGCACGTATGACAAGATTGACATCGAGCATTTCAAGCGCATGGCCGACTACTATATGGAACACGGGATGAATTATTTCGACACCGCGTACGGATACCACGACGGTCAATCCGAGATTGCCGCGAGGCAGGCAGTGGTCGAGAGGTTCCCGCGCGATTCTTTCTTCCTGGCGGACAAGTTTCCGGGATGGTATGCCAAGAAGCCGGAAGACGTAGAGAAAATATTTAACGAACAACTGCAAAAATGCGGCGTCGAGTATTTCGACTTCTACATGCTTCATGCGCTGAACGGCAAGAACAATGCCCACAACGTCGAGATGAAGGCTTACGAATTTTTTAAGCGCATGAAGGACGAAGGCAAGATCAGGCACTTTGGCTTCTCGTTCCACGGCACGCTGGAAGACCTGCGTAACATACTGACCAACCACCCTGAACACAAGTTCGTGCAGTTGCAGATAAATTATTTCGACTGGCACGCCCGCGAGGGAAAGGCGGTGTACGACATAGCGCGCGAGTTCGGCAAGCCTATCATCATTATGGAGCCGGTGCTGGGCGGCACGCTTGCGAAGCTTCCCCCGTCCGTGGCCAAAATACTTACGGACGCGGATTCATCCGCAAGTCTTGCGTCGTGGGCGGTGCGCTGGTGCGCCTCTCTTCCGGGGATCGTAACCGTTTTGAGCGGTATGTCGTCAATCGGGCAAATGCAGGACAATATGTCGTACATGAAGAGCTTCACCCCCCTGAGCGCGTCCGAGACGCAGGTTACCGAAAAGGCAGCCGAAGCTCTTGCGCAGATCGAACAGATCCCATGTACGGGGTGCAAGTACTG
Organism: Defluviitaleaceae bacterium; assembly: GCA_009780015.1. GTDB lineage: Bacteria > Bacillota > Clostridia > Lachnospirales > WRAA01 > WRAA01. The sequence continues at coordinate 102,304 of WRAW01000001.1, read as the reverse complement.
CTGCCCGTCGTGCCCTCAGAACATTCCTATCGACGAAATATTGAAAACGTACAACACATATCTGGAGACGAAAACTCTGCAGCAATTCGGGAAGACGACGTCGACAATTCACGACGCCGTACAGGGAGCCGCCGCGTGTATCGACTGTGAAAAGTGCGTGTCGCTCTGCCCGCAAAGCATCCAGATTCCGGCAAAACTGACAGAAATAGCGGCGTTGAAGCTATAGTAAAAAAGGGCTGAATTCTTGGATCGATCTTGCCGATAAACATAATAAGGACATTAATGCAGGGGAGGGATAGATATGATTTCCGGCATGAATTTTAATCCAATCGGCGGCAACAACTGGTGGAGCATGAATTCAGGCTTTGCCAACAACTCCAATACGATGCTTGGCGGGCTTATGATGCCGCCGCGCGGTACAAATATGGCTAACACGTCTTCAAATTTTCAGGCGTCCATCTTGAATGTCAGAAACAACGCCGAAAATCTAAGAACATCTCTGAACAACATACTTGGGACGGGCAGGAACACAACGTCTCCCTTTGTTAACAGCAGGCCGGTTTCCGCCAATAACGACCGGATGGAAATAACCGGATTCGACGCGAACAGGCTGAGAAATGCGAATGTCTCCAATTTTAGCGTGGAAGTTGTTCAAGTGGCCCAGGCGCAAAGGAATGAGGGCGCCAACCTGAACGCCGCCGCTCTGGCGTCGGATACGGGTTTCACCGTAGGCAGCCATCAGATGACCCTGAATGTCGGTGGGCGAAACTTTGACATTAACTTCAATGTTTCAGCTACCGATACAAACAGGGATGTTCAGCAAAGGATCGCCAGCGCGATAAACAGCCGAAACGCAGGCGTTACCGCCAGCGTTTCCTTGGACTCGGCCGCGGGGACAAGCGCCCTCGTGCTGCAGTCTTCGGAAACCGGTGTGGACAGAGCCGGACAGCCTAACTTCACGGTAAGCGGGGGCAACGCCTTGGCCATGACAGGGGTGGGCGGCATAACCCAGGAAGCTCAAAACGCCGCTTTCCGCGTTAACCGCGGATTCACCGGAGCTCTGCAAACGTCCAGGTCTAATGATGTCAGCCTGGGTTTCGGCATAAACGCGCAGTTGCGTGAGACCGGAACCGTGGCGGTGAACATGACGAGGGACGAAACGGCCCAGATCAACAGTATGCGCGACATGGTAAACAACTTTAACGCCTTGATGCAATCGGCTCAGGACAGTTCGACAGGCCGCGGTATGAGCCGTCTGGAACAGCAGCTAACCGGACTGGTAACAGCCAATTCGGCGTCGCTCTCCAGAATCGGCATCTCGATGAACAGAGACGGCTTTATGCAGATCGACCAGGACAGAATGAGATCGGCCGCCGAAAGCGGGGCGCTTGAGCGTTTCGTTGCAGACGGCGGCAGAGGCGGCAACTTCGGCTTCGTTAACCGCCTCGCGCGCACGGTCGACAACGCTATAAGAAATCCGGCCGGCCAGATAAACAACCCCCAGAACAACAATCAATTTAACAACCGCCACATGCGCCAAATGAATCAGCTAATGAATACAGGAATGTTATTCAACTCGTGGTTCTAAACTTAACGTCGATCAGTATAGTAACATGACCTCGAAACAGTAACAAAAAGCCCGCGTGCCTGCGGGCTTTTTGTATGAAAAACAAAACTGGCGCCGCTTGAGTTGCGTCGCCAGCCTGCTTAATCTCTTCCCCTGCCGGAGAGGTTTTTCTATTGTCCGAACAATTTGGTTTACTAATTCCTAACCATTACTATTTCGCATATTCTATCGCCCGAGTTTCCCTAATTAGGTTAACCTTTATCTGTCCGGGATACTCGATTTCTTCCTCGATTTTCTTAGCGATCTCGCGTGCCAGCATCGGAAGCGCCTTGTCTTCGACGTCTTCCGGTACGATGATGATACGCAGCTCACGTCCTGCCTGTATCGCGAATGATTTTTCCACACCGTTAAATGTATCGGCAATGCTCTCGAGTTTCTGCAAGCGCTTGATATATGACTCAAGCGTCTCGCGCCTTGCCCCCGGACGCGCCGCCGAAATGGCGTCGGCCGCGGCGGTGATGATCGAGATTATATTGGTGGGCTCTACGTCGCCGTGATGGGACTCTACGGCATTTATGATTATATCAGACTCACGATATTTCTTGCAGATGGAAGCGCCTATGGAAACATGCGACCCTTCCATATCATGATCCACCGATTTTCCAATGTCATGAAGCAACCCGGCCCGCTTCGCAAGAGCGACATCGACGCCAAGTTCGCCGGCCATAAGGCCGCAAAGCCTGGAAACTTCTATCGAGTGTTTCAAAACATTTTGCCCATAACTGGTTCTGAATTTCATTTTGCCAAGAAGACGGACAAGTTCGGGATGAATGCCATGCACGCCGACCTCAAAGGTGGCGGCCTCTCCTTCTTCGCGGATCTGGACTTCGACTTCCTTCCGCGCCTTTTCAACCATTTCTTCGATTCTCGCGGGATGTACACGACCGTCGATAATTAGTTTTTCAAGGGCAATTCTGGCCACTTCGCGCCGCATCGGATCAAATCCCGAAAGTATAACGGCCTCTGGGGTATCGTCGATAATCAGGTCGATGCCCGTAAGCGATTCCAGCGCGCGTATGTTGCGCCCCTCGCGCCCAATGATGCGCCCCTTCATTTCATCGTTGGGAAGGGATACAACCGAAACGGTGGTCTCCGTCACGTGGTCGACAGCACAACGCTGGATAGCGCTGGCCAAAATATCCTTGGCGCGTTTTTCGCCTTCGGTCTTGGCCTTTTGCTCGATGTCCTTAATCATTAACGAAGCCTCCACCTTGACCTCATCTTCTATCATGGACAGCATGTAAGCCTTTGCCTGTTCGTGCGTAAGCGACGATATGCGCTCGAGTTCGAGCATTTGTTTTTCCAGTACCTGATCGACTTCGGACTTTCTCTTTTCAGCCGCTTCGATCTTCTTTGCAAGCTGCTCTTCCTTTTTCTCGTAGGATTCGCTCTTCTTGTCGAGAGCTTCCTCCTTCTGGGCAAGACGCCGCTCCACGCGGCCTACTTCGCCGCGCCGTTCCTTTACTTCCTTTTCGGCTTCGTTCTTGGTCTTGATGCTTTCTTCCTTTGCTTCAAGCAATATTTCCTTCTTTGCGGCTTCCGCGCTGCGCTTTGCTTCAGAGATAATATTTTCAGCCTCTATTTCAGCCGAACCTATTGCCGTCTCCGCAAACCTCTTTCTATATAAAACGCCGACAAAGAAGAATATAACGGCGAGAAAGACACATACAGCAACAGCCGCGCCAATTTCAATGGGAGTGATAGAAAACACCTCCTGGGTATTTAGTTTTCAATGTTCAGAAATTCTGTGCAAATTTTAGTGACATGGTGTTGAGCGTGTGCATTTTTGTATAAATGCCCCCTTTTTGATTTTATACCTTTTGAGAATGTATGTCAAGAGCAATTTTATACGCTTAACTTAAATATGTACGACATCGGAGCCGGGTAAACGTCAAATGTTTGGCGCTTACCCGGCTACAATAAAAAGTTGCTGCTTGGCGCATCGTTATTCTTCGTGTGAATGTGCAGAGCTCCTGAAGTGTCGACATAGGCCAGCAGCACGGCGTTACAGTCCGTTACGCCTTGCTTTGACAACTCTACATGCAGCCAATCGGTATCCAAGTGTATGGCCGTCAGATGTTCATCTATAATCTTTCCGTCAATCACCACATTTGCGCATAATCCTTCATACGTGGTATGTATTTTCATGTCCTTCGGCGTCAGCGGACGATTTTGCGACGTAGGCTGAACACTTAGTCTGCCGCTGGTTTCCAGTATTGCAAACTCAATTTCGGCTATATCGAAAATATTCTTCTGTCTACATTCCTCCAAAAGATCATTGATATTAAGCTTTGTTTTTTGCAGATTCCCCTCGATAATTTTTCCGTTCTCAATTAGTATGACAGGGGTGCCGTCCAGTATTTTTCTGCCCTTGTAGCTTTTCACGGTTATATGCGAAATTACGAGAGAAAACAAAGTGAATACCGTCAACGCGGTAAGCCCCTCCACCAGATGAACCGCTCTGACAATGGCATATTCAGCCGCTATTGAGCCGATTGAAATTCCTATCACATAGTCGAAGAAATTGAGCTGCGCCATCTGTTTCTTACCCATTACGCGGGTAAGTATAAACAGCGTTATTATAGATATTACCGAAGCTGTTGCGGTTTGAAACGCCTTGTCCAACATCATGTCACCTCTTAGATCTTGCGTCGTTAATTTTTCGATTCAGTATTTCCAGCCTGAGATATACGTATGCAAATTAGAACGACGTCCTGCTTCTGCATAATTGCCGGGCATATGAGTAAACTATGTTGAAAACTCCCGAAAGGAGGTGTCAACATGGCTTCCCAGCAGATCATGTGTAATGTTAGCTCCTGCAAGTACAACTCCGATTCTAGGATGTGCTCACTTTCAAGCATCGAAGTCGGAAACACCATACCTAATGCGCAGAATATGCATCAGACGGAGTGCGCAAGCTTTAAGAGCGAATAGTCCTTGCCGGAAAGACGCCATGCGATGCTGCATTGGCGTCTTTGTTCGCGTTTCGTTGTCTAAAACTACTTAGTATTGTACCAACTTTTACATTCGCAAAGTTTTAGACAACTTGAAAACACGAATTTGTTCGCGTTTCGTTGTCTAAAACTACTTAGACTGTACAAACTTTTAAATCGTGAAAGTTTTAAACGACTTGAAAGCGCGAATTTTATCGAATTTTTTGTTACACTCATCCTACAAATTGACATAATTGTACAATAACGTTATGTATAATAATGTGTAGGAGGTGCTCCCTTGGAAATATATGCCGACGTTGTGTTTGCGGTCAACTTCTTCATGGATTTATTCATCCTGTGGGGCGCCGGGCAGTTCGCCGGCAGGAAGCTGCGGTGGCTCAGGCTTGGAGCCGGAGCGTTTGTGATGGCGCTACTGTACGTACTGTTTATAGTGTTCGTTCCGCACACCACATTGACGGGAGTGCTTGCTTCTGTGCTTATTATAAGCTTGGGCGCGTACATCGCGTTTCGGCCTAAGCGCGCGCGTGAGCTTGCGCAGTTGGTGGGTTTCTCATACATATTTGCTTTCGCGCTGGGCGGGATGGTATTGGCGCTGTTCAGCTTCACAAACTTTGATACGCTGCTGATTGCCGCCGGCCAGGTTCCGCAAAGCTTCTCACTAAACATGCTGCTTGCCTCGACCGCTGTGTTCTACATCGCCGTCAAGCTGCTTGGAGGCTGGTACTCTAGGCGCGTGGTGCGAAGGCAAGTCCTGTACGACGTCGAAGTCTTTGTCGGAGGTGAACGCCAGTGCTTCAAGGCGCTGCTGGACACCGGGCACAGCCTGCTTGATCCGATAAGCAACACGCCGGTGATAATTGCCGAGTTTGCCGTGGTTAAGCCGTTTCTGCCCGATCCGATAAAGCTCATCTTCTACGAGAACCGCGAAGACGACCTGAACGCCGTCACCGACGGCAGCCTGGACAGCGGCTTCGTCGGGCGAATACGAATGATACCGTTTTCGGCGCTTGGCAAGCGCAATGGAATGTTGATCGGGTTTCGCAGCGACCGCGTAGAAATCCGGCGCGGCGACGACGAGCAGGCCAGCCTGCGCGAAATAATTGTTGGAATCTACAACAGCAAGCTGTCGGGTAAGGGAGTCTACCAAGGGTTGCTTAACCCTGAGATTTTGAATATTTAACCTGTAAGGAGGGTCAGCATTGTACGCGTTAAAATTAGCCTGCGTAACTATACAGAAGAAGCTGATTGGCTTGCTGATAAGGATTAAGGGCGGTCAGGAAGATACGATATATTACATAGGCGGCAGCGAAGTGCTGCCCACGCCGCTCGGTTCCGAAGAAGAGGCCGTCCTGCTGGAGCGGCTCGGAACGGCCGACGATCTGCACGTCAAGTCCGTGCTTATCGAGCGCAATCTCCGGCTGGTGGTGTATATTGCCCGCAAGTTCGAGAATACCGGCGTAAACGTCGAAGACCTAATCTCGATAGGGACTATCGGTCTAATCAAGGCTATCAACACATTCAAGCCGGACAAGAAGATAAAGCTGGCCACGTACGCGTCACGCTGCATCGAGAACGAAATACTGATGTACCTGCGCCGCAACACGCGAACAAAGGGAGAGGTATCCATCGACGAACCCCTGAATGTCGACTGGGAGGGCAACGAGCTGCTACTTTCCGACATATTAGGAACAGATGTCGATGTGATCTACAAAGACCTGGAGGATGAGGTCGACAAAACCCTCCTGACCGACGCAATATCGCGCCTGTCGGAACGTGAGCGCCAAATCGTCGAAATGCGCTTCGGGATCGGAAGCAGCGACGTGCAAATGACACAAAAAGAAGTCGCGGATACGATGGGAATAAGCCAGTCCTATATCTCGCGCTTGGAAAAGAAAATTATATCAAGGCTCAAGAAGGATATCTCGAAGATGCTGTGATAGGTACAGCTTATTGTATGTTGTATATTGCAAATATTAAAAAATGCTGCCGGCCCGTTTCCAAGCGGATCGGCATTTTTTATTTTGTACTGTTATATTGTGCCGGCAAGCCTATCCTGCTGGTGCGTGTGCCAATTCGTCAAGCACATAGGCGGATGTAAAGGATTCGTACTTACCGTCATGGGCGAATCCTCTATCTTCATCAAAATAAAAGAACGTCTATATAAATAATGCAGCACATCTCTACATCCCAAGCCCTGGCGCCCAATGAAGACCCCCATACAATCCGCCGAGAGTCAATAACGATAATGCCCGAACCATGCCTATAGGCGCACCTCTGCGTTGGTTAGACAAAATTATAATACGTGTGCTGCTAGCACGGTCGTACAAAATATGCGTGTTAAAACCAAACATCTCCCCTGGGTGCATCCATACGGGGTCGCTTGTAAATGACCAGCCATAATTGTAGTTGCCGGCTAAAACGATATCGTCCAGCAGATACACAGGAAACAGCTTGCCGCCAAAGTAAGCGTCCAGCCAAAGATTGAGGTCATCGATTGTAGAAATAATTCCACCGGTAGAATAAGGTATAGACGGCGGCCAATTGTGTGCGTCCACCATATTTATACCTCTAAAGTAAATATCGGGGTTACCATGAGGAGCGGTTGATGTATGTATTCCATGAAAGCCCGAGTTTGCCATGCCAATAGGTTCAAATATTCGGCTTGTTACAAATTCGGCATAGGTCGTACCGGACACCTGCTCAATAATCCGCCCCAAAAGCCAGTAATCCGAATTACAATAGATTGGCTGAGTTTGCGGTGCACCTAGCCAATTAACAAAAATAAAGTCCTCTATATCCGCATATGTTAACGAGAGTATCTTTTCAAATTCCTCTTCATCATCAAGTAAACCCATTAACCACTGTGTAAAACTGCGAAAACCTCCTTTCATGGCCAGCAGGTGTGCTACTGTTACCTCACTCAAATATTCGTGTCCCTCAAAAAAATTATCGAGAGTATCCGATGTATTAAGCTTACCGTCTAGCTCCAGCAGCAATATAGCCGCCCCGGTAATTTGTTTAGTAATCGAAGCTACATGAAAAGATGAGTACACTGTGTGTTCAATATTTTGCGCATCACAAGCCATGCCACGAGCTGCGCGCAGTACAGTTTCCCCGTTTTGCTCAATAAGAACCGTGCCTCTGAAGTTGTAGAGGCTTAGGATAGTTTCAGGTCTTAGATTGAATAATAGGCCAAATCCTAAAACTGCAATAATAGCGAACAACACCGCCATAAACTTTTTGTTTTTCATAGGCGCCCCTCGAACTTTTAGAACCTGTATTTAGTACCCGAAATGTCGACTAGAAGCGGCGGTTTTCCGCCAATTTAGGAAGCAACGACGACGCGTACCCGTAGCGGTACGCTAGGATGCTGTGTGCCGGTGGCACACGTTTAGCATCCGAAGCGCCAGCGTAGGCGGAGGAGCTGAGACGAGTGGTGGAAAACTGACCTTCTGGGCGGCGTTGAGCGGTACTGAATACAGGTTCTTAGCATTTTATACTTATTGTATCATATCATATGCAAAGCTTTCCACGTTATTTATACGTGCTAATTTATTGCAACCGGATTAAATACTCATTAATATAAGTGGCTATAATATGCGAAATTTCTTGGTGTTTATAGCAAATTTGCAGACATGTATAATTTTGTGTGAGAGGTGATTGCTATGTTTGATGTAAAGAAGCCGGAGTTTACCAATAAAACCTTTCGTATGCCTGTCGAGCTGGTTGAAAAGCTGAGTACCGTCGCACAGGCAAATAATGTTTCCGTGAACAATTTGGTAATACAATGCTGCGAATACGCGCTTGATAATATGTCGGACAAACGCGAATGATGAATTTTATCGACGCTGTTCTGAGTTATGTCTTCCCGCCGCGCTGTATATCCTGCGCCGAGGTTTTGCCGATAAACTATCTTGATCGGATGTGCGGCGACTGTCACGGGCTTCTTGAGCGCTGCGGCAACGACGCCTCCGGCCAAAGCTTTTCGCTGTACGAGTATAACGATACGGTGCGGCACGCGATCCACCGTTTTAAGTACGGCTTGCGCCGTGATTACGGGAAATATCTTGGCGCGCTGATGGCGGAGCACGCAAGCGAAGTTTTGCCGCGAGGGTCGGCGGTCGACGTCGTCGTACCAGTTCCGCTTCACGCGGACAAGCTGAGGGAACGCGGCTTCAACCAGGCCGAAATACTGGCGGAGGCCGTATGCGAGCGTCTTGGTCTTGCGCTTGACGCGTCGGCGCTGACCAGAGTACGCAGTACAGAACATCAGGCGAGGCTCAGCGCCTCCGAGCGGCGAGAGAACATGGAGAACGCTTTCGCGGTGCGGGATACCGGCTTGGTAGGCGGCAAGACCGTCCTGCTGATTGACGATATCTACACGACCGGCAGCACAGTATCCGCCTGTACGTCAGTCCTGCTGCGCGCGGGAGCGAACCGCGTTTTTTCGTATGCTTTCTCGAAAGCGACCCTCGAAGACTCCCGCAATTATGAGAAAATTTTAAAACTTTCTAAAAACGCTAATATAAACGACAAATTGTTCCGATAATAACATCAAGAGTAATAATAGCGAAATCAGATAATGAGGTGAAATCATGAGAATAGGAAATATTACGAACATATACGAAACTTATGCGATACAACAATCTAATACGCGCGTCAACCGCGGCGGCAATAATAGCGGGGACTCCCGGCGGGACTCCCTGGACGTGTCACCTTCCGCGCGAAGCTTCACGGCGGCTTTGCAGGCGATCAGCAACGCGCCGGATATCCGGGAAGAGCGAGTCTCGGTCATCCGTTCACAGATTGAAAGCGGGACGTATCCTCTGGATGCTTCCAGAATTGCCGACAGCATCCTAGGCTAGACCAGAACGGAGCATTGAGATGACCGGATTGATAAACGAATTACTGACCGTGCTGAACGAGCAGGCGGAGAACTATGAAAATCTGCTTGCTCTTTCGCATGAAAAGCACCAAGTATTGGTACAAAACGATGTCAAATCTCTCCAGAAGATAACCAACGTCGAGAACATAATCGTCGGAAACAATCAGCGGCTCGAAAAGAAGCGAATGAAAATCGTCTCCGACATATCCACGGTGCTTGGGAAGAAGGAATCCGACATGACCCTGACCGTGCTCGCCGGTCTGATAGAGCGGCAGGACGAGCATCCCGCGCTTGTGGAGGTAACGAAGCGTCTGCGCGCAACCGTCGAAGACCTGAAGGAAATCAACGAAAGAAATAAGACTCTGCTGGAATTTTCGCTGGATTACATCGATTTTTCGATGAATCTTATCCGCAGTTCCATGTCGGAGGGAATAACGGATAATTACGACGCGTCCAATCAGCCGGACGACGGCCGTTCGACCCTGTTCCAGGCAAAGCAGTAATGAAGCGGTAATGACATAGGAGGTACGCATGAGCAGTTTTGGAACAATGAGCGTTGCTGTAAGCGGTATGAACGCCGCGCGCACGGGCCTTAACGTAGTCGGCCACAACATAGGAAACTCTACAGCGCCGGGATATTCGCGCCAGCGGGTGCTCCAGCACAATTTCTCATACATCAACGGCACCGGGGCGTCCCGCGCCAACCTTACCTCGCTGCGCGGGGGAACCAATATGATGCAGCGCGGCCTTGGAACCGACGTTTCGTCGATAATCCAGGTTCGTGACATGTTTATTGACATATCCTACCGCCGCGAGATAGGCCGCCTAGGCTTTCACACCCCCATGGCCGACACCGGTCTGGAGATAGAACTGTTGCTGGCCGAGCTCCACGGAGCCATGCCTGGCCAGTTGCTTTTCGACGACTTGAGGGACGTGCTGAATGAACTCAGCGTTAACCAGCCCGCCATAGAAGTGCGCAACAACTTCATCTCCACGGCGGTTACGTTTATTACCAAGATGAACTCAATTCATTCCCATCTGCGCATGTACCAGCAGAATCTAAACGCCCAGGTGCACAGCGCCGTGACCAGAATAAACCAGCTTCTTGAGCAGGTTGCGCAGCTTAACCGCGTAATCGTGGGCGAGGAAGGCCACTCCCGCCAGGAAGACCGCATGTTCCTGGGGGATAACGCCAACGACCTCCGCGACCGCCGGAATCTTGCTCTGGATGAACTCGCGACCCTGCTCAACATAACTTTCCGCGAGGACGCGCGCGGCAATATTGAAATCAGAAGCGGAAACAGCGTGTTGCTAAGCGGCGGATCAGAAATCAACCGCATCGGGCTAAAGCAGGCAGCGCCGGGCTCTAACCTGGTGATGCCGGTTATAACAAACAGCCGCGAAATTCTTCCCTACAGCACACCATCCTCACATTACAGACAGCTCTTTAACCTTAACGAGATAATATCGGCGGACAATGGCAACGACTCAGGCAGATTGCTGGGGCTGCTCATGGCGCGCGGGCTTTCCACGGAAGACTCGTATTCGCCTGAGAGGCTGGCTCATGTTACGGCGGGTATAACCACGCAGCTCAACGCCGCGTACACAGCCCTTTCCGGCGCCGGTGGCGTGACTGCGGCTGCCACAGCCGCGCTCAACGCTCTTTTGGCAATGGCTCCCGACGACCCGAACCTTACCCAGGCTCAGGCCAATTTGGCCAGGGCCCTTCAAAATGACGCAAACTCTTTCGTTGGAGGGGGCGGAACTCTCCCAGCCGCGTTCACTGACGCCATGTCTGAGCACAGCGCGCTTGTGAGCCAGCGCGACCGCATAAATTTCAACATCAATCAAGCCATGATCCCCCGTACGATGATGAAGCTCGACACTCTTTTCAGACACGCGGTCGAACTTATAAACGATGCCATATCGCCAAGGGTATGGAACTCCGGTACCGGAGAATGGGAACACGACGTTGACAACACGCCTTTTAACAACAGGCCTTATCCTGACAACGTACGCAACTTTTATGCGGTGTTCGTCAGGAATTACAGCAACGGAACTTACCGGGACAGACTGGATGTGGAAGACCCGCACGACTGGCTCAACGCGGGTTCGCTCTATACACTGGGCAACGTCACCGTCAACCCTGTATTTCTCAGTACCGACGGATTGGCCGACCTGGCCTTGTCGCTCGACCCTAACGCTCCCAGTGACACAACTCTTGTGAATCAACTGCTTGAAGACTGGGCCGACGCGACTGTCGTATTCCCCGGCTTCGAGAACAGCCCCATGACGATCTCCGCCGCATACGGGCATATGGTTACCGTCAACGCCGACACCACCAGCGAGGCTACGGGATTCGTGCGCGAACAGACGACCCTCGTGAGCTTTATCGATAACAAACGCCAGTCGATCAAGGGCGTCTCGATGGACGAAGAACTGTCGCTCATGCTTATTTTCCAGCATTCGTACAACGCTAACGCCCGCATGGTCAACATGCTGGACTCAATGCTTGATACCATTATAAACGGCCTTCGTCCCAGATAGTTCTGAAAGGTGGTAGAATATGGCATATGAGACAAAGGTAATATTAATCGCAATCTCGGAAATCATGAAGAGCTCTCAAAGTTTGAGCGAGGCTCATCAGAAGCTTGCTAAAATGGCAAACGCCGAAGGCGTTGTACTGGAGCCTTTGGATGAACGGCATGGAGGCTAAATATTATGGCATATGACACAAAAGTGTTATTGATCGCTATTGCCGAAATTGTAAAAAAATCTGAGAGCAAAAGAGAAATCTATGATACGCTTGCTAAGATGGCAAATGCAGAAGGTGTAGTACTTGAGCCTTTTGACGAACAACAGGGAGGCTAAACAATGCGTTCAGCATTTTTTGAATTTAACGTGGCGCGCTCGGCGATCTTTTTGGCTCGCGGCGGGCTCGACATTGTCAACCATAATATAGCCAACGCGAGAGAAGACTCGAGCTTCTCGCGCCAGTTCATAGAACAGCGCGCCGCAACGCCGATGAACCTGCGCGACGGCCGCGGCATGATCGGTACGGGCGTGCATGTTTTCGGTATCGGTCAGCACCGCAACGTGTTTCTTGACAACAAGTTCTGGAATGAGAACTCGACGCTTGGCCGCTTCCACATGCAGTCACAGCAGCTTCGCGTGCTTGAGATGGGGCTGAACGAGCTGCGGGGCGCCGACGCTCCGAACGGCGGTGTAAGCACGGTCTCGGGCTTCGGCCAGTTCTTCACTGCGATGTCGACTCTCAGCACTCACGCAAGCGACAATACGCTTCGCACAAGCGTAATACAGTCCGCAAACACCCTTACATCCTTCATAAACAATATGTCCCAGACCCTGCGCCGCCAGCAGATCGACGCCAACAACGAGGTTTCGATAATAGTAGGCCGCATCAACAGTCTGGGCAACCAGATAGCAAGCCTCAACGAACAGATTACGCGCACAGAGCTCACGGGGTCGCGCGCAAACGACCTGCGCGATTCGCGCACAAACTTGATTAACCAGCTTTCGCGCTACGTCAACGTCAGCGTATTTGAAACCGAACGCAACGCCGATTTTGCCGCCGGAATGTTCCCCGAGCCCGAACAGCGCAACCTTAGCCAGCCGCATTTCAGGGTCATGATAAACGGTCAGGAGTTTGTCAGCGGCCGGGATGTTCATCTGCTTGAGACCGTGGCTCGTCCGCCCGGTTCTGAGCGCAACCCAACCGACGTTCCGGGGCTTTTTGACATACAGTTCCGCGGCGGCCGGACGTTCGACATGTACAGCCCCATGCTCCGCGGCCAGCTCCGCGGCATCCTGGATATACGCGACGGAAACAACGGCGCTCATGTTTTCGCTACAAGGCCGCCGGGGGGCGCGACATTCCCATCAGGGGCAAGGAACGAGTTTAACATAATTACACACCCCACAATAACGGATGCTTTCCAAGTGACAATAAATAGCCCCGTCCGTGATGACCTGAACCAAGACGGACGTATTTCGCTCTTCGTTAACGGGCGTATAATAGAGGTCGGCTACGACAGTCTGGTTCTTAACTATGACCCTGACAATCCTTTGGACAGAGATTTATGGTACTACACCCTGGTCATCCACGACAACGACCCCGGCTTCCCGGCGGACTTTGACTGGGGAGCTTTCCCGGCCAGCGTCGGCCGCGTAGAGATCGGGCGCACATCCGACTTCAAGGGCATACCGCACTATAAGAATCAATTTAACCAGTTGGTGCGCACATTCGCCACAGCCATGAACGAGGGGCTTAACAGGAACGGTCAGCCGATTCCCGGCACTGTTCTGCGCGATGACCGCGACGCGTCACATACGGACAGCGGCACGGTGTATGACATGTTCTTCCTGGGGGCAAGGTCGGGCTATCACTCCGACGGGCGTCCTATCTACGCCAGCGTCAATTGGCGCTCCCAAGCCTTCCTCAACTTTACCGTCAACCAGCACCTTGCCCAAAACCCCGGTGATCTTGCCGTGTCGTCCAACAACAACGAGGGCGAAAGCCACAACGACGTGATACTGGGCTTCCTGCAGGTTAACAATTTCAGCGGGCTCTTTGCCGAAGGCCGCCTTAATGACTTCCTGATAGCCGTATCCGGCGAACTCGGCGTAGACGTGCGCCAGGCCATGCGCTTCGAAGAGAACTACATCGACATCGTCCAGTCCGTTGAAATCCAGAGAATATCCGTCTCGGGCGTAGACATCGGCGAGGAAACCGCGGACATGATACGCTTCCAGCACATATTCCAGGCCGCCGGCCAACTGATAAACGTAATTGACCAGCTCTACGACATGACTATCAACAGGCTGGGCAACTTCTAAGGGGGATAACAATGCGAGTAACAAACCAAATGATGTCCAACCGAATGATGCTTAATGTAAACCGCAATATGGCGCGCCTGAACATCCTGGGCAACCAGATGGCCACCGGCAAGCGCATCAGCTTCCCCTCAGACGACCCTATCCTGGCGGCGCGTGTCCTCAAGTTCCGCACAAGCCTGCGCGAAACCGAGCAGTGGCAGCGCAACGTCAATCAGGGGATTTCGTGGATGGAATCCACCGACGCGGCCTTTGTCGGCGTAAGGGAAGGTATAGCCGGTCTGCGTCTCGAGTTCCAGCGCGCCATAAGCGCCGAAAACCGCCTCCCGGAACGTCAGGCTATCATAAACGTGATAAACGAGATGAAGGCTCAGCTTGGCTCGTCTATGAATACTTCTTACGCGGGGCGCTACGTGTTCTCGGGCTTTCGCACAAACCACCCGCCCATCTTTGAAACAAACCAGCCTGATCTCAGTTTCGCGCTGACCCAGACCTTCCGCTTCTCCGACATCGAAAATACGACGGTCGTGCAAAGGATTAACGACAGGGTGACCCCAAAGTTAGGCGTAAACATGCTGAAACTGGCCTATGCCGGCAATATCGAAAATCTTCAAATCACAATCTCCGGGACTCCCGGCTGGAACGGAACAATTACCACTTTTGACGATCCCAGCGACCACATAAGTAACGAGGACGCATACAACCCCGGCCCGGACGACATACACTTCATACGTGAAACCGGTCAGTTGATACTTGGGTCAAACGTGGTTGAAGCGCTGCGAAACGGAACCATGACGGCCAGCTACGTCCGCAACGGCTTTTCAGAGGGCGAGCTCAACCCCATGATTTACTTCAACAGCTTCGACATAACCAACAGCCCGGTCATGGGTAATAACGTCACCGATGTAGCTGCCGCGCTGTATGCCGCGTTCCCAACAGGACATCCGATACGAACTACCGATCAGTGGACTGCTCTCGAGAACGCGTTCGGCGCCTGGGCGGCTGACCCAACTGATGAAGGTCTTAGGACAGATTTTCAAAACGAGTTCCTTAGCTTCTTAAAGACTCCGACGTTCACGGTAGGCGGCACGGCAGATCCTGACATCAGCATATCTTTAACGGAACAGCGCGCCATGGGTATCAACCACTTCAACAACAGGCCGGGTGACCTTACCGACCAGCGCCTCGAGTTCGAGTTCAGCTTCAACACCCGTATACCGATCAATACGCTGGCGAGGGATGTACTCACCGACAAGCTCCACGCTGATCTTCGTGAACTTATCCGCTTTATCAACGGACTTGAAGAGATGCTGTCCGATCCTTTGGCTCTTGCGAACGACATCAGGGCTCAAATAGCGTCCGGCGCTCTTGGACCCATGACCGAAGAACAGATACAGCAAAAAGTGAGCGACCAGATTGCAGCCGAGCACTCGGCGATAGACCTGGCGATGCAAAACCGCTTCAACAGTATGCTGGGCCGCATAGACGTACACAATCAGGGTATATCGCGCCAGGACGCCGATCTCGGCAGCCGTATGCAGCGCCTTGACATGATCCGCCAGAGGCTTGTCTATGACAGGCTCAACTTCCGCGAACTTATCTCGGAAAACGAAGACATCGAATATCATGAGGCCGCCGCGTTCTGGGCAATGGCCCGAGTCGCTCACGAAGCTTCGCTGAGCACAGGCGCACGTATACTCCAGCTTACGCTTGCTGATTTCATACGATAGTTATACTAGGAGGATAAGGATAGTATGAAGCTCAATACACGGCACTTCGGTGAGATCAATATCGACGAGAGTAAGATAGTCGTATTTGAAGAGGGGCTTCCGGGTTTTGAAGACCTTACGAGATTCGCGCTGTTCCACGACGAGAGCGAGGCCAGGAACCCCGAAGACTCTGACGCTCAGGAGATAAGCGCCGGAGGTGTGTTCCTGTGGCTGCAATCGATTGACGACGGCGAGACAGCATTCGTACTGCTGAACACATTCCTGTTCATGCCGAACTACAATCCAAACCTCGAGGAGGGCGCGCTGGATTCCATTGGCGAATGTGACCCTGACGACCTGATAATCCGCAATATCGCCGTAATTCCCGACAAACTCGAAAATATGACAGTCAACCTCTGCGCCCCTGTCGTTATCAACGCGGCCACTCTAAAGGGAAAGCAGGTCATGGTGACCAACAAGGAATACCACGTCAGACACCGCATCATCCAGGAAGCTCGGGAAGCGATGTAGGTATCAGCAAGGAGGCAGCGCGTGCTGGCACTCACAAGAAAAAAAGGCGAATCCATCATGATCGGCGACGACATCGAGGTCACCGTTATATCTTGCCGCGGCGACCATGTCCGGCTGGGGATCAACGCGCCTCGCAGCGTTCCCGTCCACCGTAAGGAGATATTTGAGCAGATCGTCAACTCCAACAAGGAAGCCGTTACAAAGCTCGACATAGGACAGATCGCCAACATGCTAAAAAGTGAGAACCTTCCCATACTCCGGCAGGAGCAAGGAAGCAAATGACCAACAAGCCGTAGATGATCCCGTCGTCTATGGCTTTTTATAGCAATTCCGGTTGAGAAGGAACCCAAATTTTTCGGAAGCCCCGGCCTAAAGCCGCCGAAGTTACGAAAAATTTGGTATTGCTATATACGGAGGCTTGCATGAGTATTTCAATCGTACAGGAAGGCGTCAGCGCCATATGCGCCAACATCGAAAAAATCATCCTTGGCAATACCGACAAGATAAGGCTGATACTCGCGGTATATCTGGCCGGGGGCCACGTATTGCTTGAAGACGTCCCGGGAACCGGCAAGACGGTGCTTGCGAAGAGCTTGGCGCGCTCCATGGGCGTAAGCTTTGGGCGCGTGCAGTTCACCCCGGACTTGCTGCCGTCGGAGCTTGTCGGAATCAACTTTTACAACCCCAAGACCGGCGAGTTTGAATTCCGAAAGGGAAGCCTTTTCGCCAACATAGTACTCGCGGACGAAATAAACCGGGCGACGCCCAGAACGCAGTCCGGCCTTCTCGAATCCATGGAGGAACGCCAGGTAAGCGTCGACGGCACAACCTATCCGCTCCCCAGCCCATACTTCGTCATTGCCACGCAAAACCCAATAGAGACGCAGGGAACTTTCCCTCTGCCCGAGGCTCAGCTTGACCGTTTCATGATCCAAACCGGCCTGGGATACCCAACTGCGGCGGAAAGCGCAGAAATTCTCAAGAACTCAGTAACGGAGGCCGCGCTGGAACAGCTTCGCCCCGTATGCGGCCTTGAGAACCTGCAAGCCATGCAAGCCGCCGTAAAGACCGTCCACATTCATGACGATATTTACAAGTACATAGTAAACCTGGCCGAAGCTACCCGCACTCACGAGGCCGTGTCACTCGGCGTCAGCACAAGAGGCGCGATCGGTCTGGCAAAAGCGGCTCAAGCCTACTGTGCAATCAGCGGCAAGGACTTCGTCTCGCCGGGCGACGTACTGCGCCTTCTGCCGCATGTCTTCGCGCACAGGATCATCCTCAAAGGAGGCGTCAGAAGCCGCGCGTCCGCCGTCGGCTCGGTGCTGGAAGAGGCCGTGGCCGCCACGAAAGCTCCCGTTGAAGACTGGAAGGGACTGGCATGACCATATTGTTTATGGCGCTGTTCGTCCTGGGCGCTGTGCTGCTGCAAAACTATGTCTACGAAAAACTCTGGAGCAAGGGGCTTACGCTTGACTTTGCGTTTTCAGTCCGCGAGGCTTTCGAGGGTGACAGGCTATATCTGAGCGAAGAGCTTGTCAACCGGAAGTTCCTGCCGCTACCCTGGCTTCTGGTCAAATTTCAAATTCCCAGGGGGCTCAGGCTATCCGGCGAAACAACCCCCGACGCCACGGAAAACTACCTCCAATGCGACCTGTTCAGCGTTATGATGTACAAGCGCATACGGCGCAAGCATTCGTTTACGTGCCAAAAGCGCGGATTTTACAGAATACGCCGCGTTGACATGCTCTGCGGCAACCTTCTGCATACCGCAACGTTCACCAAGCAACTGGATTGCCCGAGTGAACTTGTTGTATTCCCAAAGCCGCTTGACGACTCAAACCAGGTGGACATCGCCTTCAAGTGCATTGACGGCATGATTCTCTCAAACAGCCTCATAAACCCCGATGTCTTTGAGTTCAAGGGTATCCGTGACTATCTGCCGTCGGATTCGCTGCGTTTTGTGAACTTCAAAGCCTCTGCGGTTTCTCAGAAGCTCATGGTAAACATTCACGCCCCAACATCATCCAAGCGGCTGGAGATAGTCTTAAACCTCGAGCCATACGCCGCCTGGGCGGATTACGAATTGTACGAACAGGCCATACGGCTTGCCGCGACAATGGCCAGGCGCTATATCGGCGAAGGCGCAAAAGTCGGCTTGACGACCAACGGCCTTGACGTCTCCGCAATGCGGCCCGTTGCGGTAATGGCGGGAAGCAGCGGAGGGCATCTGTACAAAATATACGAGGCTCTGGCGCGCGTCGTCGTGCCGGTGGTATGCCCGCCTCTTTCGCGGCATCTAGACGACATTGCCGGCAGCGAAGCCGTATACGCGGTGATCTCAACCTATCACGGCGAGGATATGCTTGCCGCCCTGGACGGCCTGGAGGCTCGCGGGATAAGCGCGCTGCTGATAATCCCGGTATTCAAGGACGTACAGGTCAGCGCCGAAGAAAGCGAACGCGTCGTAATCTGGGAGGCGTCGGAATGAACGCGAAAAGAACCGTTTTAAAGGATATACTCTCGAATATCACAGTGTTTTCAGTGATTTTCAGCTTGTATATATTTGTCGCTCCGCGCGTGGAGGCTGCTTCGCTGCTGCTTGCCGCGCCGTTCTTCTGCCTGCTGCCGATACGTAAAAAAGCGCGGAGCATGACAGTGTTTATAGCGCTCCATGCGTGCGCCGCCCTTGCGCCGGTACTGGCCGTACGCCAACTGGCTGACGGAGCGGCGGCCATGGCCTCGGTTACGGCGTTTGTCGCCGTTTCGACCGCTTACTCATGTTACGCAAGGGCAAACCGTGAGTTGATGCCGCGCACAAAAACAGATATCACATGCATCATTGCGCTGAACGTGGTATTGGCATATATCTCGGGGCAGTTCGGCTTGGAGCGCGTCCCGTATTTCGCGGGTATTTCGCTGGTGATACTGACTTGCGTCATGCTGTACACACATATCGACAACCTTGACGCGCGGCTTCTTATGCTCAGAGGCACAGGTAAACATCCTGTCGGCGACGTACTTCGGGAAAACAACAGGCTGATCGTACTTTTTGTCGGCATTGTGGCCGCGATCGGCTTTTTTACGATATTTTTCCCAGCGAACGCAGTTAGCGGCGCAGTGTTAGGCGTGCTGCTTTCTCTTGGCCTGCTGATAGGTCGGATCAATCAAACTATGTTCCCGCAGGCATTCGAGAATATGTCCGCCCCCGGGTTCTACGAAATGGCGGGGCCCGGTGAAGTTTTTCTCGATTTTGAGCGAACCCCGGAAGATATCCCGTCAACTATATGGCAGATGCTCGGATCGGTTCTCAATTACAGTTTGCTGGCGCTGTTAATGATGGTTGTAGCGCTGTTCTTCACGCGCGGCTTCTACAAGGGTTTTCGCGCCAAGCGCCGCGCCCATGCCGCAGACGTGGACGATGCTTCCGGCGCGGATGAAGTCTCGGATGTAACAAAATCCATGCTAAGCGACATACGCGGCTTAATTCCCCGCCCAAGCAGTTTCGCCAAACATCCGATACGAAGAGCCTACATCCGTAAGGTTCGCTGGCATATCAAGCATGGTAAGGGACAAGGGCTGCAAATCGCACGTTCCGACACCCCCGATGCCATAGCCGGAAAAATACGATCCCGCGAAGATATCGACGAGCTTACAAAGGCATACGAAAAAGTGCGCTATGGCAGATCATAGCGCACTTTTTGAGTCGAATATTTGTTAAGATATTTCCTATTATCAAGTGTTTTAGACGTAATTTTACATAAAATATCAAAAATTAACAATAATATCTACATAATTATAGTATACTTGTATATTGACAAAAAAGTTATATATTGTAAAATTTATATATTCTATATATACACATTTATTAGACTATTGAGAGTCGAGAGTCGTTTCAAGCAGAGTTTAAAGAGGAGTGATGCCTTTGCGCCAAACCTTAATAAGTGATGTCTTTGTGAGATTAAATTCCTGTGCTGTGTAAATTGGACAATCTGGGCGAACTAGTATGATCTTGATGGAGGAGACTTGAGATGAATAAGAGAATTTTGAGAAAAATTATCCCTATGACATTGCTCGTAGGCGCTATGTTTCTAACTAGCGTGTTTGTTGCAATTGCACAAGAGCCATATGATTCCGATTGCCAAGGAGATGCTCTGACAATTGAAGATGTACTGAGTTCTTTGTCGTCAGGACCGGATTGGCAAGGGGCGCAAGAAAGAGCTCCGCTTATACAGATTGAACCTGGCCCAGTCAGACCTCGTGGCTTTGTACTAGACTTGCCTGATGATTTTGATGGCGGTGCAGCAGATGGCCGGCAAGAATCTATAGAGTATTGGTCGAATCCTGAGATCAATGAGTTGTTGAGGGAACGTATGGAAAGACGGGATGAGATTGATGCTTTGCTGGAACGTGCGCCGCGTATGTCGTGGTTTGAATTAAGGCCATTTACATATTACGCACAATTTCATAACCAATCTTGCGGGCCAGCAAGTGTTCGTATGGTAATGCACTGGAGATCTGGTGCAGGGTCTGTACCTACTGAAACTCAAGTCTACAATTGGATTCGAGATTTAAATAGACGAAACGGACATGCACTTACCCCTATGTACGGAACGACGCTCATAGAAGACTTGCGCGACTATATTGCACACTTTTCAGGTTTCCGCTATGTAGTCACATTCCCTAACGCTACTAACATGGACAGGATGGCAAGGGATATTCGTGGTGTTGTACAGATATTGAATATGCCTTCGATTGTAGGTATAGATGGTCGTGCTCTTGGTATACCTCGCGCTCTACGGCACTATATTGTTGTGAGCGGCAATTTTCAAGAAGTTGCATTTACAGTACATGACCCTTGGGGTGGCTTTATAGGTGACAATAGGTGGTCGAGGTATGACGTAACGAGGGATGACCTATGGAGGGCATTTACATTTAATGGTCTCAACACAGGGTTCCTTTGGTAGCAAAATCTAAATTATGATGGTAAGCTACAGTCAAAACGACACTAACGGTTCGCTTTGACTGTAGCTTACTATCTAACTGATCTAAATACAAGTGGTGTGAATACTCATATGAAACCGGAGTTGGTTCGATGATGAAATATTTGCGAAATTGTTTGTTAGTTTGTCAGTTAATAATAATCGCTTGGACTTTGAGCGGTTGCGAAAGTGTGCTTTCACAAGAAGCAGCGACTCAACGCGATAACTTTTTTGATATTACGCTACTGGATTCAGCAGGTCATCTTGAACTGATTAGATTAGATCTGCCTTTTACTGGTAATTGGCACTTTGAGGCATTGTTAGAGGACAGTATAATTATTTCTGCTAGTCCGATACGTGACGGTATGACTAGAGAATTAATTATGCCTGAATTCGATTCAGAGCCGTTTGAAGGTCTGAGGTTTTACAGGTACTATATTTCTACTGGAGATATTGATGTGATTGGCACAATCGAGAACGATTTTGTGTTTTCAACAGGTCAAAGAGAAATCTCGAACGGAATAATGTATTTTTATATATCAATTGAAAACGATGACCCCAATATTAATGGGGATTTTCAAAATATACTATACGCAATTGATTTTGAAAACAATAAATTGTTTAGACTGAATGAAGAGTACTTATCAAATCCGGCGATAATTAATGTATTCTACCTTAGAGGCAATTTAATCTCATTAAAAAGTATTTGGGAAGGAAATATACAGACTAGCTTTTTGGAAGTTTATAATCTTGATACAAACGAATCAACAATTGCACTTGAAGCTGAGATAAATACAGATGTTGGGGTAGGCGTGATGAATTTTATCCATACAACTGATGATTATTATATATATGTTCTTCATATAACTCATCCAAATGAAGAAAATGATGATTTTACGGCAGTAATTGGTGTATATGACGAGAATATTAATCATATCCGTGATATTAATATTGATGCAGATAATTTTGTATTTGACTCGCGGCCAAGGCATATTGATTTTTTCGGTAATGGAAGATATATCTTTATGGACAATTTTTCATCATCAAGCTTTATAGGTAGCGTAGATAGTGATGGGAATATTTCTCCAATTCATATGGGAGTGCCTGTATTTGCAAGAACACCGGTTGTAATCCCGGATGGCGTATATTCCTCCCAGCAAGGATTATTCAGACATAGTACGCGTAATGTAAACGCTCAAGATCGTACCCGGTTGTTTTTTAAGAGGCTATCTGAACAGATCGTTCTATTTGATACCTACACAGGTGATTTGCGAGAGATCACAATAGATATGGAGGATGGATTTAGAATCGGAAATATTTTAACAAATGGTAGTATTGCACTTATTTCTGCAGAAAAGCAACATGATTTGACACACGAGTTTGAATTTAAGCATTATCTTGCGATATTTGGCAATGACTAACATTCTACGGTAATGCTAAGCGGAGTCTGAAAACCCCCAAGAAGCCATTGTGGCTTTGTGGGGGTTTTTTGATGACTAAGCGGTGAAAAATCAACCTTCCTTGTCAATACTGAACGGTACTAAACAAGCTATTAGATCAGTTATTTTTGCAAAAGGCCACGGAG
This sequence comes from Defluviitaleaceae bacterium, assembly GCA_009780015.1. GTDB lineage: Bacteria > Bacillota > Clostridia > Lachnospirales > WRAA01 > WRAA01. The sequence goes on along the minus strand of WRAW01000001.1, from coordinate 79,177 downwards.
ATCACGCAGCGCGGTTCCGATATCCTGTACGAAGGGCTCCAGCTTATCCTTGCTCTGCTCCATGCATGAAATACACAGGCGTATGCTGTCGGAGTCGATAACGTAGCCTACCCCAAAGCCATCGTCCACGACCGGGCCGAAGGCGAACAGTTCCAGACCTTTCGCGCCAAGGCCGCTGGAAGATATCGTGTCGTGCTTGAGACGCACATAGGCGCTGTCGGCAAAGATATCCTCGTCACTGTTCAGGGTGACGCCGTTCATTGCCGCCATTGCCTGGAGCCCTGTCAAGTGACGCTCCGGCCCGTTGCCGGCCTGACACTGTCCAATCATGCCGACGTGCAGGTCAAATGCAGCCCTGGCCAGCCGTTCCAGGTCTTCCTGAGCCAATCCGTCCCTGTACGCCAGCACGAAGTCCAGCACGGCGGTCGTTGACGGGCGCATACATTCTGTGCGCCCTTGGTGGTACTGGCGCATTGAAACTGCCTCGTATGTGCTGTCCAGGCGACCGTTTTGTCTGAACCACGCCATCTGCAGGGCCAAGTGGAAGAAGGCGTCCGGGCTTGACTTGAGCTCCTTGATGCCGCTCGAGCCGAAGCTGTCGAATATGGACGTGCGGAGGAGGATGGTCTTTCCGCGCGCCATATCGATCTCTTCCATGTTTTGTATGGCGTCAAGAACGGCCTGATCGGTCGTCCATTCAATGCGGAGCGCGGCAGGTTCGGCGGCAGCGCCTGCTCCGTCGTCCTCGCCTGCCAAATTGCCGTACGCGTTCTGCAAAATGCTCATCCAGACGGCCGCGTCATAGGCCGTGTGCTCGTTGTTGAAGCCGACGGTGTAGTCCGTGCCCACGATCAACTGGAAGCACTTGTCGAACCAGCGGTTCTTCCCGTAGCCGTACAGCTTGTCGAAGGTGGACTTGTCGAGGCTGCGCTCGCCCGCATGGTCTATGCACAGCGCGAACAGCGCCTTGTTAATCAGGCCAAAATTCTCGGAATTGCGGGCGTCCAGGCCGCACAGGCGCTGGTATAGTTTTGCGGCGTCTTCACGCGGTGCGGCGGTCATCGTGCCGACGTTCGGCGACGGAGCGTCCCCGCTCTCAAGAATTTGCGCAATACCCTTGGACAAACCGGCGATACTCAGCGGAGCTCCGTCAGCTCCGGTTACGGCCAGCGTGTAAATGTTCTCGTGGCACAGTATTATTACATGTGCATTCTCCAGAGACCTGTCTCCGACGTACAGTTCGTCGTGTTCGGGTCTTGGAATTCGGCACGCGCCGAACGCGTACTTATACTGTTCCATGCACAAAGGCCCCGAGCGGCCCGACTCCTGCGGAAGGCTCCTGCCGGCGCTCTGTACGTACACCTTGGTGAAAGCGCTTACAAGCGCCGCGGCAAATTCCGCAAAGCTTCCGCGGCGTGGTATTTTTGTAGTGTCAAGTGTTGTGAGGTAGTTCATGTTACTGCTGAGTTCTCCGCGGTATGCCAGGTACTTGTTCAGCCATATCCCGGTCAGCCAGCTTCCCGGAGCGCTCTTGGCGAATTCCTCAAGCTTGCCGTGCAAGCTCCGCCCGCCTCCCTCGGCGAAGCGGCGCGCTTTCTGCTCGGCAGCGTCGTATTCGGCCTGTGTAACCAGCGGGCGTACGCGCTCCAAATACTTTTCGATGGTCTGCTCCAGGCCGGGCAGCGGGAGCAGCTCGGGCAGAGTGTACTCATGTTGCGTTCCCATAACATTCTCCTTCGTACTATCGACATAAACATCTGCCCTTAGTATACTCTAGTCCGCGCTAACTTTCAATCCTATAGTGAAACAACTTGAGAAACGAACCAATATTTTCTGCAAGCGTCGGCTTACTGCCGCCGACGTTCCACAAAGTAGGCGCTTTAGCGCCGGGCAAATTAAAGTTGTTCCACTGTATTTGCGCGAAACTCCTTCTTCCATTTTTCAAAATTCCAACCCGCCAGAAACTTGCGCGCCGCAGTCATGCCGTTTTCGAGCAGTTGTCTCTTCTCGTCGTCTGATATGTCGAATTCAGTGGTACCGACCACCTTCTGCTTGCCTTGAGACGTTATTGCCGTGGAAATAAGTATCGTGCGCGCAAGGTCGCCGCTTGATTCCGAAATGTGCCGGTTGTCCCAAGCGCTCAAAAGGGTTGAAACGATTGACTTAGTAAAGCCGATTAGCGTATTTCCATGATCCTTTTTGCGCGGGTTTTGGTTGTGGCTGCCAAACTTGAAGCCGAATGTCGGCACTGCCGGGTTGTGGCTGCCGTCGTCGAGCACCCACACGGGATAGTTGCTGAGCAGCCCTCCGTCCAGTATTACGTGTTCTTTGCCGTCTGACCCTGTCAACCTGTACGGCTCGAAATAGAATGGTATGCACATACTCATACGCACAGCCTTTGCGATTGGAAATTCGTCCGGGTCTATTCCAAACTTTTTGAGGTCGCCCGGCAGCAGCAGCATCGTTTTGCTGGTTATGTCTGAGGCTATCGCTTGGAATCCGTATCTATACCGTTCATCCTCCAAATTCGTGCGTATGTCGCGAAATTTGATCTTTCCCTTTCTTTCCAGCAATCCGCCAAGCCACGCCTCGAAAGCGTCCGTCCTGTATATTCCCCATTTGAAGGCAAGGTTCACCAGCTTAGGAGTATAAAAAGTCCTAACCAGCCACGACGCGTCCAAAAACTTTTTGTAATCGACCCGCATCAGCTCGTCACGTATTTCCGCTCCGCTGTATCCGGCCGACAGTAATGCCGCAACAATCGCGCCGGCAGACGTGCCCACAATATTCTCGAACTTGTAGCCTGCCTCTTCCAGTATCATCACCGCCCCGGCAAAGCCGGTTCCTTTTACGCCGCCGCCCTGAAACACCGCGTCACACTTTGGCATGTCAACCCCCTATGACAATAGGGCTCTCACAAAAATAGAGCCTATTCCACATTGTATGAAATAAGCTAAGTTTGTGATATCGAGAAATTTTAACTTTATAACATCTAGTAGTGCAGCCCATAGCGGATGCCGCCCCAGTTTACATGTTCCTTAACAATAGTGTCCGGGCCGAGCTTGACGTCTTCGAGCGCCCATTTCTTGAATTCGTGGAAGCCCGTACGGTCGACTATGTAGCCTATGTGTTCCTTGCCGCCGGGGGCGCCCAAGTTGATGTAGTTGGTTACGTACTTGTAGGTATTTTTGATGATCTGGACGCAACTGTCCTCGTCCGCCCAGAGGAGAAAGTCCTCGGCAAGCCGGGGGTTTTTCTTACCTGTGCGCCCCATTATGGCCAGGCGGAAATAGCGCTGCTTGCTGCGCGTCCAGGCTCTGGTCGGGCAGTTAAGCACACATTCGCCGCAGCCTATACACTTGGTATGTTCTCGCTCTATGCGCTCGTTAACTATCTTGAGAGCCTGAGTTGCCTTGAGGCGGCAGGCTTTTTCACAGGCATAGCAGGAGATGCAGCGGTCGCGCTCGTACTGCGGCATTGTCGCCGCGATAAGGCCGAAGTCATGCATACGCGCCTTGACGCAGTCGTTGGGGCAGCCGGTGATTGCTATCTTAAAGTGGAGGTCGTGAGGAAACACGGCCTTGTCGATGCGCTTCGCGATACGCGACGTCTCCACATTGGCGAATGGGCAGACCCTGTTGCCGATGCAGGCCGTGATGTTGCGCGTTCCGGCGGAGGTATAGCCCGTACCCGGCGTGTCTTGGTTAATGCCCAATTGGTCGATAAGCGGCTGCAGCATTTCGTTTACCTTGGGCATGTCTTCGTACTTGATGCCGGGGATCTCGAAGCCCTGACGTGTGGTTATGTGCGCCTTGCCGTTGCCGTACTTGTCGGCGATTTCGGCCACGATCCTAAGCTGTTCGCTGGTTATATCACCGCCGGGAACCCTCACGCGGGAGGCCGTGAGACCGCGGTGCTTCGTCACGCGAAACGCGTTCTTCTTGACTTTCTTGACGTTTATATCCATATACTCACCCTTTAGTCAACCAAATTGACGCCCTTCTCGTAGTTGAACACCGGCCCGTCCAGGCAGACGTATTGGTCGTTGATTCTGCAATGGCCGCATTTGCCGATGCCGCAGCACATACGCCTTTCAAGGGATATCCAGATATTTGAAATAGCTATGCCGCGGTTAAGAAATTCCTTGGCCGTGGAGGTTATCATGGCGGGCGGGCCGACCACTATTACCTGAGCTTCAGGCGGATTGGCGATATCCAGGCCGGGAACCAGCGCGGAGACGAAGCCCACACGCCCGCCGTAGCCTTCCTCGGCTCTGTCAAGAGTCAGGGAAACGTCCAGGCTGCTGGTCCAGTTTGCCAGCGAGTTCTTGAAGAGTATGTCCTGTTGTGACTTGTAGCCCAGAAGGACTTTGCAGCTTGTTACTTCTCCGGGGTTAGCCGCGAAGTAGTCTATTACGGGCTTGACCGGGGAAACGCCGGTTCCGCCGGCCGCCACGATCAGCTCCTTGCCTTTGAAGACGTCAAGGTCAAAGCCGTTGCCGTAAGGCCCGCGCATAAAAAGCTTGTCGCCGCCGGTATAGGTGAATATTTCGCTGGTGACTCTGCCAACCTTGCGTATGGTCAGGTCGATATAGTCGGGGCCTATCTCGCTTATGGAGATTGGCGACTCGCCGAACTTGGGGATAGAAACCTCGAAGAACTGGCCGGGCTTCACATCGGCGGAGTAGGCGACTCTGAATGTATACTCGGCGTCGGTCTGCTTGACGACATCCTTTATTTCGTACGCGGATGGTATGTATTCATTGCGGTCGCACATCTACTTCACCCCCATTGCTTTTTCAAGCTTGTTAACGCACGCCGAGAATGAGATATATTCCTGGCAGGCGTCGCTGCAGCGCCCGCAGCCCACGCACATGTGGTAGCCGTTGCGCTTCTTGAAGTCGTAGACCTTGTGCAGCACCCTATACCTTGTGCGCTGACCCTTGTTTGCGCGGAAGCTGTGCCCGCCGGCCATGTCGGTGAAGCCGTCCACCTGGCACGAGGCCCATACGCGCCGGCGTTCGCCGCACTTGCCGTTGTCGGTGTAGGACACGTCCTGCATTGAAAAGCACGTACAGGTCGGGCAAACGAAGTTGCAGCGCCCGCAGGATGTGCAGCGGGTGTGATACTCGTCCCACATGTCGGAGCCTGCGACGGAGGCGTCGAGGTTGCCGGGTATGTTGACCCTTGTGGTTGTAGCTGTGACAAATTTGGGCGTGATCTGGGCGTTTTCGCCCGACTCGAAGCTGAAGCTGTCGGCTAGTTCGGGGTTTACGATGTCCAGCGTAACGCTGTCCGCCTCAAGGTGTATGTAGGCGTCGTAGCCGCTGCATGTGTTAGTCTCCATGTCTACGCAGAAGCAGTTATCGAAGCTGCTCTCGCAACCCATTACCACGAATTTTGCCCGCTCTCGGACGCCCTTATAGTAGTGATCCTCAATAACGTTGCGTATGTAGATTGCGTCCAGGCTCCGCAGGGCGTTAAAGTCGCAGCTGCGAAGGAATATGACTGCGTCCCTGCCTCTTGGCGCGGCTTCCCGCACTTCGTCTTCGGTAAAATAAAACAACACCTGGGTGATGGGAAGAATAGCCTCTTTGAACGGGTAGTTCGACTTTTTGTCGAATACTATCTCTTCAAGGCTTGTTACCTTTGCGTAGCGGACCTGGTCGGTGTCCGAAAACGGGCCTGAACCCTCGAAGAGCGCCGGAGCGTATATATCGTACTTTTTCGACCACTCTTCCATGAGTTTGCCGAACCGTGAAGCGCTTAGAACTAATCCCATATTTGACCTCCACTCGTAGGATTTTTAACAATATTCTAGGGCTACGCACAACAAAAGTCTGTGACAATAATCACAGACCGGCGCTTTTGGGAATATTTTTTCAGAGAACAATCCATAAGCATTATCTTATAGAAGGTTCTTAACGTTTATATTTTCAACAGGATATACTGGGTAAACATTATGCTACGGTGCAGCTTCCATCATTACAATTACTTCCCGCCCATGCGGCTCGCTATGCCCGGATAACACAATATCAAAATCATACTTGATTCAGCGGTATAAAGGTCGGCTCCTGGCTAAACGGAACCTGACTGTTGTTGTATTGAGTAATCCCCTGCCCAATACGCTGTATATCAAATTAAAGTCATTTCATTACATCGGACTTTCTCGCGGTTGTAAAAATGCACAATATCATCGGGATTGCGTATGGTGATCCTCTTGTTTTTGTAGACGATAAGGTCTTCCTTGATGAGTTTTTTAAGAGTTCTCGATACTGTTTCGCGTTGAGCGCCCAGCATTTCCGAAAGATTTGTCACCGTGATGGGAATGTCGATCAGTATGCCGGAGGGAGTTATTACGCCGAAGTCGCGGCGCAGGGCGTAGAGGCGGGCAACGATCTTCTTATCGACAGGGACGGTGGTCAGCGCGTTCTTGAGCTGACGGTAAGTTTTGCGCAGCTTTGATGAATACTGTTCGATCACGGCCAGAGTTATGTTAAAGTCATCCTTCATAATACGCAGGAACTGTTGCTTGCCGATTACAAGTGCGGTTGATCGCTCGAAGCTTTCGCAGTAGATAACGCTGAGCGTGCCGGGCTGGAGATTGTCGTTAAGCAGGGTTCCGCCGCCCTTTATGAAAATTATGCGGCGGTCGCTGGTTGCGGTGATCTTGTATAGGCAGAACTTTCCCGAAAAGGCGACATACACGTTGTCCAGCATCTCTTTGTCGTAGAAGACGCGGCTGCCCTTTGGGTACGTTACGACCTTTGCGGCTGAGCACAGCGCCTGTAATGACTCATCGGAGGCTTTTGCGAACAACTTGAGCTTTTTGAGCGCCTCTGGACTAACCTTCATCGCGGCTGACCTCCCGCAGCGATTCCCGGCAGCATTCCAGCGTATACTCAATATCCGCGTCCGTGTGCGCGGCGGATATGAACATTGCCTCAAACTGTGTGGGAGCAAGAAGTATGCCGCGGTCGAGCATCAGCTTGAAATATTTGTTGAAGCGGGGGACGTCGCAGCGCATTACGCCGTCATAGTCGGTAATTGAGCCGCCTGCGAAAAATAAGCATACAAGCGAACCGACTTGGTTTACCGTGTAGTCCAGACCGAGATCGGAGACTGCCTGGCGTAATCCGTTCGCCAGTCTGCTGCCCATTGAATCCAGCCGCCCGTAGATTTCGGGGTTGTCGCGAAGTATTTGCAACTGTTTCATTCCGACATGCATTGCGAGGGGGTTTCCTGAGAGCGTTCCGGCCTGGTACGCTCCGCCCAGCGGAGAAACCGTCTTCATTATGTCGGCTTTGCCGCCGTAGGCTCCGACGGGCAGGCCACCGCCGATTATCTTTCCGAAACAGGCCATATCGGGGGCAATGCCGAAGTACCCGGCGGCGCTGTTGTAGCTCAGGCGAAAGCCCGTGATTACCTCGTCGAAGATAAGCACCGAACCGTGTTCCGTGCAAAGCTCGCGCATAGCGCGCAGGAATTCATGTCCGGCCGAGATTACGCCGACGTTACCGACGACCGGTTCTACAATTACGGCGGCGATTTCGTGGCCGTGGGCTTTGAATATTTCGCGAAGCTGTTCGCAGTCGTTGTAGCGGCCGACGAGGGTGTGCTTTATCACGTCTTCCGGTACGCCAAGGCTTGTCGGCACGCCATATGTGAGTGCCCCCGAACCCGACTTGACCAGCATCGCGTCGGAGTGCCCGTGGTAGCAGCCCTCGAACTTGAGAATCTTGTCGCGCCGGGTGTAGGCGCGTGCGGCGCGAAGGGCGCTCATGGTGGCTTCCGTGCCGGAGTTGACCATCCGTACGAGGTCGATGGCAGGCTTTGAATCTACGATGTATGACTCAACTATAATCCTGGCCATTTCGACTTCGGCCTGTGTGGACAGGCCGAAGCTCAGCCCCTTCCTGGCGGTTTCGGTGACTTTGCCGACCAGATCGTCGTGGCTGTGCCCCAGTATCAGCGGCCCCCAGGAGCATACATAGTCGATATAACCGTTTCCGTCAATATCGAAAATCCGGCTTCCACGGCCGCTTTCCACGAATATGGGGTCAAGACCGACCGACCGGAACGCCCTGACAGGGCTGTTTACGCCGCCGGGGATATAATTTTGCGCGGCTTTATACGCGCGGCTTGACATTTCACGCTTCATCATGTTCCACCTCATGTATGTCGAATAAGTACTTAACGGCCTTGATACAGTTTTCGCGCTCACGCTTGTCGCGGATCTGTTTCAGATTAAGGATCGGTTCGCGCAGAACTTTCTTGAGAGCGGACATCATTACTTGTTCGACAAGTTGGCGATCTCTCGGCGATAAATTGGTCTTCCTGAACAGATAGCCGAGAGAGTTGTCCTTAATGTCGGCGCAGCGTTCGTTCAGATGCCTGATCGTTGTGTCAAGGTCGGACATATCCAGCCATGTCATGAAGTCTCCGGCGCGCCGCGCGGTCGTCTTACGGGCCAGATTTGCCAGTTCCCTGCGCTGTTTGTCGTTTTCGTCCCGGATAGTCTTGAGAACGTCGATGTCGAAGAGCTTTACGTTTGGAAGTCCGGCCAACCTCGGGTCGATGTCGCGCGGCATGGCGATATCCATCAGCACAAGCGGACGCTCAAGCTCTTGGCAGTCTTCCACACGGATTACAAGGTGAGGGGAGGCGGTGGCGCTTACCACGACGTCGCATCGGCTCATTACATTATAGCGGTCTTCGTAGGGGACGGGCACAACCTTGGGAAGCTTCTCGCGTAGTTCGTCGCTCTTGGCGGCGTCCTTGTTGGCCAGATAGATCGTACCTACGTCCTCATCCGCTAAATGATTGAGGGCAAGGCGGCTCATCTTGCCGACTCCGATCACCATAACATCCTTCCCGGCAAGAGACCCGAGCTCGCGCTTCAGGAATTTGACCGCGATATAACTGATCGAAAGCGGCGTCTGGGAAATCTTGGTCTGTGTCTTTATCTCCTTGGCCGTGGTGATAGCCTGAGTGAACAGCCTGTTGAGCGTTTTTCCGCTTGAACCGACGCTTATGGCCAGCTCCAGGGCATCCTTGACCTGGCCGAGTATCTGATCCTCGCCCAATATGGCGGAATCCAGGCCGGCGCTCACGTCAAAGATGTGGGCGGCCGCATCTTTGTTTGTCTTGGAATATATGTAACTATCGATATCAGGGCATCCCGAGAAGCAACGGAAAAAATTCTTCGCCGATTCAATTTTGGTATCCGCGACGTCGACCGATACGTATATCTCGCTTCGGTTGCAGGTCGAAAGTACTATGACCTCGTGTGCGCCATCGTCCAGCAAACAGTTTATGGCTTCTATTTTCCTGCTTTGTGTGAACGACACGGCCTCGCGGATTTCGATGGGCGCAAGGCGGTGGCTGACGCCGATTACGGCTATGTCCATGACGGCGGCTCCTTGCTCTTCTTACGCTCATAGCCTAACGCGGCTGCGTGGACTCTGTATGATTCGTCATACCGGGCCTCAAGCTCACGTTTGATTCGCTTTGACAGGGAAGGGCTCTTGCCTCCGGTAGCCACGCAGATCAGCAGATCGCCGCGCTTGACGCACGCCGGGACTATGAAGCCGGAAAGGCTCGTGTCGTCAGCTACGTTTACAAGTTTTTGCGACTCTGCGCAGTCCGCGGCGATACGCCGGTTTGTCTCACGGTCGTTTGTAGCGGCGATAACCAGCGCGCTGTCGGAGATATATTCCTTCCTGTAGCTGTCGCGGATGAGCTTGAGCCTGTCCCCGGCCGCCTCAAGCTCTGGACAGAATTCCATCGCCACCATGGTTACGGCTTTGCCGCTTTCCAGGAAGAACTTGCACTTTCGATATGCTATACGTCCGCCCCCGACGACGGTTATATTCATGTCGGATATGTTGAGGTGTATGGGATAGAACATGTGTTGTCCTTTCGGAACCTGTGGTCAATAACCGAAATATCAGCTAGAAGCGGCGATTTTTCGCCAATTTAGAAAGTGTCTCCGCCGCATACCCGTAGCGTTATACAAGGAGTTGCTAACGATGAATGGCGGAAAACCGGGGCTCCCACGAAGCGTGATTTTGGCTTCGTTGTGTGGAGCTCGGCCTTCCAGGCGGCGTTGAGCATTATTGATCGCAGGCTCTAAGCATTTTTGCCAGGTCTTTCGCGAAGTATGTGATTATTATGTCGGCTCCGGCGCGCTTGATTGCGATTATCGTCTCGTAGACTGCGGCTTCCGACAGGATGCCGTGCTGTATGGCAGACTTTAACATCGCGTACTCGCCGCTGACGCTGTAGGCTGCCAGAGGCAGACCGCAGTGCTGCTTCACGCGGCTTATTATGTCAAGATAGGCCATAGCGGGCTTGACCATAAGAATGTCGGCGCCTTCCTGTACGTCCAGGGCGCATTCTATCAGCGCTTCGTTCGCGTTGGCGAAGTCCATCTGGTAGCCTTTGCGGTCTCCGGTTTGCGGCGCGGAATTGGCAGCGTGCCTGAACGGGCCGTAGAAGCTCGAGGCATACTTGGCGCTGTACACCATTATCGGAATATGGTCGTAGCCGCCGCTGTCCAGGGCGTCGCGTATGCGGGCGACGCGGCCGTCCATCATGTCCGACGGCGCTATGATGTCGGCGCCGGCTTGGGCGTGGCTCAGCGCAATCGCGGCCAGATGACCAAGGGTGAGGTCGTTGTCCACACAGCCTTGCTCGTCGAGGAGTCCGCAATGTCCATGGTTTGTATATCCGCACATGCATACGTCGGTCGTCACGCAGATATCGGGCGCGATCTTCTTGATCTCGCGTACGGCTTGCTGCACCACGCCGTATTCGCTAAAGGCCGGTGTGCCGGCTTCGTCCTTGCGGCTGGCGTGAGGGGCTCCGAAGAGAAGGACGTGCCGCAGTCCAAGGGAGCAGATTTCGCGGATTTCTTCCTCAAGCATGTCCGGCGAGAACTGACAGACATCGGGAAGAGACGGTATTTCACGCCGTATGCCTTCGCCTTCCACTATAAACATGGGGTATATGAGGTCTTGTACGTGCAGCCGGGTTTCTCTTACAAGGCTTCGGATTGCGTCGGTTCTGCGGAGTCTTCTGGGGCGTCTTGACAATGTGCGTCCTCCTTAATACATTCGATAATGGCGTCGGAGCTGTGATGCGCCGCCTGTCTGTGCAGCCTCAGTCCGTGGGACTGAACCGCCAAGCCTGTGACCGGGCCTATCGCGATGATTCTTACCGGATCGAGGAGAGGCAGATTTTCAGCTCCGATCTGAGCGACAAAGCCGGATACGCATGATGGGCTTGTAAACGTCAGATAGTCGGCGCGGCCTTCGCGCAGGCGGCTTAGCGCAAGTTCGCGGCTGCTGTGGTCTGGTATGGTCTCGTAGACTCCGACTTCCGTGATATCCGCGTTCAGCGCGTCTGAAAAAGCGAACGGCGCGTTCACGGCTCTTGGTATCAATACCTTGTCCATTGGAGCGAACAGGAGCGAAATTTCCTGCACCAGCCCTGCGGCGGTGTGTCTGCGCGGAACGAGGTCGGCGCGTATGCCTTTTTTTGACAGCGTCAGCGCCGTTTGCGAGCCGACGGCGGCTATCCGCGTACCTGCCAGCGACCGCGCGTCAAGCCCCATTTCATACAGCTTGGCGAAGAATATGTCGACAGAGTTCTGGCTCGTAAATATCAGGAATTTGTATAAATTCAGACGGGCTATTTCGAGTTCCAGCGCGCGGTTGCCGGGAATGGTGACTATTTTGATGGACGGCGCTTCTATGGCTTCGCCGCCAAGATCTGAAATTTTTTGCGACATGCGGTCATTCTGACCCTTTGCGCGCGTTAATATTACGCTCTTGCCGAAAAGGGGCTTGCGCTCGAAGAAGTTTAGCTCTTCGCGCAGGCTGACTACGCCGCCGATCACGATGATAGCCGGTGGGCCGATGTCGTTTTCCGTGGCCGCGTCATATGCGTGTACCAGGGTTGTCGTAACTACGCGCTGATTTGGGCCGCAAGCGCGGCTTATCAGCGCCGCGGGCGTGTCGGCGGGTTTTCCCCCGTCAAGCAGATACTGAGTAATCTTGCGCAGGTTGCCTACCCCCATCAGGAAGACGAGGGTTCCGTCAAGCTTGGCCAGCGTGTCCCAGTCAGGCTCGTTAGCGTGTTGGCCGTCTACCCTGCTGTGACCCGCTATTACGTGGAAGGACGAGGCGTAATCCCTGTGCGTTATGGGTATTCCGGCATACGCCGGCCCGCCTATGGCGGAACTGACGCCGGGCACAACCTCGAATGCTATGCCGCTCTTACGCAGGGCTTGAGCCTCTTCGCCGCCGCGCCCGAATACGTAAGGGTCGCCGCCTTTCAGCCTCACGACGGTCTTGCCCTGCTTGGCTTTTTCGATCATGAACGCGTGTATCTGATCCTGGGGTAATGTGTGACAACCGGATGATTTGCCGGCGTAGACAAGCTCACAGTCGTCGCCGGCTTCGCGCAGGAATTGCGTGTTTACCAGTTCATCATAGATGATGACGTCCGCCTGACGGACGCACTCCAATCCCTTGAGAGTCAGAAGCTTGAAATCCCCGGGGCCTGCGCCGACCAGGAAGACAGTGTTGTTCATGATTCCTCACACATCAGGCGCTTGACTTCATTTGCCAAGGCCAGCCCAAGTTCCCGCGCATCGTACTGGTCTGGAGATTTTCCGAAGTGTTTTTCAATGGTATTTGTGACTAATTTTCTACCCTCGGCGTCGCCCACAAGGCCGGTTAATCGGAGCTTGCCGCTTTGTACCTCGCAGTGCGCGCCCACGGGAATGTGACACGACCCGCCTATGCCTTCCAGAAACGCTCTTTCGGCGGCGGCTTGCAAACAGGCTTCGCCGTCTTTTATGGGCTTTAGCAAATCCTCGGTTTCAAAGTCGTTTTCGCGTATCTGGATTGCGAGAATACCTTGAGCCGGAGCCGGAATCATAACGTCCAGGGGAAGATAGGAACTTATCATGTGGGACAGTCCGGCGCGCAGTACGCCGGCCGCAGCCAGGACGACCCCGTCGAGATTCTCTTCGCCTATTTTACGTATGCGCGTCTCGATGTTGCCGCGTATCGGGATGATTTCCAAGTCGGGGCGCACTGTCAGAATCTGGTATTTTCTTCTTGCGCTGCCTGTGCCGATTCTTGCGCCGTGTGGGAGGTCGTCCAAGCTCGCAGAGCCGTCCCTGAGTATCAGAACATCGCGCGGATCTTCGCGTTTTGGCGTGGAAACAAGCCTCAGGCCGGGAGTCATCGCGCTTGGCAGATCCTTCATGCTATGTACGGCGACGTCGATTCGGCGATCGAGCAGCTGCTGTTCCACTTCCCTGATAAACAGGCCGCTGCCGCCTATTTTGCCGAGCGGTAGGTGTTGTACGGCGTCCCCCTTTGTTTCGATTGTCCTGACCTCACACTCGACGCCGGGGTGGGCGGCGGTCAGCCGCTCAATGACCCAGCGGGTCTGCGCCAGAGCCAGGTTGCTGCCTCTTGTGCCGATTACAAGGCGATTGTGATTCTGATCGGATTGTGCTAACATTCTATGTATGCGGCGATTGAACAGTTTTCGGATGTGAGGGTTTTCACCCAGGCTTGCAGGGTTCACCGTTACGCCGTAGCCAAGCGTCTCAAGCCTGTTCTTCCACGAGTTGCGGTCGGAGCCGCCGATTTCGTTGGAAGAGTGATATCCGGCCGCAAGAAGCAGGGACATCAGTATGACGCTTGTTATATTATGCCGCTTGAGCTTGCCGGCCACATGCTCAAGGGACTGTGATTCTTTGAGTGTGCCGATAAAGGCGTTTACTCCGGCGTCTTGCAGAGCCGATTCCAGCGCGGGGTACGAGGGGTGAGCCGTCCCCGAGGTTCCGTGGCCGACCAGGACTATGGCTTGGTTGCCGCGCGGTTCCGGCAGTTGGGACTTTATAGCCTGCGCGACTTCGCGGATACCCTCGCCGGAAGCAAGCAGCGGGTCGGCCAGGGTAATTTTACCAAACGCTTGACGGAAGCTCTCGCATATGTTTTTGAGCTTGCCGTATTCCTCACCGTGTATTATGTATAGCGGGCAGACGACGACTTCGTCATATCCAAGCCTATGTATCCCGGTCAGCGCCTGACGCGGATTGTCAATGACAATGCCTTCGCGCGCCCTGATCTTTCCAATGATTTTTTCCGAAGTATACGCTCTGAAAAAGTCGTATTCCGCGAACTCGTCCGCGAGTTCGCTCTCGCAGGCGGTGACTGTTCTATCTCTGGAAGCTTTGTTAAGAACGCCGAAGCTGACGACAAGAATGGCTTTTTTCACAGCGGTTCACCTCAGGAAGCAACGATTTTCTATGGCTTTAACCGTTATCTTACCAGACTTTCAAGCCGATGTCTAATGTTTTTTGCGTGCGTTTTCACTGCGCATGTGATAATTATCACAGATTTTTTTCGCAGAACAGCTAGAATATTGTTGTTCGCGTTTCGTTGTCTAAAACCACTTAGACCGCACCAACTTTTACATTGTGAAAGTTTTAGACAACATGAAAGCACGAATTTGTTCGCGTTTCGTTGTCTAAAACCATTTAAGCCGTACCAACTTTTACATTGTGAAAGTTTTAGACAGCATGAAAGCACGAATTTGTTCGCGTTTCGTTGTTTAAAATCACTTTACTATTTGTCACGAAATTCACAAGGGGGCCTTATGAACAAGATTCAATCTGCCTGTATGCAATTCGAGCGCGTGTTATGAAGCTTCAATACCCTATAGAGCTGGAGGAAGCCGTACGACTGTTGACAAATCAGGTCTGCACGCAGGGACAGATATTGACGGTTCCTCTGGAGCGAGCTCTGGGATATCACGCGGCGCGCGACATCTATGCTCCAATCGATGTGCCTACATTCAACCGTGCGGGTGTTGACGGCTACGCGTTGCTTTCCGGCCGCTGCGAATCTGCTACTATGGAGAAGCCCGTCGTCCTCTGTGTCCAAGACGAGCTGATGGCAGGCGATTTTCGCAGAGACCCGGTTGACGACGCGCAGTGCGTTCGCATAATGACGGGCGCGCCTATCCCAAACGGCCTGGACGCCGTTATCCGTCAGGAAGAAACAAACCAGGACGATGGGAATGTCGAGGTGTTCTCACCGGTCAAGCCTTTCGCGAACTATGGAAGGATAGGCGAGGACATATCAAAGGGGCGGCTTGTCATAAGCGCCTTCACAAAGCTGGCTCCCGTCCATATCGGCGTACTGGCAAGCCTTGGATTGTCTGCGGTTGACGCGCTGTGTCTGCCACGCGTCGGGCTGCTCAGTAGCGGCAGCGAACTAGCCCAGCTTGGACAACCCCTTGCCCCAGGGCAGATATATTGCAGTAACCGCCATTATCTGGCCGCCAAGCTCTGTCAGCTTGGTGCCGAAGTGGTATTGAGCGAACAGCATCGTGACGATGTTGACGAATTTGCGGCGCTTATAGAACGCTCGGTCGGCGACGTTGACTTCCTCATTACCACAGGCGCCGTCTCTGTCGGCAAGAAAGACATAATGCACGACGTAATACGCAAACTCGGCGCGAAGCAACTCTTTTGGAGGATCAACATGCGCCCCGGAACCCCGGTGCTGGCCAGCATGTACCGCGGAAAACCGATCCTTAGCCTGTCGGGGAATCCGCTGGCCGCGCTGACAACTTTCGAGCTGCTGTTTCGCCCGATGCTGTGCGCCTTTCTAGGTTCGGACGCCTATGCGTCGAAACGAAACAAAGCCGTCCTTATGAATGACCTGCACAAGGAAAACCGCCAGCGCCGCTTTGTGGGGGCTCGCTATGAAGACGGCCGGGTCTGGGTGGGTTCTCTAGGCAAATCCTCAGTTTTATCAAACATGTTGGACTGCAACTGTATGATCGACATAGAAGCCGACACGCCAATGCTGCAAAAGGGCAGCACGGTCGAAGTCATAATGCTGTAGGTGGGTTGACCATGAAATTAAGCGCGGCAGTACTTGCGGGCGGCAAAAGCCGGCGTATGGACGGGCATAACAAGTCATTTCTGCTGTATGACAACCAGAGCCTGATCGAACGTATTTTGGGCCAACTCTCCGCTTTTGACGAAGTGTTGATTTCTGTTGGGGAAAATACGGGCTACGATCATCTGCCATATGAACTTGTACAGGACGAGACGCCGGACGTGGGGCCGCTGGGCGGCATACACGCCTGTTTGAAGCGCTGCCGTAACGAGTATTTGCTGGTATGCGCGACTGATATGCCCGGCGTAACAAAGGAGCTGTTCGGGTTCATGGCGGAGTTTGTGAACAGCGACTACGACTGCTTTGTTCTCCGTTCTCACGAATCGGTTCAGCCGCTTTGTTCAATTTATTCAAAAAGACTGGTTCCGTTGATCGAATCGTTGTTACGTGAAAAGCGGTACAGTCCCCGCGCTGTTTTCGACAACTCGAGGGTTAAGTACATACCGCTTAAATACAGCCGTTTCGACGAATCTGCGGTGGCAAACATCAATTACCTGTCGGAACTCGAAGAACTTGCCAACGGCAAACGCCGCGGGAAGCCCGCCGTCTTTGCCGTAAGTGGCCTCAAGAACAGCGGTAAAACGACCTTGATCGCAAAACTGGTTGCCGCTTTCAAATCAGAAGGATACCGAGTGGGTATCGTCAAGCACGACGGCCACGACTTTGGGCCGGACGCGCCGAACACGGATACATACCGCTTACGTCAAGCCGGGAGCGACAGTACCCTGATTTACTCGCGCACCAAGTTCGCACTGGTAAGGATGCTGGCTCAGGACGACGCCTGCCTTTCTCGCCTTATCTACTTAATGGGCGACTGCGATATAGTAATTGTTGAAGGACTGAAGGGATCAGACCTTCCAAAGATAGAGGTCGTCGTCGAGGCTCCTGTCTGTGACGAAGCGCACCTGCTGGCAATAGCCACCGACGGCACATTCAAGCACGGGCGCGTCCCGACACACTCGCGCGACGACATTATATCTCTGATCGCAATTATCAAAAAGAATTTGAGGTTAAGTTAACAAATATGCTCAACTGAAAATAGCCGCCAGCAAGCTCTTGTTGTGCTGACGGCTATTTTGTCGCTAAAAATTATAATCCTAGTAAGATTTACCCCAAATCACCAGTTGCTTGGCCGCCTCGTCACACGCTATGCATTTCGAGCCGAGCTGTTCCTGCTCGAACGGTATGCAGCGCGCGGTTACGCCAAGGTCGTTCTTTATATTTAACTCGCACTCGCCGCTGCCGCACCACATGGCCTTTATGAATCCGGCGTGCTGCTCGGCGATGGCGGCCAGTTCCTCATAGGTATTGGCTACCCTGGTGTTGGCGGTCTTGTGTTCGATTGCGCGCTGCAGCATGTCGGACTGTATCTTGTCCAGCAGCTTTTCAATCGCGGAAGAGACTTCGTCCAGCGCAACGGTGCATTTCTCGGAATTGTCGCGGCGGACAAGCGTGACCTGGCCGCTTTCGATGTCTTTAGGCCCAAGTTCCAGGCGGAGGGGTACGCCCTTCATCTCGTGTTCGGCGAACTTCCAGCCCGGCGACTTGTCCGAGTCGTCCAAGACTACGCGGAACTTTGATGAAAGCTGTGATTTAAGCCGGACACATTGTTCCATGACGCCTTCTTTATGAGATGCGACCGGTATTATAACAACCTGGGTCGGCGCGACCTTTGGAGGCAGTACAAGACCGTTATCGTCACCGTGTACCATTATCAACGCGCCGATAGTTCTGGTTGACATTCCCCACGAGGTCTGATAAACATATTGTATCTCGTTGTTTTTGTCGGTGAATTTTATGTCGAACGCTCTGGCAAAGCCGTCCGAGAAGTTGTGGCTTGTGCCGGACTGGAGCGACTTGCCGTCGTTCATAAGGCTCTCGATGGTATAGGTCGCCTTTGCTCCGGCGAATCTTTCCCGGTCGGTTTTCTGGCCTTTTATAACGGGTATGGCGAGAAAGTCACGGCATACATCCTCATAAAAATCCAGGATCATCAGAGTTTCGGTTTGAGCCTCGTCATAAGTGGCATGTGCCGTGTGACCCTCCTGCCACAGGAATTCGCTGCCGCGAAGGAACGGGCGCGTTGTCTTTTCCCAGCGGCATACGCTGCACCACTGGTTGTAGAGCTTCGGCAGATCCCTGTGCGACTGGATTACCTTCGCGTAGTGGTCGCAGAACAGAGTCTCGGACGTCGGGCGGATACACAGGCGCTCGGCCAGCTTTTCGTGGCCGCCGTGCGTTACCCACGCGACCTCCGGGGCGAAGCCCTCGACGTGCTCGGCCTCCTTTTGCAGCAGGGACTCGGGTATGAGCATGGGCATGTAAACATTGTGATGCCCGGTGTCCTTTATCATTTTGTCAAACGCCGCCTGTATCATTTCCCATATGGCGTACCCCAGCGGCCTGTAGACTATGCAGCCCTTGACAGTCGAATAGTCCGCAAGCTCCGCCTTTATGACGATGTCGGTGTACCAGCGCGCAAAATCCTCTTCGCGCGACGTTATCGCCAGAACCTTCTTATTGTCATTCTTGTCGTTCAGCATAAAAATTCATCCCTTTTGATATGGATTAGCGAACTCAATACAGGTTCTAAAAACCTTCATTTCGCCTGACAAGTACGATTATACATATCTGACATTTTATTGTCAAGTTCGGCCAGAAAAAAATTGTATAAAGTTCACGAAAATTTGCTTTACGTTTATTGCGTTGTGCCAATACATACAATATTGGTCGCAATCAATCCAATGCTATCGCTGCTGGTATCAACTGTCAGCTGTTAAGAGCTATTTTTCGCCTGTTATCGGTAAAAATAGATATATAGAGGCGGTGACTATATTGTTTCCTTTAAATTTCTAACTAATACATTAAATGCCAAATTGGGATGGATTCAAAAAAGCTTGCCAAGTGATTCTGAATATGTTATTATTATAACGACAAATTTTTCACATCTTGGTGGATTTAAGCAAAGAAACTAGTATTATTTGCAACAAGAACCTGAGAGGAGGCGAAATATGCCTGAGTATATATGCATAGAAATGAAGCAGCATGTTGGTACGCCGGGCAAACCACTGGTTAATGTTGGCGACAAGGTAAAAAAAGGTCAGTTGATTGCCGTCTGCGAAGGGCTGGGGGCTAATATTCACTCCAGCGTGTACGGAGAGGTTGCGGGGATTGACGCAAAAGCGGTAAGGATAATTCCCGATGCCGAACAGCCCGAGGAATATATCAAGATCAGGGAGACAGACTCGTATCTTGAAGCCGTCAAGGAAGCGGGCGTTGTCGGGGCGGGCGGCGCGGGCTTTCCGACCCATGTCAAGTATAACACCAAGCTGGAAGGCGGTTGCGTCATACTGAACGCCGCCGAGTGCGAACCTATTTTGAAACACAACATGAGCGTCATTAAAGAGCATCCCGACCTCCTTGTCCGCGGCGTCAAGTACGCTATGGAAATGACAGGCGCAAAAAAGGGCTATATAGCAATAAAACCAAAGCATACCGCCGAGCTTATCGCTATTGCGAAAGCCTGCAAGAGCGAAGCTAACATAGAGGTTAAATATCTTGCCGACAGATATCCTTCCGGTGATGAGAGATCTATTCTCCGGGAGCTTCTTGGTGTGGTTTTAAAGCCGGGGCAGCTTCCGCTGGACGCGAACGCAATTGTTTCCAATGTGGAAACCATCAGAAGAATAGCGGAAGCTATTGAGCTTCGCAAGCCGGTGATTACAAAGGACTTGACCGTCGGGGGAAGGCTTTTGGACACTCAGGACAGCAGTCGCGTATACTTGGATCAGCCAATCGGTACATCTGTGAAGAAATATATAGACGAATGCGGCGGCTACTTGCAGCCTCACGGCGAAATACTGCTGGGCGGCCCGTTTACCGGGAAAAGTGGCAGCGAAGAATCTGTCGTTACAAAAATCC
Source organism: Defluviitaleaceae bacterium (assembly GCA_009780015.1). Lineage (GTDB taxonomy): Bacteria > Bacillota > Clostridia > Lachnospirales > WRAA01 > WRAA01. Next base: position 59,259 of record WRAW01000001.1, on the reverse strand, counting down.
TTAGCGGGGTTTTCGTGGCGATGCCGTTTCCGGTCGACCATAGAAAATTTGGCGTACTCGCGTGCGAGTGCGGCGCCGGAGAAGAAAGGCTTGGCGAGATCGTCGCGGGAATGGGCGGCACTGTTGTCGCCGAGGCAAAGTGTAAGCGTATGGTAGAAATCGGCGGCCGTTTCAGATGCGAGGAACCGGGCAATTGTCCGGGACAAGCCGAAAAAGTTCTTGGACTCAAGGCAAAAGGCGCCGAAGTTATTATAGCCGGGTCTTGCGAGGACTGAACTAATACGGTCATGGAAGTAGCTCCCAGGCTGGGAGTTCCGGTATACCACTCGACGGATCACGTGCTTCGCGCCGCAAAACACAGGCTCTACAGAAGGTTAAAATAAATCTCGAAACTATTTCTAAGGAGGTAAACTTATGTCTATCAGCGCTGAAACAGCAAAAGAGCACGCTAATGACTTTGCTGTGAGTTGCTGCCGGTTTGAGGCCGGTGCTACTATTGAAGTGTCGCACTTGGAAGACCCCGCAATTTTTTCTGACCTTGAAGATTCCGGTCTTTTGAAGATTCCGGGCGATTGTTACACCATTGGTCAGGTTTTAGGCGCGAAGCTTATCAAAACAATTGACGCCCTGACTCCCATGACGGCCGAGCATGTAGAGCTCGCGGCCGGAGCCGCCGCCAACAGCGTTTCGGCTGCGCCCGTGGCTCCTGTCGTGGAAGCAGCGGCCGAGCCTGTTTCACATGCGCCTGTCGGCGCGGCTTTTGGCCCAAGCCTTAAAATACACATTGGCGAAGGTAAGGATATCAAGCTTGAAATACCCGTAGCTTACTCCGTGGCTCCTTCGGCGGCTGCGCCTGCGGGCGCGGCGATTCAAGCGGGTTTGGCTTCCTCAGCAGCCGGGGCAGCCGGACAAAGCGCTCCCGTCGCCGCAAAGGTAGTCAGAACCCTGAAGCGCAAGTACTTCAAGGTAAATGAGATTGTGTTCGGAGACGAGACCAAGATTCAAGGCACAACCCTTACCCTTCGCAAGCCCGAACAGCTTTGCAAGGAAGCTAAGGATTCGGAAGACCTTGTTGTAGATGTCAAGCTTGAGATCATAACTCCTGATAAGTATGGCCAGTACTCTGAAACGATCATGGACGTTCAGCCTATTGCCTGCAAGGAAGAAGGCGAACTCGGACATGGTGTCACAAGAGTAATGGACGGCGTCGTATTTGTTCTTACCGGAACCGATGCGAATGGAGTACAGATCGGCGAATTCGGTTCCTCCGAAGGCGAAATGGATCGCAACATCATGTGGGGACGCCCCGGCGCGCCCGACAGAGGCGAAATTCTTATCAAGACCCAAGTTACTATCAAGGCCGGAGCAAACATGGAAAGACCGGGTCCTCTCGCCGCCCACAAGGCTTCCGACTATATCACGGAAGAAATCAGGAAGGCGCTGAAAAAGGCCGACTCTTCCCTTTGCGCCCGCGAAGAGGAATTTGCTCAGGTAAGAAGGCCGGGTAAGGCCAAGGTCGTAGTGGTCAAGGAAATCATGGGTCAAGGCGCAATGCATGACAACCTTATCCTTCCCGTGGAGCCTGTCGGAACTCTTGGCGCAAAGCCAAACGTCGATCTTGGAAATCTGCCCGTCATGCTGTCCCCTCTGGAAGTGCTGGACGGCGGAATCCACGCTTTGACTTGCATCGGCCCGGCTTCCAAGGAAAATTCCAGGCATTACTTCCGCGAACCTCTTGTCCTGGAAGCGATGAAGGACGAGGATTTTGACTTTGTTGGGGTTATCTTCGTAGGTTCGCCCCAGGCTAACTCTGAGAAATTCTATGTTTCCAAGCGGCTCGGCATGATGGTTGAAGCCATGGACGTAGACTGCGCCATTGTTACCACCGAAGGTTTCGGCAACAACCATATAGACTTCGCGTCCCACATCGAACAAATCGGCGAACGCGGCGTAAAGGTTGTGGGCGTTTCTTACTCGGCGGTGCAAGGGGCTCTTGTTGTAGGAAACAAGTACATGAAGTACATGATCGACAACAACAAGTCCAAGCAGGGCATTGAGAACGAAATCTTATGCAACAATACCCTTACGCAGGAAGACGCCATTCGTTCGCTGTACATGCTCAGAGCGGCGTTGTCGGGCGAAGATGTTAAGGCGGCCGAAAAGAAGTGGAACTCAAACGTCAAGCTCAGCAACATTGAGGCCATTGAGAAAGCTACAGGCAAGAAGATCGAGCTTGTCGACAACGAGCAGTCTCTGCCCAAGAGCAAGAAGAGAGAAACCGTTTACGAGAAGGAATAATATGACGGTACAATATGAATAAACTCAAATATATTTCATCGGAACAAATGTACGAAGGAATCTTGGTGGAAGTAACCGCCGGGTCTGTCACAATTGACATCAAGGGCAGGCTGGGGCAGATGAAGCTGCCTCTTAGGATGGTAATAACCGATTATCCGTTGCAGGTGGGTCAAACCGTCGGTTTTCTTATGACTTACCCGGAAGTTTTAAGCGCCGAGCCTGACGAAGCATATGTGCGGACACTGCAGGAAACAAGCAGACGCAAAGAAGAAATAAGACGAAAGGAGTATTAATAATGAGCTTGACAGCAGTAAAAGGACTTCAATCAGAAATTTACGTGCCAATTACACCGCCGCCCGTGTGGGCGCCTGTTACCAAGGAACTGAAGGACATGACGGTGGCTCTGGCGACAGCCGCCGGTGTTCACTTGAAGAAGGACACAAGGTTTAATCTGGCGGGTGATACAACCTACAGAGTTGTTCCACATGATTCGGGAACGGAGAACATGATGGTATCCCACGGAGGATACGACAACGCCGACGTTAACAAGGACATCAACTGCATGTTCCCTGTTGACAGGCTGACCGAGCTGGTTGAAGAAGGCTTTATAAAGGCCGCCGCGCCGCTGCACTACGCCTTTATGGGAGGCGGCGGAAATCAGGAAGTTTTCACAAACGAGACCGGCCCGAAAATCGCCGAGCTTCTCAAGGAAGAAAATGTTGACGCCGTTGTTTTGACCGGCGGCTGAGGGACTTGTCATAGAACTGCCGCGATCGTGCAGAGGGCTATAGAACAAGCAGGTATTCCCACAATCATCATTACGGCGCTTCCTCCTGTAACACGTCAGAACGGGTCGCCAAGAGCCGTCGCCCCATTGGTTCCCATGGGCGCAAACGCAGGCGCGCCCCATGACAATGACATGCAGAGAGACATTTTAAGAGAGTCTTTGAAACAGCTGGTCGAGATCAAAGATCCGGGCACTACCGTTCCGTTGCCGTTCCAATATCACGCGCAAATCTAAGTTCGCGCGGAAACTCCAAGGGTGTGTTTGATGATGAACGATGTGCTGCGGCGCTTGGTTATCAGAGCCTTCCATATCACAAACGTAGAGTTTGCGAAGAAGGCGTCCGTCAAAGGGAGTACCTTGAATATTTCCAGGGAAATACTGTCCGAAATCATCGCCGGAGAGGAACTGGTCATAGATATGACCGTTTCTGTCATAAAGCCCGGAGAAACCAGGGTCGAGACGAATACGATAATGGATATCATCCCGGTATCCACCAAGGTTTTGGGCAGGCTGGGCGAAGGCATAACCCACACCCTTACGGGCGCTGTGGTCGTGCTGACAGGGTGTGACCAAGACGGCAGGCAAATGCACGAGTTCGGCTCTTCCGAAGGCATACTGGCGGAACACATAATTTTCGGTAGGGCCGGCACACCGGCGGAAACAGATTTTATCATACATGTGGACGTCCTGTTGAAAGGCGGGCAGCCTTTCAACAGAGCGCTTCCCACGGCGGCGTTCCGGTCTTGTGACCGCTTCATGCAGACCATAAGAGAGGCGATGAAGACTAACGAGGCCGGTGAAGCCGGCGAAATCCACGAGTTTTTCGACAGGGCGGGCACAGGCAAGAAGAAGGTCGCTCTTATCAAGCAAGTGTCCGGGCAGGGCGCAATGTATGACAACCTCCTTTTCCCGGACGAGCCCAGCGGTTACGACGGCGGCATATCGATCATAGACGTGCAGAACGTCCCGCTAATACTGTCCCCGAACGAGTACCGCGACGGCGCCATAAGAGCCATGGATTAAACTTCAAGAATAAGGTCACGCAAAGGAGGTATCATATTAAGGAGGTGATGGTTGAATGGGACTTGGTCCGTCAACAAAGGAAACATCGCTTCACCATTTCAGGGATCCTCTTGTCAGCGTGTTGTCGAACGACAGTGATATCGACTTTGTCGGCATTATAGTCGTAGGCACTCCCCAGGACAATAGAATGAAGCACTTTGTCGGGGGCAGAGTTGCCGCGTGGCTTGAAGCCATGCGTGTGGACGGCGCAATAATATCTTGTGACGGGTGGGGCAATAATGATATTGATTTTGCGAACACCATCGAAGAGGTAGGCAAGAGAGGCATTCCGATAGTAGGCCTTAACTTTATTGGTACGATTGCTCAATTTGTTGTTACGAATAAGTACATGGATTGCATCATAGATTTTAATAAATCCGCGGAAGGGATAGAGACCCAAGTCGTAGGTGAAAACAATATTACGCAATTGGACGCGAGAAAAGCTTTGGCCTTTTTAAAGCTAAAAATACGGAAGGGTGAAAGCAGTTGAAAATCTCGAGGGTAATTAATGCCATCGATAGCCATACAATGGGGGAACCGACAAGAATTATTACGGGAGGAATCCCCAATATCAAAGGAAACACCATGGCCGAAAAAAAGCAGTATCTTATTGACGAAATGGACTATCTCAGAACCGCCCTTATGAACGAACCAAGAGGCCACCGTGACATGTTTGGTTCCATCATAACCCAGCCATGCAGTCAAGAAGCAGATTTTGGCATAATTTTTATGGACGGAGGTGGATATCTTAATATGTGTGGCCACGGGTCGATAGGAGCGGCTACCGTTGCTGTCGAAACAGGTATTGTCAAAGCGAAAGAACCTGTTACCGATGTTATTATGGATACCCCCGCCGGACTTATTAAGGCTCAAGTAAAAGTGTCGGGAGAAAAAGTGGAAGAGGTTTCGATTGTCAATGTCCCGTCGTTTCTTTACAAGGAGGGCGTCACGGTAGACGTTCCCGGGCTTGGCAAGCTTACCTTGGACATATCCTTCGGAGGTTCGTTCTTTGCTCTTGTAGACGCAAAAAACTTGGGAATTGATATTTTGCCGAAGAACGTGACCGAACTTATGCAACTGGCTCTGAAAATCAGAGACTGCGTAAACCAACAGGTGGAAATGCGTCACCCATATCTTAGCCACATCAAGACATGCGATCTTGTGGAGATTTATGGCGAGCCTACCCACCCGGACGCCGATTATAAGAACGTGGTTATTTTTGGCGACGGCCAGGTTGACCGCTCTCCGTGCGGAACCGGCACAAGCGCAAAAATGGCAGCCTTGTATGCCAAGGGCAAGCTGAAAGAAGGAGAACCCTTTGTATATGAAAGCATATTAGGCACTCTTTTCAAGGGCAAGATTCTTGGCATTACAAAAGCAGGAGACTTTGACGCTGTTACTCCCGAAATAACCGGGTCGGCCTACATAACAGGCTTTAACACGTTTATTATTGACGACAGGGATCCTGTCAAGTATGGCTTTGTTCTATAAAAAATATATACTTTAGGAGGATGAGATTCATGGATCCAATTACCGTTTTATTAGTATTGATGGGTATTTTAGCAGCAATTTATGCGTATGTCTTTATTAAGGACGTTGTGGCTCACAAAGATGAGAAAGTATTAGGCGACGAAGGTAAAGAGATTAAGAATAATGTTGCCATATCCGGCTTTATCGGCTTTATAACCAACTTTTTTGATACTTTGGGCATAGGTTCTTTTGCGCCTACAACTTTCGCTTTTAAAGCTACAAAAGTAGTAGACGTTGGTGTAATACCCGGTACGCTTAACGTTGCTCACACATTACCGGTTGTATTTATGTCATTTTTGTACATCGGCTATGTTGAGGTTGACTTTGTTACGTTAATTTCCCTTATAGGCGCTTCTGTTGTTGGCGCTTGGCTTGGCGCCGGTGTTGTTGTTAAATTCGACAGAAATAAAATACAGCTTATTGTGGGAGTCGCGCTAATCCTTGTCGCCGCTGCGATGGCCGGCAGAAACCTTGGTATAATTGGATGGCTGCCTCCGGGTGAAGGTACATTAGGTCTCTCAGGCGTTAATTTCGTTATTGGTGTTGTTGGTTTCTTTATACTGGGCGCGTTAATGACAGCGGGCGTCGGCCTGTACTCACCTGCCATGGCGTTGGTATTCCTGCTTGGTCTGTCGCAGCCTGCCGCGTTCCCGATAATGATGGGCGCCTGCGCGTTCCTTATGAGCGTTGCCGGTATTAAGTTTGTTAAAGAAGGTAAGTACGCCAGAAAACAATCCTTAGCTATTGGTTTGCTTGGCCTTCCGGGAGTTTTCTTGGCATTCCAGTTCTTCCGCGGCGTGTTCCAAATGGGCCTGTTAATATGGCTGGTAGTAGTTGTTGTTACTATCACTGCTCTAATGATGATCGGCTCCTACTTCAAGTCCGTTCAGAAATAATAACGAAGTAGTTGACAGCAACCCCAAATTACTGTAGTCTGGCTATATAGCTTACTCTCCCGGCGCATTGCCGTTGGGAGAGTAAGCAACAATTATATTCAATGGATTTGCGAGCCGCAGCTTGCGAACCATTGGTTTTTTGTTTCTGCATGTGAAGCATACAGCAATTCCGATTAAGAAGGAACCCGAATTTTTCGGAAGCCCCGGCCTGAAGCCACCGAGGTTCCGAAAAATTTGGGCTTAATTTGAACCGGAATTGCTATAGGAGGAATCGCAAATGAAGCTTGACAAGCTCGTAGGCGAACGGTTTAAGGAGCGCCCGGCAAATTGCACTTTTGACAGCCACGCTCTTATGATTCGAGGCGGCTATATGAAAAATGTCGCCAACGGTATATATGCGTTGGCGCTGCCCCTTCGCAGAATTATGAGAAAGATAGAGCAAATCGTCCGTGAGGAGATGGGCGCGATAGACGCCCAAGAGGTGTTGTTTCCGATGGCGCTTCCAGCGTCATTGCCGCAGGAATCAGGCAGATACGACAAGGCCAAGGATGATTTTGTCGGCTTTAACGACCAAAGTAAGACGCCCTATGTTCTTGGTGCGGCATATGAGGAAGTGGCGCTTCAATTTGTAAGAGAGTACGGACAAAGCTACGCAAAGTATCCTTTTACGCTATATCAGTTCCAAGCCAAATTTCGCGATGAAATGACCGGGCTTGTTAAGCTTCGTGAATTTATTGCGAAAGACGCTTTTTCGTTTCATATATCGCAAGAAGACCTAGACAGATATTATGACAGGTGCTTTAGAGCATACGAAAGAATTTTTACCCGTGTTGGGTTGACCGGAGTAGTTCCGGCTGTTTCTGATTATGACGCTGCCGGATGCAGCCTGTCGCACCAATTCTTGCTTCGGCATCCGGCAGGGGAAAAGTCAATAGCAGCCTGCAGTAACTGCGATTACCGTTCCAATTTAGAGGTCGCGGAAAACATTCTTAAGGTTGTTCGAGACGATGTTTCCGATGAAATGACACTGGTTCTGACGCCCGAAATGAAAACAATCGACTCGCTGAGCGAATTTTTGAATATCCCAAAAGAGAAGTGTTCCAAGGCCGTCGTATACCAGAGGGGTACCGATGATTCCTACATAATTGTATTTTTGCGCGGCGACCTTGACATAAATGAAGCAAAGCTCAGAAAGTACATAGGCTGTGATATCTACCCAGCCTTGATTACTCTGGAATCAGGAATATGCGCGGGCTATATTGGGCCTCAGAACTTGAGCGAAGATATTACCGTACTGTTTGACAATTCGATTAAGGAAGGCAATAACCTTGCCTGCGGCGCAAACCAAGAGGAATATCATTATACCGGGGTTGATATGCGGCGAGATGTGCCGAATGCCAAATATCACGACTTTTCAAAGATATTAGAAGGCGGCATATGTCCTAAATGTGGTAAAAAGTCAATATTATTCTCAAACGGATTTGAAGTCGGCAGTATTATCAAGCAGGGCACTAAGTATTCGGAAGCAATGAAAGTACGATATACCGACCAGGAGGGCAACGAACGCTTTCCGGCAATGGGGCGGTATGGTATCAATATCAGCCGGCTTGCGGTTTCCGTGTGCGAGGCGCGTTATGATGAATACGGCCCGGTTTGGCCGATGTCTATAGCCCCCTGGCAGGTGCATATTTGTGCGCTGAGATTTGGCAACCAGGATGTCGCGGCGGTTTCAATGGCTCTTTATAATGATTTATCGGCGGCAGGGGTCGAAGTAATATTTGACGACCGGATTGAGTCGGCCGGAGTGATGTTTGCAGACGCCGATCTCCTTGGAATTCCTGTCCGCGTTATCGTCGGCCCCAAGACTGTCGGAAACGGAGTTGTGGAAATCAAGGCAAGAGATAAATCCTTTTCCGAAACTGTTCCGACTCAGGACGCGGCCGAGTACATCCAGAGCTTGATTAAACGTATGTCGATTGTGAATGAGGGGTCCTTATGAAAAATGTAATCATTGGCACGGCCGGCCATATCGACCATGGAAAAACCACACTTATAAAGGCATTGACGGATCGCTCAACAGACACGCTGAAAGAGGAAATCAAGAGAGGAATATCCATAAACCTGGGCTTTACTTATTTCGACCTGCCCAGCGGCAAGAGAGCTGGAATAGTCGATGTTCCCGGCCACGAGAGATTCATTAAAAACATGCTTGCGGGCGCCACGGGAATCGATATTGTTATGCTTACCATTGCCGCGAACGAGGGGGTAAAGCCTCAAACAATAGAACATATCGACATACTCAGCTATCTTGATATCAAGAGTGCGATAATCGTCCTGACAAAGGCCGACCTGGCCGACGATATTATGACGGAACTTGTCATAGATGATATAAAGGAAAAAATAGAGGGCACGTTCTTGGAAAATGCCCCTATAATTCCTGTTGACTCTATCAGTAAAAGGGGGCTGGACAAGCTTGTAGCGACTATCGACCGGTTGTCCGACGAAACTCAGGCGCGCAACGAAGGCGCGTCTCCCCGGCTCAATATTGACCGCGTGTTTTCGATGAAAGGCTTCGGTACGATTATTACCGGAACCCTGATAGAAGGAAGGATTGGCCTGGAGGATGAAATGACCATTTATCCCAACGGCATCAAGACCAAGATACGCAGCCTGCAAGTCCACGAAGAAAGTGTCAAGACGGCGTTTGCGGGCCAAAGAACCGCCGTTAATATTTCCAATGTAAAGCCCAGCCAGATTCGGCGGGGGGATGTGCTGGCAAAGGCCGGGTCTCTGGAAGAAACGATATACCTTGACGTAAAAATAAGCTTGCTGCCCCATTCGCAAAGAACTGTGAGGTACTGGGAAAGGATACGGCTTTACCTTGGCTGCAAGGAAGTCCTCGCGCGCCTTGTCCTTTTGGACAGCCAGACAATCAACCCGGGCGACAGCGCCTACTGCCAGCTGCGGCTGGAGGAGCCCGTCGCGGCGAAAAAGAACGACCGCTTCGTAATCCGCTACTATTCTCCCATGGAAACAATAGGGGGCGGGATTATTTTAGATCCTTTCGCGAAGAGGCACGCGGCCAATGAAAAGATACTTCAAGCTCTGCAGGTAAAGGAAAAGGGAGACACGGGCGAGGTTGTGGGCGATTTTATTGCCGGAAACAAGGACAAGCCGACAAAGCTGACAGATGTATCCGCGTACATTGGGGTCAGTGAAGACGCCGCGGCTGAGATGCTTGACAAGCTGCAAGAACAGGGCGTGATAATCGAGATGAGCCGGGCGTACTATCATTGCAGCACAGTAGAGCTTTTCAAGGAAGACATATTGGAAATACTTAATCAGTACCACGGCTCGTTCCCTTTGAAACAGGGAATAATCAAGGAAGAGCTTCGCAGCAAGGCCAAGCTTTCGTTCAAGAACAAGGAATTTGAGACATTGCTCAAGATCATGGAAAATGAAGGATTAGTCAGAACTACGAATTCCATCGTTTCGATAGCAGGATTTGAAATTTCCTATGACAAGAAGAAATCCGCAATAAAGTCGGAGATTGAAAAAGCGCTTTTAGACGGAAAGTTTGTCCCGCCGACAGTTGCGGAGGTTACAAAGGGCAGCAAGGAGTACGCCGAAGTTCTGGAGTCCTTAATTGGCGGCAGCGTCACAAGGCTGGACGAACAGACAGTTATTCACACGAAGTATTACGAACAAGCGATAGCCATAGTTACGGACTTTATTGAAAAGAACAACGAAATCACCTTGGCCGAATTCAGAGATATTACAGGCTCCAGCCGAAAATACTCAATGATAATTTTGGAAGACTTCGACAAGAAAAAAATTACCAAGAGATTGGAAAACGTAAGAGTCCTGTACGACAAGACTTGATAGGATATGGGCTAACATATGATGGATAAGTACATTATGGCCTTGGATCAAGGCACGACCAGCTCTCGCTGCATATTGTTCGGGGCGGACGGCGAGATACGCAGCATGGCGCAGAAGGAGCACAGACAGATATTCCCGAAGCCGGGCTGGGTCGAGCACGACCCCATGGAGATATGGTCCAGCCAGTTGTCTGTGGCTATTGAAGCCATGGCAAGGATAGGCGCGTCTGCTGTAGACATAGCGGCGATAGGTATAACCAACCAGCGCGAAACCGTCGTTGTGTGGGATAAGCGTACGGGTAAGCCGGTTTGCAACGCTATCGTGTGGCAGTGCAGGCGGACGTCGGATTATTGCGAACAGCTTCAATCAGAGGGCTTTGACAAGCAGGTGCGGGCCAAGACGGGCTTGCCGGTCGACGCTTATTTTTCAGGCACAAAGATACGCTGGATACTTGATAACATAGAGGGCGCAAGAGCCGAGGCCGAAAAGGGCAATCTTCTATTTGGCACGATTGACGTTTGGCTTGTGTGGCAGCTGACGAAGGGGCGGATATTTGCCACGGATTACTCAAACGCTTCCAGGACTATGCTGTTCAACATACATTCGCTTGAGTGGGATGGCGAGATATTGGACAGGTTTGGGATACCGTCTTCAATGCTTCCAAGAGTGCTGCCTTCCAGCCATATTTACGGCAACAGCAGCAAGGAATTGTTCGGCGGTGAGATACCGATAGCCGGAATAGCAGGAGACCAGCAGGCGGCTCTTTTTGGGCAGTGCTGCTTCGAGCCGGGGATGGTCAAGAACACCTACGGAACGGGATGCTTCACCCTCATGAATACTGGCGACAAGGCTGTAAAGTCGGGGAACGGCCTGCTAACAACCATCGCATGGGGTCTTGGCGGCTGCGTGGAATATGCTCTTGAGGGCTCTGTGTTCATCGCCGGAGCGGCTGTACAGTGGCTGCGCGACGGGCTGAGGATGATTGACGACGCGGCGGCTTCGGAAGCGTATGCCGAAAGCGTGGATGATGCCGGCGGCATATATGTCGTGCCGGCCTTCGTGGGGCTGGGCGCGCCGTACTGGGATCAGTACGCCCGAGGTATCGTAGTCGGTCTGACGCGCGGAGTGCAAAAGGAGCACTTCGTCCGCGCGACACTTGAGGCTATAGCCTATCAGAGTTATGACGTCATAAAAGCTATGTCCGTGGACACATCGCAAAGGATCATGCAGATACGCGTTGACGGCGGGGCATGTAACAACAACTTCCTTATGCAGTTCCAAGCCGATATTCTTGACGTTGAGGTGTGTCGGCCGCTGATTACCGAAAGCACCGCGCTTGGCGCGGCGTTCCTGGCGGGGCTTGCTGTGGGCGTATACTCAAGCAGGGAGGATATCGCGGAAAAAGTAAGGATATCGCGTGTGTTCAAGCCGGGTATGGACGCGCAAACGCGCGCGAGGCTGCTTATGGGCTGGGACGACGCCGTTAAAAGGTCTTTTGGTGTAGCAAGAAATTGACGCGGCAGCTTTACAAACAATTGGGAGCGTGTTAGAATTAAGAGCCTGTCTAGTTAGGATGAAGCCTTATGTATGATGTGATAGTAATTGGGTCGGGGCCGGCAGGTATATTTGCCTGTTATGAACTTATGGACAAGTCGCCCGGGCTGTCCGTACTGCTTGTTGACAAGGGTCTGGATATAGACAAAAGAACATGCCCGATAATGGCGGGTAAGATTCATGCCTGCCCAATTAACGAAGGCAAGCAGAGCTGTATGCCGGCGTGCTCTATCACGAACGGGTTCGGCGGGGCGGGAGCGTATTCAGACGGTAAGTTTAACATAACAACCCTCTTTGGAGGCTGGCTTGGCGACTATATTTCGGACAATTATCTGCGAGAGCTTATCTGCTATGTAGACTCGATTAACCTCAAACACGGCGCCACGGAAGAAATAACAGACCCAATCACCGAAGAAGTCCGTAAGATCGAACAGCGCGCGTCCGGCGCAGGTCTAAAGCTTTTGCGTTCTCAAGTAAGGCATCTGGGTACTGAGGCAAATCTTGAGATACTAAAATCTATAAACAGGCATCTCTCTGAGCGAATCGAAATGCGCTTCGGTACGGAAGCGGAAGATATTCTGGTCGAAAACGGCAAGGTTTGCGGAGTAGTTTTGCGCGATGGTTCAGAGCTGCGGGCGAAGAGCGTCGTAATTGTCCCGGGAAGGGACGGATCGTCCTGGTTTACGGACTTGGCGGATCGCCATGGGCTAAGCCTTGTAAATAATCAAGTTGATATAGGAGTACGCGTTGAAACGTCCGACGTTATAATGCACGACATAAATAAGCACCTCTATGAAGCCAAGCTGGTCTACAGCACGTCTGTCGGGACTCTTGCGCGCACATTTTGTTCAAACCCGTCAGGGCATGTAGTCGTGGAGAATCACTCGGGAATCGTGTGCGCAAACGGCCATGCCTACAAAGACCCCGGAAAAGGCTCCGAAAACACAAACTTCGCCATCCTGGTTTCTCACAAGTTTACGGAGCCATTCAACAGGCCCAACGAATACGCACGCGAAATCTGCAAGAGGGCGAACGAGCTTTCAAACGGAAGCGTAATTTTGCAACGCTATGGCGACATAAAGCGCGGCCGACGTTCAACAAAGAAGAGAATAGGCGAGAACTTCATTAAGCCGACACAAACTGAAGCCGAACCCGGCGACCTTGGGCTCGCGTTGCCGTATACAACAATGAAAAGCGTTATCGAAATGATACAGGCCCTGGACAATGTAACACCCGGCCTTGAATCCGACCACACCCTGCTGTATGGCGTGGAGGCAAAGTTCTACTCATCCAGGCCGGAGCTCTCAGGCAGCTTAATGACAAAGATTGACAGCCTGTACTGCGGCGGCGACGGTGCGGGAATAACGCGGGGCCTGGCGCAAGCCGGCGCTTCGGGGGTGCTCATAGCAAGGGATATTCTAAACAGAAGTTAAGCGACATAGTCAATAGATATTCAACAGTCCAAAATTTACTTGGACTGTTGAATATCTATTGGCTATAAAATTCATATGGGCTGTTAAAGACTGACTTCGTCCGCTGCCTCTACCAAAGCTTCTAACGCCAGAGGCACGAAGTCTTCCAGCTCTATACCCGTCCTTTCTATCGCGAGCATGTACGACCTGTTGGCTCCCTGAGCGAATCTCTCTTCCTTAAATCTTTTTAGAACAGACTTTTCCTTAACAGACGCCACTTTTCCATCGGGGTACACCTTTGCGACAGCCGCAATAAAGCCGCTCATGGGGTCTGACGCCAGGCAGGCGTACTCCAGCTTAGTTCCGGCTTTATAACCATTAAGAGGATTGTGAGCAAGTATAGCGTTATATAATACCTCGTCTCCAAAGCCTTCTTTTTTCAGAATCTCTACCGATGTAGGGCCGTGTACGGGAGGGTTGTTAACCCAGTCACAGCTTTCTTCGTCTAAGTCATGCAAAATCCCCACAATGCCCCATAATTCAACATTATCGGGATCAAGCTTCTCTGCCAGCTTTCTCATAATCGCTTCAACCATTAAGGAATGCGTGCGGTAACGCTCACCTTTAACATATTTAAACAGTAAATCTTTGGCTTCTTCTCTGTTCATAAGCTACCTCCGTACATTTCTTTTTATAGTGAAACAACTTAATAAGCGAACCAATATTTTCTGGAAGCGTCGGCCTACTGCCGCCGACGTTCCACAAAGGAGGCGCTTTAGCGCCGAGATAATATTGGCCTGAATTAAGTTGTTTCACTATAACTGAAGCAATTCTAACATAACATGTGATTCAAATCAATGGACAAATATCATTTCTTGTTTGAGAACAATAAGAACCGCCGGTTCTAAGCTTAATTATTGTTCTTCCAGTATAGCCCTTAATGTATTCATACTTTTTAGAGCCGACGCAAAGTCAAATTTCTCAATTTGTCTGACTAATATGGCCGTTTCCGGTATTGTGCGAAGCTCCTCAAGCAAGTTCAGACACTCAGCTTTTCGGTGTTCCAGTAAGGGCTTTAACCTATCGAGCAGCGATATAGCCTTATCCACATCTAAAACCAGCTTACCGGAAAGTATCATAGCTTCCGGCTTGCCAATATTATTGAGCACGCGCGCCAGTTCATTTTTTAAAGCAAACAGCTTATCATTTGACGGTATTTCGCCGCTTTCCAGAATATATTCCACATGCGCGGCGGCTTGCGCCAAGTCTGATTCATGTACTAGCCCGGCTAAACCTTTAAGTGTATGAGCCAGGCGGTGAGCGGTTTTAATATCTCCCGACGTTATGGCCTGACTTATTTCCAGGAACGCGTTTTTCTGATTGGCGGCAAAATCCGACCGTAATTTTTCCACCACATCAGCATTGTTTTGATAATTGTCAATGCCTTCGGAATGCTCTAAGCTGCCGCTTATAGCCGCTTCAAGCACCTCGGGCGGCTGTTTGTCCCGTATATGCTTGGTTAAAATTGTGTTCAAGTGCACTGTTTGAATAGGCTTTGAAATAAAGCCGTCAAAACCGTTTCTTATAAATTCCTCCGCCTGGCCTATCAGGGCATTGGCCGTAAGCGCAACTATAGGCTCGGTATAGCCAATATCACGCATGAGGCGCATTGTTTCAGTACCGTTTATACCGGGCATCATCTGATCCATAAATACAATATCATATACCCTGCCTTGTTTAATTTTTTCTATCGCGTCATATCCGTTATCGCAAGTTTCGATGTTTAGGCTATAAAACGAGAGCAATCCATGGGCTACATACAAGTTCGCGCTCACGTCGTCTACCACAAGCACCCGCCCATAAGGCATCGGTTCCGGCACAAATTTAAACTTTTTCTCAACAGATTGTGCGCTCACTTCAAAGTTTTGCAGGCTGTCAGCCAACTTCCTTCCCAAGACTTCGGAGCCGACTATTTTTTGAGGTATACGGACTATTACGTTTGTACCTACGCCTACTTCGCTTTCTATATCGATGTCCGCATCCATCAATTTCAGCAAATTATAAACAATGGGCATACCCAAGCCTGTGCCTATTGCGGAACGTACCTCGTGTTCATGGAAACGTGTGTAGTCGCTGTATAATCTGTCAATCTGATCCGGGGTCATGCCCAGACCTGTGTCGCGGATAGAAATCACAAGCGTCACGTAACTTTCTTCAGAAGCATATTCTTGGCAGTGCATGGATAGCTCCACCGAACCTGACTTTGTATATTTGAAAGCATTTGACAATATATTGTTTATAACCTGTTTAATGCGAAGAGAATCACCTGCAAGCAGTTTTGGAAGATTCTCGTCCACATGTACATGAAACTCTAAATTTTTGTATCCAAGGTTCACGATATGACACTGCACGGCATCGACAATCAAACTTGAGGTTTCATATTCTTCGCACAGCAAGGACATTTTACCGGCCTCTATCTTGGAGAGGTCTAAAATATCATTTACAATGTCAAGAAGTATGTTAGCCGAATTATAAATTTTTGCAAAAGATTCCTCAATAATAGGAGACAGAGCCGTATTCCGCAATTGTATTTCTGAAATGCCCAAAACCGCCGTAATCGGCGTACGTATTTCATGGCTCATTCTTGCCAGAAATCTGCTCTTTGCTCTGTTGCTTTCCTCGGCTATTTCAATGCGCTGCTGTTCCCTCTGCAGCTCTCTCAGTTGAGTGATGTCTTTGGAATACGTGATCGCAACAAACTCATCGTCATATTTTATGCGTATGCCTTCCACTTGCAAGAAAACAACATCACCGTTTGATTTTCTTCCGGTATATTCAAAGCTGTCGGAGCCTGTCTCAAAAATTGTATCCAAGTGGTTTTTCTGGCTTTCTACCGAAGGAGATCCGTCAGGTTGAAATTCGGTGGAAATATTAACTATATCCCCCATATATTCCTTTTTATTGGAATATCCGTAAAAGTCAAGAGCGGTCTGATTGCAGTCAATGGCTTGATGACTTTTATCCCAGTACGTAATTATAAGGGGCGCCGCGTCAAACATAAGCTCGATGCGTCTGTTCATTTCCTGTTCGCGCAATTTCGTTTCCAATTCCCGTTCCCTTTTTATTGCCGCTTTAATTGGGCGTAAATCATGGCTGTATACTAAGATCATTGATTCGCCGTTATGCACAATATGCACCCAGGTGGCGTTCACCGGCAGTTCCTCCCCGCTCGGTAGGACAAATGTCCACTCGGCGCTGTAACTGCCTTGCTGTATGACATAATTAATCAGCGCGATGTTCTTTTCCTCCGGCGACGTGCCGCAAGGCTGATATGCCGCTGAGAATTCATAGAATCGTTTTGTAAATTCGGCCTTGTTCTTTATCTTGAAAATATCCAGAAATCTTTTGTTACAATCCAATAAATTACCTTTCGCGTCCCAGAATTTCATAAACATCGGCGCGTTGTCAAGCAATTTTCGCGTAAGGTCTTCTGCCGCTTTAACTCTGCGTAAATCGGTTGTGTATTCAAGAAGAATCGTAGCGTCCTTGTGCTTAGAGCGCACAAGGGTGATTTCCGTGGGGAACAGCTTGCCGTCCAGCGATTGGTGTACCCATTCGAATTGCGCGCGGCCTGATTGATAAGCTTCTTTAAGATAATTAATCCCTTTTTCTCTTGAATACGTGCCGCAAGGCTGGTACTCAGGCGAAAAACTAAAAAAATCATTAATGTATTTATCTTGTTCTGAAAACCCGTACAGTTCAAAGGCTCGTTTGTTTGTACTTACAATGTTATAATTGTCGTCCCAAATATTGATTATAAAGGGCGCGGAGTCAAGAATTATTTGTGTAAGCTCAAAGCTTTCACGCTCTTTTGACATAGCCGCCTTGATCTGGCGTAAATCATGCTGATAGCAGGCCAGCATAGGTTCGCCCTTATAATTTACCCGTACCATGGTGATTTTACATGGGATATACTCACCGTGTACATTCCTGTGTGTAAACTCAAATTGGTGAAAACCATTATCAAACGCAATTGCCGCGTCCTCAAAAGCCATGTCTAAAATCGATTCATCTTCCGATGGTTTCAGAAAAATATCAAGAAACCGGGCTATGGTTTCCTCTTTGCCGGAAAAGTCAAACAAATCAACCGCGGCTTGATTGCAGTCGACGGCGGCAAACCTTATGCTGCCGTTTTCAGTGGTGACCCGCTTTGCCATAATACAGGAGAGGGGAGTGGCGTCAAACATAAGCGCAGTACGTTCGTCGGCTTCGCGTATCTCGGCTATCGCTCTTTTAATTTCGCTGATGTCGTGGCTATAGCCTACTATCTCATTTCGGCCGTTACGCGTAATGCGGGCTAAGTGAGTTTCGTAAGTTACCTGAGCGCCATCTTTGTCCCTATGGGTCCATTCAAACTGTGCGGATCCCTCCCGCGCCGCTTCGTCCAGCAAATCGGACAGCTTGTTTTCAGAGGGTGTTCCGTCCGTCCGGCAGGGAATCATAAGTTCCGCAAACCGATCCCTGTAATCCTCAAAACTATTGACATTAGCTGCGTTCAAGGCTTTATTGTTACAATAAATCATATTTTGCCGGTCGTCCCACATCTCGATACACATGGGGCTGGCGTCAAGTATCAACTTGTTCAGTTCTTCCGCTTCACGAGCCTTTGAATTTGCTTCACGCATTTTTGCCAGGACGTCCTTAATGGGGCGCAGATCATGATTGTATCCTACAGCGACGTCTCTGCCGCCGCGCCTAATCCGTACCATGGTTATTTCTACGGGAAACAATTCGCCGGTAATTTGATCTATGTGTACCCACTCGTCGCGGACATAACCCTCTTCAAAGGTTTTCCGTGCCAGGATTACGGCCTTTTCGACCGATAGTGTGCCGCATGGCTGGTACTTTGGTGAAAGTTCGCCGTACCGGCTTATATACTCTTCCTTATTGGCAAGGCCGAAGAAGTCTACAACCTTCTGGCTGCATCCAATTAAATTAAACTCATCGTCCCAGACTTCTATGAACATAGGGCAGGAATCAAAGAGAATCCGGCTTTCCTCTTCCGCTTGCCTCAGAGGGCGTAAATCGATAATATATCCCGCAAGCATATTCTTGCCCTGACGCTTGATACGTATCAGCGTAATATCTGTGGGCAGCAGCTTGCCGTCCGCCGTATAGTGCACGAACTCGAAACGGTGGCGACCTTTTTCCATGGCAATTTTCATATGCTCAAGGGCTTTTTGATCCGAAGGGGTTCCACATGGCTGGCGTTCGGGGCAAAGCTCAAAGAAGCGCTTACGATATTCATCATAGCTTGAAAGTCCAAACAATTCCAGCAATTGACTGTTGCAGTATATGGGATTGTAATTTTCATCCCGCATACCCATTGCAAAAGGTGACGTGTCAATGAATATTCTGTTTATTTCATTGGCTTCGTGCTCATTCTCAATAACTTTTTTAATAGTACGCAAATCAAAGATGTACGCCGCAACAAAGTATTTGCCATAACGCGCAAAGCGTACAAGGACGATTTCTGCGGGCAGTTCTTCCCCATATAAGTTTTGATGCATCCACTCGAACTTCACACGGCCTTCACGAAACGCTTGCTTAACATAGTACAAGGCTTTTTCCTGCGAACGTTCACCACATGGCTGATACTCGGGAGAAAGCTCAAAGAATCTTTCAATATACAGTTCCTGATTGGAAAGCCCGAACAGCTCCACCGCTTGCTGACTGGTAGATATAAGTTTATAATTCTCATCCCATATATTCATTATAAGAGGCAGTGAGTTAAGGAATATTTCGTTCAGTTCCTCCGCCTCACGTAATCTTGCCTCGGCTTCTCTAAGCCGGTTTTCAATAGGTAGCTGATTAGCATCATGATCCAATTTCATCACCTCATTAATGTGTATGCTGAGAAAAAGTTCCAAGCCGCAGAATTACGCGCCCGTTCATAGAAAGTGTGAACGGGCGCGCAAGGAATCAGCGTATGATTATAATTTGAAACGCGCCACCATTTGCTGAAGCATTTCCGATTGTGAGTTAAGCTCCTGTGCTGTCGACGCGGCGTCTTGGGCAAATTTCGAGTTGCTTTGCACCGTCGTGGCGGTATGCAGCAGAGTCGTGCTGATTTGGGAGATCATTTCCGCCTGCTGGTTCGCGGCGTTGGTAATATTGTTTATGAGTTCAAGCACTTCGCTTGCGTTTGTAACAATGGTGTCCAGTGACTCCGACGTAGTATGCGCTATAGAAACGCCGGACTCAACCCTGGAAATAGAGTCTTGAATAAGTGCGGTGGTTTCCGCGGCGGCGTCCTGACTCCTGGTAGCCAGGCTGCGGACTTCCTCGGCTACCACGCTGAAGCCTTTACCATGTTCGCCCGCTCGGGCGGCTTCCACCGCCGCGTTTAGGGACAGCAGGTTGGTCTGGAAGGATATGTCCTGGATAACTTTGATGATCCTGGAGATACTGCCGGAGGAATCCTTTATCTGAGTCATGGCCTCGAGCATTTGCTTCATGGCTTTATTACCCTCATGAGCATTGGAGGTGGACTTGTTGGAAAGCAGATTTGCTTCACTGGCATTGTTGGCAAACTGCCTGGTCTGTAAATTAATCATCTCCACAGAGGTATTCAGTTCTTCCAGGGAAGCGGCCTGCGAGTGAGAGCCGTCGGCCAGCTCCATGGCGTTTGTTGAAATTTGATTCGCGCCCTCAAGTACATTCTGGGCGGCTATAGAAATTTCAGGCATAGATTTATGTAAATTTTTAGAAATACTGTTGATCGAAAGCTTGATCTCTGAAAAATTGCCTACATAATCGCGCTTTATGGAACGGTTCAAATCGCCGGAAGAAATTGCCGTCAAAGTATCAGAAATTTCGGTGACATAGCCCTCCAATGTGCTGATGGTGTTGTTGACCGCGTTCTGTATGGACAGAAAGTCGCCGTGATAGTTCCCGGTTACTTTTTTCTCAAATCTGCCGCGGGATAAATTGTCCATTACATCCCTTATTTCCACGATAGGCGCGTTGACGGCATCTCCGAAATTGTTCAGGCCTTCCATAATTTCTCTCCAGCCGCCTTCGTACTTCATTTTATCAATGTGGAACGACAGATCGCCCTTTTTTGCCGCCGCCTCTATCATTGTATTTATCTCGGCGTTGACGCCTTGCAGGTTCGCGGTAACAGCTCGGAGCGTTTGCGGCAGAATCATCATTTCTCCCGGCAGATCATCAATCTCTAAATTGAAATCCTCGTGACGGATCTGGTTAAACATGCCAATTACTCCCATCATGTCTTTAACCTGTTGATCTAAGAGACTGTTTACACTTTCGATCATTTCCTTAAAGGAGTTTTCGTACTTATTAGCATCCATCCTGTAATGAATTTTGCCGAGTTTGTTAAACTCATTATGAATACGTGACAAATCGTCCACCATGTTTCTTGTGACGTCCACCAATCCGCAAATGTCGCGGGTTAGCATACCTATCTCATCTTTTGAAATGTTTGACCGGTCGATATTCACGTTTATTTTACCGCCGGAGACATCGTTTACCAGCTTCATCAGCACATGAATCGGGGTAATCTTCCGTAGTATGATGATTATGCCGATAATTCCCGACAGCGCAAATAAAAACGTGGACGAAACAGTCAGTGTTTCATAAAGCGTAGCGACGGCTCTGGCGTCATATTGATACTGTTCGGTGCGTTGTATTACAACATTGTATAACTGGTCAAGCGTATTTATAATTGGCAGCCTGCCGGCCTCATAAGCATCCCCAAACATCAGCGCTACCGCTGTTTCCATGTCGCCTTCGGCTACAGCGTTAAAGGCTTGATCTTCCAATTGGGCAAGCGTGTTGGAAAGGTTTAGAGCCTGCTGTATCAAGTCGCGTTCAGACTGGGGCGCGTTCAACTGTTCAAAGGTCGCTACGGCGCGGTCTCTGCGCTGCACTACAAAAATTTCATCCCAATAATCTCTGTATTCCTGCGGATTCCCCGTTACTGAGTATGCGCGGGCCCATCTGGTCAAATCTCCCGATGCGGTTCGTAAATCCTGTACGGCCAAATATAGTTGTAGCCTTTGATCCGCGGCAGCCTGCATCCTGTTATTGGCTTGGGACGACATCATAGAAAAACAATGTTTATACCAGCCAAAAACACAAACACTATCAGCAAAATTTTAACCAATTGTGATACTTTCATTAATAATACCTCCTAGTTTTCTGAAAGTATGTTATTATATTAATTTGTCCTTCATAGAGACGGATCGCATGATTGAATCCACTTTATCTTTTACTATGTCTGTTTCAAAAGGTTTTTTGATATAGTCCGCCGCGCCCAGTGTATATCCTTTTGCCTTGCTTGTATCAGAATCCTTGCCGGAGATTAAAATAACAGGAATGGATTTAAGCGCTTTGTCGGCTTTTAACGCCTTCAGAACATCATAGCCCGATAGACCGGGCATCACAATGTCCAAAAGGATTAAGTCCGGCATGGTTAACCTGGCAGTTTCCAGCCCATCCTCGCCATCCAGCGAAATCAATGTTTCATAGTCGTCCTTTAAAATATTGTTCAGGATCAAGATAAAAGAGTCCGAGTCGTCAATAAGCAAAATTTTCCGTCTTTCTGCTGAGGGTATTTCAGATTTAAGCATATCCGTATTCACGTCCTGATTATCAGTATCTTTAAACAAAACGAGATAAATATTGTCTAAAAGCCTTTCCAGCTCTTCCAGGAACTTAGGGTTGTTATCCTGTATAAACGCCATATCCCCCTGATCCGCCGCAAACTCAAGCTCTCCGGCGGCTTTTGATACATTGGCCGCGCCAATGCTGCCGGAAGCACTCTTTAGCGCATGTACATGTATACCGTATAGCTCCGTAGTGCCTTGTTCCGTACGATCTCTTAATTCTCTCAGAAGACTGCGGCTGTTTTCGTAATATGTTTTAATAACCTGCAAATAAGTATCAAGACTGCCGCCGGTCATAGCGATGCCTTTTTTCACGTCAATGCCCGCAATCTCAAAATTCGGCTCTGGAGCGGCGGCGGCTTCAGAAGCGATTGGTTCAGATAGTTTTCTTTGCTTTGCCCTTGGTATCCACTTCTCGATTATATCATGCAGCTTAACCATTTCGATGGGCTTGGGCAGATAATCGTCAAAACCATTCTGACGGATCGCTTCCCTGGATGCATACATGGCGTTGGCGGTTAACACAACTATAGGAACATTCTTGCAGTCAGTCCTGCAGTTATCATCCAGCCCCCTTATACATAAGGCGGCTTCCACGCCATTCATTACAGGCATCATATGATCCATTAAAATTAAGTCGTAGTTGTTGGATTTTACCGCCTCTATTGCTTCCGCTCCGCCTATGCAAGTGTCAAGATGCATTTTGTAAGGCTGTAAAAGCCCCTCCGCCACCGCTAAGTTTGCGCTGATGTCGTCAACGATCAAAACCCTTGCATCGGGTGCCGTAAAGTTAATTTTATTTGAGCCTTGGCGGCTGCGGTCGACATCGTTCAAGATATCGGCGACGGGAAGGCAAAATATCGGCATGGTCAGAATGCCGGCATAATCATTTTCTTCCGCTGCTTCTCCAAATTCCGTGATTAACACTATCTTGGCGTCGGACTTAAAATCCGGGTATTCTTTCTTAAATTCGCCGTACAATTTATTCGCGGCAAAAGCAAATGGATAGCGTCCGCTTATTAGGGCGGAATAAAATTCGGAAGTCGTTGACACAACCTCGAAATCAACGCCCAGATTGTCCAAGGTTTGCGTGATAGAATCTTTGCAGCTTTCTCGAGTTTCAAAAATTAACACATGCTTATCATCCGGGTTGGTAACCGCGCATATACGTTCGCTGCTGTGAATAATTTGGGGCAGCGTAATGACAAATATGCTGCCTACTCCATAAACAGAAGAGACATGAATCTCCCCGCCCATTAATTTGACCAGGTTGTCGGCAATTACAAGGCCAAGCCCGAGACCCTCAATAGTTTTGATATCGAATTGGGTAAATTCCTTGAAAACATTTTTGAGGTTTTCTTCCTTAATGCCTCTGCCGGTATCTGAAATCGTTATGGTAAGATTTGCCGTACCGTCAAGCTCCTCCCCATCGATTGATAAGGATACATAGCCTTTATCCGTAAACTTTACGGCGTTTGATAAAATATTCAGCAGTACTTGGCGCAGCCTTACCGCGTCCCCAACCAATACATTTGGTATTTTGCTGTCAACATGCACCTTGAATTTCAGGTTCTTGCCGGATATCTGCGCGCTGACGGTGTCTATCATGTCATTAACAAAGTAGTTAAGAGCGTACTTTTCCGTGTGAATTTTTATTTCATTGCTTTCTATCTTCGCGTAATCCAATATGCTGTTTAACACGGCGACCAGTTTTTCGCCGGCTTCCTTGATTATGTGGGTGTATTCACGGACTTTAACAGGCATGTCCTCTCGAAGGCCGAGCTCGGCCATTCCGAGTACCGCGTTTGCTGCCGTGCGTATCTCATTCCCCATCATTTCAAAAAAATGGGATTTCGCGTGATTCACAAGCTTGGTGGTTTCTGTATTCATCAGATTTGTTATATCGGTGTAAAATCCCTCAATTATATAAGGCATACCCTTGGAATCGGTATCAACAATACGGCTGCGTAGCCAAGTCCATTTTTCCTCGCCATCCTTCGTTATAATCCGCACGGTGGTTTCCAGAGGCATTCCCACGGACAGAGTTACCCCATGAAGTTTTTCCAACGCTTGAGCGTCCTCAGGGTGAACTATATCCAAGAACTTTAACCCGTCCGTACCCGTAAGCTCTTCAGGGGTATATCCGGTTAACGCTTTACAGCCTTCACTTGCAAAGGTGAGGGTGAAGTTCGGCGGATCGTTAAGCCCCCGAGTTATCATACCCGGCAAATTGTTTATCATTTCCGCTGTTTTTTCAGCTTTATCCATATGTATACCCCCTGACGGTGCTTAATATTGCGTGTCATGTTGTCTACACCAATGATAAAATTCTATCGGCGATCTGATTTAGAGGAACCTCATGGTCTACGGCTCCCATCTCTCTGGCTACTTTTGGCATTCCGTATATAGCGCATGTCTCTCTGTTCTGCCCTATTGTCGCGGCTCCATGCTCACGCATCATCAACAAACCCCTGGCGCCGTCCGCCCCCATGCCTGTCATTATCACTCCAACGGCCTTTTCTCGCAGTACATTTGCCACGGATTCAAACAACACGTCCGCGGAAGGTATAACATACTGCACCTTTTCCCCCACATAGCACTCTACGGCTAATCTGCTATTACGAATGACTACCTTCATATGTTTCCCGGCAGGCGCAACCAATACCTGGCCATTCGTTAGATAATCCCCGGATTGCGCTTCCTTTACTGAAATCTTAAACTTTTCATTAAACCTGGTGGCAAACAGCTTCGTAAACCCCGGCGGCATATGTATAACCAGCACCACTGGCGGTATCGTCGTCGGAAAGCCGGAGAGAACCTGCCCGAGCGCTTCCACACCGCCGGTTGAGGCGCCTATTGCAATCACTTTTCGAGTTGGCATGGTTGTTGGTATCTCCTTGTAGTATTTTACGGTTAACAGGTTTTTACCAAAAAAATGAAGCTCCGACATAACGCCGCCACAGGAGGGTGCGCCAACTGAATTACGAAAAAAAGAATATGTATGTTACAGAACTAAAACTCGTATATTGTTTATTGCTCGAAACGTTCTACAGGAGGCCAAAATTCCATCACTTTGCTAATATCTTAATTTCAATAATATCAAATAATTTAACGTATTACAAACATATTATTATATTGCCTTCCCCGTCAAAATTTGCTATACTTCATAATATAGGTTGTCGAAATTTATCGTTTGCTATGAAAGCAGGTTGGGCTAAATGAAAAAATCAAGAAAGATAATAATGGTATGCATTGTGATTGCAACAGGTTACATGACTTTTGCATCTGCAAGCCCGCGCGAACATATTGAACAGGAATCGCCTCTGAGGCTGGTGGAACACGTACAGGCTTTGGATGCCGTTCCTGTGATGAATACATACGTAACGCCGGATGACGAGAATGACGTGGAAGAACCTCTGACTGTTTACAGAACTATCGACAACTTGCGGCTTCGCTCGGAACCTTCGGCTGAAGCGGAAATCATCGAGACGGTGCCACAAGGGACTCTGCTGGTAGTGACAGATACTCGGGACGGCGACTGGTACTCAGTGCAGATAAACGGCGCTCATGGCTATATGTCTTCGGATTTTCTTGCTTTTGTGGCGGTGCGGCCTCCGGGCGCGCCTATGTACATGGCCGGTTCGGTGACGGTCATGGACGCGGACACGGGGTATGTGCTGTATGAAGACGCTCAGCATACCCTGCGTTACCCGGCCAGCGTAACCAAGATCATGACGGCTCTGCTGGTATTGGAGAATATCGAGGATTTGTCGGAGCCGGTCACTTTTTCGGATAACTCGGTGGCGCTGCCCGGGTATGCCTTTCATATGAGTATCCAGGCAGGGGATACCCTTCCCGTGATCGACGCGTTATATGCGTTGATGCTGACTTCGAGCAATGAGGCAGCTCGGGCTTTAGCGGAACACGTGTTCGGTAGCGTAGAGGATTTTGTGTATGAAATGAATCGCCGCGCTTATTCCCTGGGCGCCGTGAATACCCATTTTGTGAACCCTTGCGGCCTGCCCGGCGAAAATCAGTACACTACGTCATACGATATGGCGCTGATTATGCGGGAAGCCGTACGGCATCCGGTGTATTATCAGATTATCGCCACGCCCCGCGCGTACCTTCCGCCAATCGAAAGCCGTGACAGTTACCGGCCCATGAGGAATACCAATCGGATGATACACTACGACGATCCTGATTTCAACGAATGGATAGTGGGCGGCAAGACAGGCTTTACTAATGACGCGCAGCATACGCTGATTACATATTCTGAGATAGACGGACGCTCTATAATCATATCGGTACTGTATGTACCGCAGCGAGGGGTAATTTTCAGCGATACCAACGCTCTTCTGGAATATATCAGCAAAGAGTTAAATAATACGGAATAAAAAGAACAGCCCATCGCCTATTAAAGTGTATTAACTATAGTAGTGGGCTGTCCTATATACAAGGATCGGCTTACTTCATCGTCAGGCTGATCCTTTTCTTGTTGGTGTCCACGCTTAGTACGGTTACGTCCACGATATCGCCTACGCTCACCACTTCCAGAGGGTGCTTGATGAACTTGCCGGTCATTTGTGATATGTGCACAAGACCGTCCTGGTGTACGCCTATGTCTATGAAGGCTCCGAAGTCAACGATGTTACGCACGACGCCTTTTAGTTTCATGCCTTCTTGCAGGTCTTCCATGGAGAGCACGTCGGAGCGCAGTATCGGCGCGGGCATGTCTTCGCGCGGGTCGCGGCCCGGTTTTTCCAGTTCCTTAATGATGTCTTCCAGAGTGGGCAGTCCGACGCCGAATTCTTCGGCCAGGCGCGGCAGGCTGTTCAGCTTGGACTTAATGTCTCCCACGGTACGGCGCTGTATGTCGGCGTTTGTGTACCCCATATGACCAAGAAGCTTTGCCGCGGGGCCGTAGCTTTCGGGATGTACTCCGGTGGCGTCCAGGGGGTTGTCGCCGTCCATTATGCGCAAGAAGCCCGCGCACTGCTCGTACGCCTTTGGGCCAAGCCCCTTTACGGACAACAGTTCGCGGCGGTTAGCGAACTTGCCGTGCGTTTCGCGGTGCTTCAGTATATTCTTGGAAACCGCCGGCGAAATACCCGCCACGTAGGACAACAGAGACGGTGACGCCGTATTCAGGTCTACGCCAACGCTGTTGACGCAGCCTTCCACTACGCCGCCCAAAGTCTCGCCAAGTCGCTTCTGGTTCATGTCGTGCTGGTACTGGCCCACGCCGATGCTTTTGGGGTCTATCTTGACCAGCTCGGCCAGCGGATCCTGGAGGCGCCGGCCTATGGACACGGCGGATCGAAGCGCCACGTCAAAGTCGGGGAACTCGTCCGCGCCCAATTTCGACGCGGAATAAACCGACGCCCCGGCCTCGTTTACAATAACGTAGAATATCTCAGCCTCAATTTCCTTGAGCATTTCGGCCACGAACGCCTCCGTCTCGCGTGAGGCCGTGCCGTTTCCGATAGCCACGACGTTAACATTGTGCTTGCGTATTTGCGGCAGCAGGGTTTTCTTGGTTTCGGCGGTCTTGTTGGCGGGCGGCGTCGGATATACGACTCCTGTATACAGAACATTGCCGATGCCGTCGATTACGCAGGCTTTGCAGCCTGTTCTATAGCCGGGATCAAGCGCCAGCACTACCCTGTCCTTAATAGGAGCCTGCAGCAAAAGCTGGCGCAGGTTTTCGGCGAACACCTTGATCGCGCCCTCCTCGGAGGTTTCTGTCATGGCGTTTCTGACCTCGCGCTCTATTGACGGGGCGATGAGTCTTTTATACGAATCCTCGATTGTATCGGCGATTATCCGCTCAGTACGCGGCTTTTTTTTGTTTATGGCCTTACCAAGAGAGTACAGCACATCGTCCACAGGAACTTCGACGTCCACTTTCAGGAAGTCTTCCTTTTCACCCCGGTTTACGGCCAAGACTCTGTGCCCTGCGCACTTCTTAACAGGTTCTTGGAAGTCGTAGTACATTTCGTATACAGATTCCTTCGTCGAGTCTACGGCCCTGCAAATGAGCATCCCCTTGTCGTTGAAAATCTTCCTGACCATTGCCCGGTATCCCGCGTCGTCGGATATTATCTCGGCGATTATGTCCATGGCGCCGGCTAGGGCTTCCTCAACTGTGGCGACACCCTTTTCCTCACTTACGTACTCTTCGGCGATGGCTTCCGGCGGCGCGTCCAATTCCTGGCCGAATATCAGCAGAGCCAGCGGCTCCAGTCCCTTTTCCTTGGCAATGGTCGCGCGTGTGCGACGTTTTGGGCGGTACGGCCTGTAGATATCCTCCAGAGCCACCAGCGTCTCGGCGGCGTCCAGCGCAGCGTTTATCTCGTCGGTCATCTTACCCATTTCGGCGATTAGATTGCGGTACTGTTCCCGCTTCTCATGCAGGCTGCGCAGATACGTCAGTCTGTCAACCACCTCGCGGATCACTTGGTCGTCAAGCGATCCCGTGGCTTCCTTCCTGTACCGCGCGATAAACGGAATAGTATTGCCTTCGTCGATGAGGTCTATCAGGGCCTGTAAATAATGTTCCTTGATATTGAATTCCTTGGTCAGCGCTTGCAAAATATTCATATGTATCTCCTCATATTTATGTTTACCACCAAATTGCTCTTGCCGTGACAAAAGTAATTAAGAACCAGCGGTCAATAACCGAAATGCTGGCTAGAAGGGCGATTTTCCGCCAATCTAGGAAGCGGCGACGCCGCGTACCCATAGCGGTACGCAAGGAGCCGCTGACGACGAGTGGCGGAAAACCGGGGCCCCCACGAAGCCCGCTTCTGGCTTCGTGGGGTGGAGTTCGACCTTCTAGACGGCGTTGAGCGTTATTGACCGCTGGTTCTAAAAGCCAAATCACGATTATCGGCAGGGCATAGTACCACTTTTTGGGCTTTCCTTCAGCCCACAGCCCGGCGGCTTCCTCCCGGCATCGTGCCATGACGTCAGGCGGGATCATCTTTACAATAATCGCGACAAGCCATGGCAAAATTATAACATCGTCCAGCAGCCCCAGTACGGGAATAAAGTTTGGAATTAAGTCAATCGGCGAAAGAGCATACGCTACCACAACCACTGCTAATAATTTTGCAAGTAGCGGCGTTTCTT
This sequence comes from Defluviitaleaceae bacterium, assembly GCA_009780015.1. GTDB lineage: Bacteria > Bacillota > Clostridia > Lachnospirales > WRAA01 > WRAA01. The sequence continues at coordinate 30,014 of WRAW01000001.1, read as the reverse complement.
GCTGCTTCAGGGCGAAAAATACGGCTGGGATATCCGTTTTAAGTTGTTTTGCCCGTTCCTTAATGCTCATAGCTTGCTCAACTTTCCTGAGCTATACAGGCTCTTCCACGTCAACCAGATCCGCGTCGGCGTGTTCTTCCATGTACCTGATGATCTCCTCCAGCATATTGCGCGCGTGGGCGGATTCGCCCGACACTACGGCGACTCCCAGGGTCAGGGTTGTGTGCGAGTCCTGCGTGCCGACCTCCGCTATAGACGCGTTAAAACGCCGCGTTTTGTCTACAAGGCTGCGGCAGGCCTGCCGCTTGTCCTTGAGCGATGCGGAGTGGGGGATATAGAATGTCAGTCTTGCGGACAGAGTAGTCATATTACTTCTCCATACGCGCCATATACCGCAGGCGATAGCAGTTCATGGCGGTTGCTTGTAGCTTCTTCATCAGATTGTGGTTGGCCGTTCCGCCGGCCACAGAGCCGACTACGGGCAATAGCTGCAGCAGCTTCGCGATATCCATGTAGTCGCGGTATTCGATCTGCAACTTTTCCCAATCCAGCGGCATTTCGGCGGCATGGTCGTCCCATTGTTTTATTATCGGGAATATTTCAAGTCTTCGCGCGTCGCCGCAGAAGGCCAACTGGAATACATACAGCATGAACAGCCTCTCGCTCTCATCGCGTACATCGTAACCGTACAGCTTTGCGCAGTCGAACAGGAACTTGACCTTCACCGACATCAGCGCGGGCAAGTCCGCTAGGTTTATCAGCACGCCGCCAAGACCGAAGCCGATCCCTTGCGCGACCGCCGTCTTGTGGTACGCGGCGAAAGCGCGCTCCGCAAGGTAGTCGCTTTCGGCAAGGGCGGGGCGGTCGTCCGGTTCGCTCCTGTCAATCATGCCCGAGCCGGAAATAATGCTCTTGACCAATGTTCTGACTGACGCCGTGACCAAGTCCTGAGCTCTTTGCGGAACAAGCTTATGTACCTTGCTTTGCAGCGCCTTTGACGCGCGGTTTGTGATTCCGGGGTTTTTGAGCATCCGCTTCTCCCATGCCGCAAGCTCCTTGCGCACGGTTTTGTAGTACAGGCTTTCCGTCGGCAATGCAATACCTCCTATTCAACCGTAACGCTTTTCGCCAAGTTGCGCGGTTTGTCGATGTCCAGCCCCTTGTTGGCGGCCACATAGTAGCTGAACAACTGCAGAACAATGACCGACAGCGATGGCGAAAACAGCTCGTTGACCTTGGGTATGGCTACAAATGAAAGCTTACCGCCCATATCGTCCTCGCGGCTGTTTCCTATGAACAGCACCTTCGCTCCGCGGCTTATAACCTGTTCGATATTGCTCATTATCTTGCCGTGCAGCCGTTCACAGCCGCCTATCGCCACGACCAGCGTGTTTTCCTCGACCAGTGATATAGTGCCGTGTTTTAGCTCACCGCCTGCGTAGGCTTCCGAATGTATGTAGGAAATCTCCTTGAGCTTGAGCGAACCCTCCATTGCGATTGCGTAGTCGATATTGCGGCCGATAAAGAATATACTCTTGTATACGATGCACTCGGAGGCGTATTTCTGGATGGCGTCCACCTGCTCGAGGATAGTTTCCGTCTTTTCGGGCAGGGACTCGATCTCTTCCAGCATCCCTTGCCCCTGTTCGGGCGTCAGCTTGCCAAGACGGACGGCAAAGCCGACAGCCAGGGTGTACAACACTACAAGCTGCGCTGAAAACGCCTTCGTCGTGGCCACGGCAATCTCAGGGCCGGCCAGGGTCATCAGGCAGTGGTCGGCTTCCTTGGAAATAGTGCTGCCGACTACGTTTACGATGGAAAGCGTGACCGCGCCCTTGGACTTGGCCTCGCGCATGGCCGCGATGGTGTCGGCGGTTTCGCCGGACTGACTGACCAGAATCACCAGAGTCCGCTCGTCCACGATGGGGTCTTTGTAACGGAACTCGCTGGCAAGCTCCACCTCTACCGGTATTCGGCACAGACGCTCGAATACGTACTTCGCCACGACTCCGGCGTTATAGGCCGAGCCGCAAGCGGTTATTACCAGCTTGTCGAAATTTGCGACGTCAAGCCCCCCGGCTGCTGCGCCGGGGTTTGGCAAGTATGCCTGCTCGGCGGCCGCGCGGATAGTGTCGCGCATTATCTTGGGCTGCTCCATTATTTCCTTCAGCATGAAGTGCGGCCAGCCGCCCTTTTCCGCGCTGTCTACGCTCCATGTCACCGTTTCGGGCGTCTTTGTGACTGGGTCTTTGTCCTGATTATAGAAGCGCACGCCATCCTTTGTCAGAACGGCGATCTCGGCGTCGTCTAGGTAGTAGACCTTGTTGGTATGCCTAAGCACTGCCGGAACGTCCGAAGCAATGAAGTTGCCGTGCTCCGAAACCCCTATTATCAGCGGGTTATCCTTCTTGACGGCAATCAGCGTCCCGGGCTCGTCAACGCACATAAAGCCGAGAGCGTACGAGCCGCCCAGGGCGTTTGTCACCTTTACCACGGTGTCGAGCATGTCGCCGTCGTAATAGTATTCGGCAAGCTGCGGAATAACCTCGCTGTCGGTCTGCGACACGAAGTCAATGCCGCGCTTGGTCAGGCGCTCCCGCAGCTGCCTGTAGTTCTCAATAATCCCGTTGTGTACGACGGCGATCCGTCCCTTGCTTCCGACATGAGGGTGCGAGTTAATATCCGACGGTTCGCCGTGGGTCGCCCAGCGTGTGTGGCCTATTCCCATGAAGCTTGACAGGGTCGAGCCCGCAAGTCGTTCCTCCAGCGCGGAAAGCGTACCCTTCTGCTTCACGACGTCAAACCCGGCCGCCCCGAATAGCGCGATTCCCGCCGAATCGTATCCTCTGTATTCAAGCTTCTTTAGCCCTTTGACGATAATTGGAAGGGCGTTTTCGCTTCCAACGTATCCGATAATTCCGCACATATGATAACCCCCTGTTGGTTAGTCAGAACGACTGTACTACATAACCCGCTCATTGTCAAGCCTATTGACGAATCGGGCTCTCTATGCTATTATAATCCATCGTGTAAAGGAGGTTCCGGCAATGAAGAATATTCCCGAGCTGTTCGGCAGCATGGTATTTAACGACGACGTAATGCGGGCGCGCCTTCCGAAAGATATTTACAAAGCGCTCAAGAAAACAATGTCGCAGGGTGCGCATCTGGAGCTTGACGTTGCGAACGTGGTGGCAAACGCCATGAAGGATTGGGCGGTAGAAAAAGGGGCTACGCACTATACGCACTGGTTTCAGCCCATGACCGGCGTCACCGCCGAGAAGCACGACAGCTTTATTTCAAATATCGGCAGCGGAAAAGTGATAATGGAATTTTCGGGCAAGGAGCTTGTGCGCGGCGAACCGGATGCCTCCAGCTTCCCGTCCGGCGGACTTCGATGCACCTTCGAGGCCAGGGGTTACACCGTCTGGGATACCACCTCCTTCGCATTTATCAAGGATGGTTCACTGTGTATACCAACCGCCTTCTGTTCCTACAGCGGCGAGACGCTGGACAAAAAGACGCCCCTTCTGCGCTCTATGCAGGCTCTAAATACACAGGCGCTGCGCATACTCAGTCTTTTCGGCAACACCCGCGCAAAGCGCGTAATTGCCACGGTAGGCCCCGAACAGGAGTACTTCCTTGTAGACAGAGACATGTACCTCAAGCGCCCCGACCTGGTACTTACCGGGCGGACCCTCTTCGGCGCCCGCCCGCCCAAGGGCCAGGAGATGGAAGACCATTACTACGGCAGTCTGACACCCCGCGTCTCCGCGTTCATGCGCGAACTGGACGAAGAACTCTGGACGCTCGGCGTATACGCCAAGACAAAGCACAACGAAACGGCTCCCGCTCAGCGCGAGCTTGCCCTGATATTCAGCACGGCCAACATAGCCACCGATCACAACCAGTTAACCATGGAACTGATGAAAAGCATAGCGACCCGCCACGGCCTGGTATGCCTGCTGCATGAAAAGCCCTTCGCCAACGTGAACGGCAGCGGCAAGCACAACAATTGGGCGCTTAGCACGGACTACGACGCAAATCTGCTGGAACCCGGCGAAACGCCGCACGAAAACGCGCAGTTCCTGCTGTTCCTTGTGGCCGTAATCAAGGCTGTGGACGATTATCAAGACCTGCTGCGCGTATCCACGGCCAGCGCCGGCAACGACCACCGCCTTGGCGGATACGAGGCCCCGCCCGCCATTATCTCAATGTTTCTGGGCGACGAGCTGACGGCAATTCTGGAAGCCCTCGAGTCCGGCGCCGACTACACTCACCAGGAAAAATTGCAGATGGAGATCGGCGCGACAGTCCTGCCCCACTTCCCCAAGGATTCAACCGACCGCAACCGAACTTCCCCGTTTGCCTTCACCGGCAACAAGTTCGAGTTTCGTATGCTTGGCTCAACTTTCTCGATCGCCGACCCTAACATCGTGCTCAACACCGCCGTGGCCGAGGTCTTGCGCCAGTTTGCCGACGAGCTCGAAGGCTCAAAAAGCTTCCAGGCCGACCTTGCGGCTCTCATTAAGAAAACAATCAGCGCACATAGGCGCATCATTTTCAACGGAAACAACTACTCTGTCGAGTGGGTCGCCGAAGCGGCCAAGCGCGGTCTGTCCAACCTGCGCACCAGCGTGGACGCGTTCCCGGCCCTGCTTGCGCCCGGAAGCATCGAACTTTTCACAAATCACAGCGTATTCAGTGAGGCCGAGCTTCACTCCCGATACGAGATATTGTTCGAAGGCTACTGCAAGACGGTACATATCGAGGGTCTGACCATGGTTGATACCGTAATGGGCGAGATCATCCCGGCGTGCGTAGATTATCAGCATGACCTCGCGCGCCTCATGACAAGCAAGAAGGAGTGCGGTACAAAGTATACAACCGCGCTGGAGTCGCACATGCTCGAAAACATATCAAAACACTCCGCCGACATGCTCGAAAAGCTGACCGTGCTCAAAAAAGTGCTTGCCAAGGCCGAAAAAACCAAGGAAATGCACAAGCGCGCAAAGCTCTACAGCGGCAGCGTCCTGGCGGCAATGGCCGATCTGCGCCAGGTCGTAGACGAGCTCGAAACGTTGGTCGCCAAGAAGCACTGGCCGCTTCCGTCATATGCACAGCTCTTCTACAGCACCGTATAACAGAAATGGCGTGAACCCATAATCGGATTCACGCCATGTTCTATTACCGCAGATCTATGCGCTTCTTCAAGAGATACAGCGTGGCAATTATAGCCGCCGCCGCAAACGCCAATGTAAGGGCGTGGGCGTATATGTCTATGAATACTGCGTCAGTCTCAGGGCCTACAGGTATCCTGCCGTACTGAATCCCTATGAGAGGGCCCATACGTGTGAACGACCATACATCACCGCCGGACGACACACCTTCGACAAGAGTTTCACCCCACGACCTCTGATTGAGCGTGTTATAAATCCTGAAAAATACGGCGATATATACAAAGCCGATTATGCCGGAGACAACGCTATGTACACGCTTGTTGCTAAACGAGGAATGAGCCAGCGTCGTCGCGAAAAATAATACCGAAATGAGAAACAGCCCAATGAATACTATATACAAAAGGAAGGCCAGCAAGTTGACGAAGAAATTGTTTGAATCGGTGACAATAAACGCGCCTTCAATTTGCAGCACCATGATAACGACCATGATAAAGCCGGCGAAGATCATAAACAAGTACCATATCATGGAAGCGGCGATCTTCGATGCGAGCAGGCTACCACGCGTAACCGGAAGCGTAAGCGTAAGGTATCCGCTGTCGCCAAACAAGCTTTTGCGGTAGAGCTGGAATACCTGCATTATGGAAAGAACCCCTACCACCGTCATGCTTATTGTCATGCCGAATGCAAACATCGCTCCCATGAAAAAGTGATCGTCCTGGAGGAGCGTATCTAAATTTCCCATGATAATACCCCAGCCGATCACTATAGCGGCCATGGTGAAGAAGGTGTTCCTGCCGAACAGAAGGTCGTACTTCAACTGCTTAATGAACATTTCTGAATACCTCCCGGAAAAGCTGATCCAGCGAATTGTCGTTGTCTTCCCGTATTTTGTCGACTTCGTCGTGAAGGACTATCTCGCCGTCCTTGATAAATATCGCCACGTCCAAGATCGGTTCGATGTCGGCGATTATGTGCGTGGAGAGCAGTATCGAGCTGTCCTCGCTGTAGTTGCGCAGGATCGTGTCGATTATGAACTCGCGCGAAGCCGGATCGACCGCGCCTATGGGTTCATCCAGCACGTAGAGCTTGGCCTTGCGGCTCATCACAAGCGAAAGCTGCACCTTTTCCTGCATACCTCTCGACAGCGTCTTCAGCTTCTTATCTGTGGGTATTTTCATATCGGCGAGCATTCCGCGCGCCTTTTCCGTGTCGAAATCCTGGTAAAAGTCGGAAAAGAAGCCGATAGCCTGATTCACCGTAAGCCATGTCGGTATGTGGCTCACATCGGGGAGATATGAAATATGCCTGTTGGCTAAGAAGCCTGGAGTTTCTGACATAATGCGCACATCTCCGCCGTAATCGGAAAGAAGTCCCATAACGGTCTTGATGATTGTCGTCTTGCCGCTGCCGTTTGGCCCCAGCACACCTACGATCTTCCCCTTAGGTATGTCGAAGGATACCCCTTTAAGCGCCTGCGTCTTGCCGTAATTCTTGCTAAGTTCCTTAATTTCCAGTACGTTGTCCATACGGCCCTCCTCTTTCAATGTACGTTCTTACAAAATTTGGGATGTCGCCTGCCGCTATGCCAAACTCAGTCATGTCCGACACGTACTTCCCCGTTATCTTCGACGGTATCTCGGCTTTAAGCGTCTCTATCAGGGCCAGATCATCCGTCACAAAGCGCCCGCTGGTGCGTTCGCTATGCAGATATCCCATATCCTCGAGCTTTGCCAGCGATTTCTGCATGGTGTTGGGGTTCACCCTAAACCGCAGAGCCATATCCCGCACAGATGCCACCTTCGCGCCGGGGGAAAGCTCGCCCTTGGCTATCGACAGCCGTATCTGTTCGACAATCTGCTGATATATGGGCTGATTGTTATCAAACTCGCTCATCATGGCACATTACCCCATATCATTGTATTATTGTACTATATTAATAGTACAATAATACAATGATATACGATAAACCAATCTTTGTCAAGTATTTTAATTACAAATGAAAACAATCCGGGAAATCATATCCCGGATTGTGCGTTGTCTCGTATGATTATAGACCTTTAGAGCAGCCTTATAACGTCCCTATAGGCGATGAATACGGCCAGAACCATCAGCATCACGAAGCCGACAAAGTGGATCGTTCCCTCGGTTTCGGGCCTGATGGGCTTTCTCCGCACACCCTCCAGCGCCAGGAACACAAAGCGTCCGCCGTCCAGCGCCGGTACGGGAAGCAGGTTGAATATCCCGATAGCCGCGCTAAGTATCCCCGCGAACATGAAGTTTGACCTCAGCAGCGACATAAAGGTTTCAAAGGCGGTGCGTTCGAGTTCTTCCGCGGTTGCTACAGTGGCTTGGAAGTTATTGTTGATTATGCCGAATATGCCTATCGGGCCGGTCATATCGTCCGCCGACGCCTGGAACGTGACAAGCTGGCTGAGGGCTATGAAGGTATGACGCACCAGGAACACCATCTCATGCATCCCTGTGGAAATCGACTCGAAGAACCCGGCGCGCTCCAAGCCGTCGCGCTCGGCCTGGAACGCTCCTAGGCGAAATTGCGGCGCTACGCCGATCCATCTGTTGCCGTTGTTAAGCGCCGGGGGCACTTCTATCTGATGCGCGGCGCCGTTCCGTACGACCTCTACGCTGAGAACATCCGTGGTCGAGGTTCTGATCGAGATCAGCACATCCTCGTAGAGGTTTACTGCGGAATCGTTGATCCTTGTTATGCGGTCGCCCGGAAGCAGCCCCGCGGCTTCGGCCGGACTCTCGGGTATTACGCTGGCTATTGTGGTGGTGGCAAATCCGCTGGTAAGCGCGCCTATCGAGAATATAACCAGCGCCAGCGCCAGGTTCATGGCGGAGCCGGCCAGAATGACTATCATCCGCCGGGACACCTTCTTGTTGACGAACGCGCGTTCACCGTCGCTGCCTTCGTCCAAGCCCTGCATACTGCAAAAGCCGCCCACCGGAAACAGCCTGATGGAATACAGCGTTTCACCGGGCTGCCATCCGAAAATCTTCGGCCCCATGCCGAAGGCAAACTCTTCCACCAGTATGCCGCACTTGCGAGCCGCTATAAAGTGCCCCCATTCGTGCACAAAGATCAGCAGTCCAAATATAAGTATGAATATCAACAGCGAAATAACGTTTTGCAATATTATCAACCCTTTTCGTGTACAAAGTTTCTTCCCCAGGCGTCGGCCCGTAAGATTTCGTCGATATGAGAACCTGCATTCAATACCCGAAACGCTGTCTTGGCGGTCGATTTTCCGCCACTCATCGTCAGTTCTTCCTTGCGTACCCTACTGGTACGCGGCGTCATCACTTCCTCAATTGGCGAAAAATCGTCTCGCCAATCCAACATTCCGGGTATTGAATACAGGTTTTTAGCATCGCGCCTTACATTATATGATGAAACAGCCTCGTTTATAAGCCGTGGTATATCCGTGAATGAAATTTTGCCGCTAAGAAAGAGTTCAACGGCGGCTTCGTTGGCGGAGTTAAGGACGGCCGGCGCAGTGCCGCCGGCTCTCAGCGCGTCGTAAGCATAAGCCAGGCATGGGAAAGCTGTTGTATCTGGCGGCTCGAAGGTCAGAGGGCTGCGGCTGAATATATCCAGACGCTTAAAATCGGAGCGCGCGCGGCGAGGGTATGTTAATGCGTAAGCAATGCTGACGCGCATATCACTTTCGCCAAGTTGCGCCATTATCGCACCGTCTTCAAACTCGACCATCGAGTGTATGACGCTTTGTGGGTGAACGACGACCTCAATCTGCGAGGGGTCTACGTCGAAGAGCCATCGAGCTTCGATCACTTCCAAACCTTTGTTCATGAGAGTCGCCGAGTCAATCGTTATCTTGCGTCCCATTACCCAATTCGGGTGGGCAAGCGCGTCCTCGATAGTTACGGATTTGAGCTGTTCGGGACTCATGCCTCGGAATGGCCCGCCTGAAGCCGTAAGCAGTATCCTGTGTATCCTGTTGCCCGAATTTCCGGCCAGGCATTGGAATATTGCCGAATGTTCGCTGTCGATTGGCACGATGTTTACGCCGCGTGCGCGTGCGCGACCCATCACAATCTCCCCGGCGGTGACGATGGTTTCTTTGTTTGCCAGCGCCACGTCGGTTCCGGCGTCGATTGCCGCAAGGGTCGGCAGCAGTCCGACGCTTCCCACCAGCGCGTTTACGCAGACGTCGGCGCAGTCCATGGAGGCCGCTTCAAGCAGCCCGTCCATGCCGTGCGCCAGCTTTACGCCGATTCCGGCGGCGCGCAGCTTGTTCCTAAGCTCGTCATATGCCCCGGCATTCATAACTACGGCCAGCTTGGGTTTGTACTTCACAATTTGATCGTAGAGCAAGTCTGCGCTGCTATTAGCGGTAAGCGCCGAAATTCCGGCTTCCGCCCCAAGGCTGTCAACAACCTCCAGCGCCTGAGTCCCTATCGAACCGGTTGATCCAAGTATCACAATATTTTTCATAAATCCGCCTTAAGGTATGTCAAGAAACGCCGTTATCTAAAGAAAGTTCAACAATATATAAATGGTGGGCGCGGTAAACAGCACGCTGTCGAAACGGTCGAGCACGCCGCCGTGACCGGGGAAGATTTTACCGAAATCCTTTATCCTGACTTTCCGCTTGATTGACGATGCCGTTAAATCCCCGAATATGGACATCACAGCGGAAAAAGCGGCGACTATGCCAAACAGGAGGATGTCGGTGTTGACGGCATCAGGGAAAAAATGTGATATCGCCCTGCCGTAGAGCATGGCGGTGACGGCCGCGCCAACCACTCCGCCCACCGCGCCTTCGACGGTCTTTGACGGGCTGAGAGCAGGGCAGAGCTTGTGCCGGCCGATCGCCTTGCCGACAAAGTAGGCGAACGTATCCGCCCCCCACGCCGATATAAATATGAGCCACACTAGGTATATACCGCCGGGCGCTTCACGCACAAGTATCACGAAGCCCAGCATAAGCGCGACATAGAATAAGCCTGCGACAGCCGGCGCGGCGCTTGAAATTTCGCCGGAGGCGGCGAACGCGGCGGACGGAGACTTGGAAGTCTTGTGTGTTACAACGGTCGCAACACCGTACGCCATTATAAGTATCGCCAAAAACGTCACAATTCCCGTCACATCCGTAATCCAGAATCCGCGCAGGAAAAAGAAAAAGTAGGCGAAGACCGCTATCCAAATGAAAAATTGACTCCACATGCCGTCACGGCCTGTTGTCGCCTTGTAAAACTCCGTCACACCGAACGCCGCAACGCAGAACAGCGCAATTTCAAGCACAACCCCGCCGCTTATCAGCACAAATACCAACAGCGGCAGGCCGACTACAGATGTAATAACGCGTCTAACCATGCGCGTCTAACCTCCAAACCGGCGCTCCCGCGCGTTATAGACTCTAACGGCCTCCATCATGTCCTCAAAACCGAAGTCCGGCCAAAGCTTGTCCGTGAAATAAAGTTCGCTGTAAGCAATCTGCCACATCATAAAGTTGCTGAGTCTCTCTTCGCCAGACGTGCGTATGAGCAGCTGCGGGTCAGGTATGCCCGCCGTGTCCATAAAATCCGAGAATACTTCCTCGTCAATATTATCGCCGGTTATCGTGCCGTTTCCGCATGCCTTGGCAAATTTTTTCGCTGCGCGAAATATTTCGTCGCGCGCGCCGTAGTCCAGCGCAATGACAAGGGTCAAACCGGGTTTTTCCGCGGTCAGCTTTTCAAGGTATTCGATTTTTTCGCGCAGATCCGGCGATATCCGGTCGCGGCGGCCGATTACCATCACGCGCATGTCGTTTTTCTTAGTATCGTCGATGTATTCCTGAATATATCCGCGAAGCAAGTTCATAAGCCCATCAATTTCCGCCGGGGAACGTTTCCAGTTCTCCGTTGAAAACGCGTATACGCTCAGGTATTTAAGTCCGGCCTTGTTTGCCGATTCAGCCAGTTTACGCAAGTTCTGAGCCCCGGCCTTGTGGCCTGCCGTCTTGGTGAGGAACCTTTTTTTTGCCCATCTTCCGTTTCCGTCCATTATTATTGCGATGTGTTCGGGAAGACTAACCTTGTCCTTCATACTTCCTCCCGAAGCTAAATTGACATTATGTCCTTGTTCTTCGCCTCGACTATCTTGTCGATTTGTGCCACAAACTTGTCTGTGGCCTTTTGTAGTTTGTCTTCCAGGTTCTCGAGCTCATCCTCGGTTATCTCCGACTTTTTTTCGGCCTTCTTCAACTCTTCCATTCCGTCGCGGCGTATGTTGCGTATAGCGACCTTGAAGTCGTCGCCTTTCTTCTTAACTTCCTTGGTGAGCGACTTGCGGCGCTCCTCCGTAAGCTCGGGGAAAGCCAGTCTTATTACGCTGCCGTCGTTGGTTGGGTTAATGCCGATGTCCGACGCTTGTATCGCCTTTTCGATAGCTTTCAAGGTAGACTTGTCCCAAGGCGAAATCTGCAGCAGCCGGGCCTCCGGTACGCTTATGTTGCCAACCTGGTTAAGCGGAGTCTGCGTGCCAAAATAATCGATGGTTATACGATCAAGTACGTGTGGGTTGGCGCGCCCGGCTCTGATTGTGTTGAGATCGCCGTTAAGCGTGTCGATAGTCTTGCTCATCTTATCTTCGTAGCTGGAAATATTGCTGGGCATAGTTATCCTCCTTAATGCTGCACATTTTTGATGGTGAATGTGCTATCCAAACTGCCGATTAATAGACGCGATACATTCGTTCAGATCCTTCGTCTGCTTGTTCAGAGCCTCCCTCCTATAGTTATATGTGGCTTTATCGATTTTTTTGCCCGTATAGTCGGTAGCAAGCGTTACCCCTGTTTTTGTTATTTCGGCCTGCCATTCCTGGCAGTACTTCATTGCGGCGGCTTTTCCCATTTTCGCGGCAGTGTTGTAACCCAAAATTGACTTTGCCAGATAAATCTCCTCCGAATCTACCGATAATTTATCACATAAGCAGGCCTGCAGGCATTAGTAATACACATCCTGAGCGTCGTCCGCGATGTATGTGCCGCCGATTCTGAACAAGCCCTCCACGCCTTCACACGCTGTCAGTATTGAACCCTCGATGGCTATGCCAAAGACTACCGACGCCAGGTTCGCGCCGTGCGTGATGCTAAGGGCCGCGATATCGGCCACGTCGAGGCTGTCGCGCAGTACGGTTTCGTAGGACACCGACCGGAGGCGGCGGGCGTCGCGGTGACGTCGCGGGTCTTTATCGTAAACCGAGGACACAGTTTTTCCGTAGAGAACGGCGTCGACGCGCAGCTCACAGGCCCGTATGGCGGTGATTGTATCTGTGGAGAGGAACGGGTGTCCGCTGCCTCCGGCGAATATCGGTATTGTACCCCTTCTCATACATTCGTTTGCGGACTCCTGACTGTAGCGCGCCGTGAAGCCGTTTACGTCAAACGGCGTCATTACGACGGCCTTGCGATCCGCGTAAACGCGGAACTGGTCGGCAAGGTATATCGCGTTGATGACCGTGGCCAGCATACCCATGTGGTGGGCCTTGGCTTTGTCCATTGACGGGTTGGCGTCGCGGCCGCGCCAGATGTTTCCGCCGCCCACCACCAGTCCGGCTTCACAGCCGCGTCTGCTGACGTGGTCTACTTCCGTTACAATACGCTTGATGAACGCGCCGTCGAAGTGTTCGACGTCGCTTCCTCCCGCAAGCTGTTCTCCGCTTACCTTAATTATAACTCTTTTGAACAATTCTAGCAATCCTTTCCGTGCCCTTAGAGCCTGTTTAGTATTAAATCCGGCGCTAACAGGATATTGAACGGGCATTAGACAAACTCTTTATCCTTCATGTTAGCGAAAATCAACGCCAGCGCAAACGGAACAACCGCAAAGCCGGCCAAAATGAAGAATGCGTTAGTAAGCCCGACGGCATCCGCGACCAGCCCAATCGCCGCGGGGAAAACTATTCCGGCAAGTCCGCTGAAAACGGCCGCGGCAATAAGCTGTCCTGTGGTTTTTAAGTGCTGCGGTATCTCTTTGTCAAGCAGGAATTTTGCGCTGATATAGCACGGTGCGTAGGCAAAAGCGTTGGTCATGCCGATGAGCGTCATGACGCCAATGCTTGGGGCAAGCCCCATGAGAGCTATACGCACTATGTAAACCGACGCGCCGAATACGAATATGTGCGTCAGCTTGAACCGGCGCTGTATACGGCCAAACAGAGCGAAAAACGGAACTTCGACGAAGGCCATCGTACCGGAGAATATCCCAAATGTCACGGGCGTACCCAGTTGGGCGGCCTTAATGCCGTTCAGCACCCACTCCGCCGATACCACGCCGAATATCATGAATGTCGTCAGAAGCAGATGTATATAGCGGTAGTTAGCGAAAAGCTCCTTTAGCGACCTGACGGTGATTGTTTTGCCGTGCTTGGTTTTCTTAGCGTCGGGCAACTTTATCGCTATTGAAAATGCAATCAGAGTGAATATTAGGGACATTACCGGCAACGCGTAAAAACCGAAAATAGCTATAACCGGCCCCAAGCTTATCAGGCCGATGGCCCAGCCAAATGAGCCCGCTCCACGAGCCTTCCCATAAGCTTGTTTAAGCGTATCGCCTGACTCCAGTACCCAACTGTCCACGAGCTGAATACAGGTGACAAGGGTCGCCCCAAGCAGGGCAAACGCCGCGAACATGATCCATATCGGCGGCCTTACGTAGTATATCACAAACCCGGACACGACCACCATAGTCATCAGCAGGAAGTAGAACGGCTTTATCCGCCCGTACTTGTCACACAGGAAACCGATGGCGAACTGCCCGGCGATGCCAAACGCCGCCATCACCGATATGAACGCGCCTATAACACCGGCGGAATACCCAACATACTCAAGAAATGCTACGATAAACCCTCTGGCGCCCGAAAGCGCAAAGAACCCAAACACGTTCATCAACACGAACATCAGAATAACGCGGCGTGTACCGCCCCTTGGGTAAAGGCTCCGCAGCTTGGTATATATCATTTATTTGCTCCTAAGAGGCTGTTTAATACCTTTTTACCATTCAAACCCGGGCTTCACGGGGGCCCCGGTTTTTCGCCCTTTGTCGTCGTCAGTTTCTTGCGTACCACTACGGGTACGCTCAGTCCACCCCACAAAGCCAAAATCGGGCTTTGCGGGGACCCCGGGCGTCACTTCCTCCGCCTACGCTGGCGCTTCGGATGCTAAACGTGTGCCACTGGCACACAGCATCCTAAAATGGCGAAAAACTGATCTTGCCAATCCAACGGCAAAAAGGTATTAAACAGTCTCTAAGATTCTTCGGCGTTTTCGTCCGTAAGCAAGTCCATGAACTTTCCATACAGCCTGTTTACGTTTTCCTTCCAGTTACGGCATATGAGCTTGGCCTGTTCGCGTGTTACAACCGACAGAGCCAGCTCCATCAAGGTTGTGTCGCCGTCGTACGCGCCGCACTTCACGATAAATTCGCCGGTCTGGTGGTCGTAGAAATAGTTGGATGTTATTTCATAAGCTTTCTTGATTAGCCTACGGTTTTCACTGACAAAGGTGCTTATTTTCGAGCGCGCCGGCTGGAGTATCCGCTTCCCAAGCAGTTCCAGAGTCTGCGCCCCCTGGTCGGTAACGGTGTAGCGCGCTGTATTATTGTCGACATACTTCTCCAGGTATGCGTCGTCGACCATTTTGGCCAGCAGTTGTTGCAGCTCGAAGTACGTCAGCAGATTTTCCGATACAAAAAAGTCGGTGATCTGCGCGTTTGTCATGGGAATGTCCATTTTGTCGAGCAAGTACAGAATCATCAGCTTGTTGTCCGCACGTCGCAGCGCGTCCTGTTCCGACAAATTCGACAAGTCCGCTCCCCCTCCAGTTATTATCCATAAAGATGATATCAATATTATCATAATAAGTCAATACCGGCGCTGATTCGGAAATCAAATTTCGTCACTTCGCTATTCCGGTTTTAGCCTGAAATACGGCCGAGTATGCGGATATCCGATGCGATTTCAGGTCAAGCCTGCAATGAAAATTGATTTTTGTGCAATAATAAAGTTTATTGTTGAGAAAAAAAGAGTTATGTGCTAGAATAGTAAATAATTCAGAATACTACAGAGGACGATTAAACTATGGATGAAAAATTAGTTCAGGTAATAAAAGGATTTCTTCCTGAAGGCTCTGAGGTGGTAAAAATTTATAAAGTAGATTCCGACATAAAGGTAGATGTCAAACTGCCCGGAGGTTCAGGAGATATGACGTGCTCTCTTAAAAAGAATCATGCGGGAGCGCTTTACTTGGATTGATTGGAGGGGGCGACGTTTCATGGAGCAGGAAAATAAAGCGATCGATGTCCCTGACGAGCTTTCTACCGTGATGGAAGCTGATGGCGGGGCCAAAATATTCTTTGAAAGCCTTTCGGACGGATATAAGCGGGGCTACTGCAATTGGGTCGGAGGAGCTAAGCAGTCTGCGACGAGACAAACGCGTGCGGCTAAGGCGCTTGTTATGCTGCAAAATAAACAGAAGTCGTTGAGAACTTGACGGAGAAACAAATCCTCAGTTGAGGCTGATATATGAAGGGTTTCAAAACAATTCCGCCAAAACAAAAATACATGACCTTTAATGAAATCCACAAGGAATACGGCTCGCGCGGCGTTGTCGCTTATTCTTGCAAGACTGCCGGCTCTGTTCCGGAGGGCGGGTTTGTTATAGCGGTTCAGGATAAGGCCGGGGCCGATAACAGCGGAATAAAGGAGTACCAGGTTCAGTTGCTGCGGAAATATCCGGCCAAAGCTCCTATTTACTACCTCCGTGTGGAAGCGGGCGAGGGCGCGAACCACTTCTCCGTTGTTTATGACAATGGTTCCGGCGAAAGGAACTGCTTGTCAAAAATAGAGATCAAGAAGTCAAGAGCGGAGGAAGCCATTTCGTTTATTCCCGACGAAATCCTCGCGCAAGCCATATCATCAAGCTTCAAGTCAAGCGGTAAACCCCAAAGAGATTCGACGGATTGATGCTGTTTCGTCAACAGAATTAAGAAAGGAGAATCCTTTTGTGGAAGGACAGCTACTTAATCGGTAACGAGAAAATTGACAATCAACACAGAGAGTTATTAAAAAATGCTGAAATATTGATGGAATCGTTTGAAAATCTTGACGAAGCTGAATACAAGAAGTTTTTCAGCGGTTCTTTGGGATTTTTGAAAGATTACGTAGTAAACCACTTTCGTGACGAAGAGGAGTATGCGCGATATGTAGGCTATGCTGACGCCGAAAGGCATAAGGCTTTGCACGACAAGCTGACCCAAGACGTGCTTAGCTACGAAGGGGAATTTGCCGACACAGATTTTTCCCAGCCCGTGATCGAGAGGTTCCTGGGCTTTATTTACACTTGGATAACCTACCACGTTGCGGACGAAGACCAGCTTATTCCCAAGGGCGTCGCCACGGAGGCCAAAACTGTTTCTGCTGATGAAATCATATATGAATTCGTAAACAAAGTCAGTCAGGTGCTAGGGGTCGTTGCAGGGATACCGGAACAGGAAATTAGACGCGAATTTAACAGCGCAGCGCGCTTATTGCCAATAGCCAGATTCAGGGTCTGTATGACCGGATATTCAAGAGCGGGCGTTGAATTTGCTTTCTCCAAAGGCTTCGCCATAGGTGTGTTCAAAGGCATAACCGGCATAGAGAGCCGTGAAATCAGCGAGATTATATATTCCGCTCTTTCGGAGCTTTCCAACATTCTTGGTTCGAGGTTTGCCGAAATACTTACGGCAAGCGGGGAAGTATGTTTATCCGAAAAACCAATCAAAGCCGACTCAGACATACATGAAACCGATATCATGCAGAGGATATTACTGGATACCCGACTAGGCGGCATGGAAGTCATAATATTCAACAAATAGATGACTTAAATCAACACCCGGAACAATCCGTTTTATATCGGATTGTTCCGGGTGTTGATTTTGCGAAGACCACGGGGCGGTATTATTTTCTGGCCAGTCTCTTTCTTTCAAACGCGATCACGGCGACTGAGCTTAGCACCAGCAGAGCCGACAGCAACTGTGACACGGGCATCTCCGTGCCCCACAGCATCAGCGAATCCGCCCGTAGCCCCTCTATAAAGAAGCGCCCAAGACCGTACGCCGTAAAGTACAGCGCCCCCATCTCCCCAGCAAACTTCTTCTGACGCTTGTACAGCATCAGAACTCCGAACGCGGCGATACACCACACAGATTCGTACAGGAATGTCGGGTGAACCTGTATGTACGACGCGCCGTCGATTATCAGCATGTTTTCGAGCATTTCGGCGGTGATGGGCCCACGCGCGTCCTCGGCGCGTATCGCCATGGCAAACAGCGAGTCCGTATATACCCCGTAAGCTTCGCGGTTAAAGAAGTTTCCCCAGCGGCCTACCGCCTGACCTATCAGTATGGATGGCATCGCGGTGTCGGCGTGCAGGCGTATGCTGAGACGGCGTACGCGCAGATATACGCACACAACAAGTACCGCGCCAAGCACCGCGCCGTAGAGCATTATGCCGCCGCCGCGAAACATAAGTATTTGTAACAGGTCGTGCCGGTAGTTCTCCCACTGAAACGCCACAAAGGACAGTCGTCCGCCGATAAACGCCCCGGCAAGTCCCCAGCAAAGTATGCTTATGTAGATGTCGGGGTCCTGCCCCGTGCGCCTGGCTTCGCGCAGGGTGTAGATGGTCGCGAGCCCAACCCCCAAAGCAATCAGGAACCCATAAAAATAGATGTTAAACCCAAACGGCGATATCACAGTTCTTGAAACATTCTCAACGGTGATCCCCAGGTTTGGGAAGATAATATCAGGACTATTCATTTGTAAACATCGCCTCGATCATTAATATTGATTACTCTACCTCACTATGGACAGCACGTGGTTATCGGAGCGGAACAGCTCCCTGAGACGCTTGTCCAAATCTTCCGCGCAAAGCCCCGCGTAGGCTTCCGACAGGTCGAATATGTCTATGTCGCTTCCGACTCCTGCGCAGTACAGGTCGGCCTGAAGGTTGCGCAGAGCCTCGATGCTGTTGAACAAGCGGAAAAAGCTTCCGACGTGCTTGTTGAGTATTTGCCGGAATCTGGTGGATTCCACGCCGTGTTGGCGAACCCTGTCTATTTCTCTAAGTATCCGCTCACGAGCCTTTTCCGGCTCGTTCGAGGATGCTCCGAACACGACCTGACCGAAACCCCTTCCCGAAATATACTCAAGCGATATGGGCGTATCTACCAGTCTCTCGCGGTACATCCCGTTAAACAGCTCCGAGCTTTGCCCCGCCAGCACGTCCATCAGCGCCTTGGCTGCGGCCGCCTTGCGAGTGACCGTTCTTGCGTCGCTTGGCTCAAGATCCGCATCCTCTTTGAAACCAAGGCTGAACGTGGGCTTGGAAAGCGACATATCGCTGCTTATGAAGTCTTCGGAGACTTGCGGCGGTTCGTTCTCACGCAGCCGAGTGACGTCAGTATGTTTTTGCGCGCCGACAAAGGCTTTGCGCGCTATTTTGTACACCTCTTCCCGCGAAAAGCGCCCGACGCAGACCAGCGCCATGTTCTGCGGATGGTAGAACGCGTCGTAAACCTGCCGCAAGCTGTCCGGTGTAATGCGGCCTATGGACTCCGTATCGCCTAAGATGCTGTCACGCACAGGGTTTGCGGCGTACATGGCGCGCTGCATGTTGCTGTACGCGCGCCAGAACGGGTTGTCGTCGTACATGCCGATTTCCTGCGTAATGATGCCCTTTTCCTTATCGACGTTTTCATCCGTAAAGTGCGGTAGCGTAACAAGGCGCAGCAGCAGGCGCAGGCTGTCGTAAAACATGTCGGTACAACTGAAATAATATGCTGTGGACTGGAAGTTCGTATAGGCGTTTACGCTTGCGCCAAGCCTCACGAACTCGTCAAAAAGGTTTATTTGGGCGTCCTCAAACATCTTGTGCTCAAGAAAATGCGCGATGCCCCTAGGCGGCTCGTGCTCGCGGCCGAAAGCCGTAAATCGCGCGTCAATAGACCCGTAGTTTACGCAGAGCATCGCGGACTGTCCCACGTAATCCTTCCTTGGTATTATATAACAGGTAAGGCCGTTTTGCAACCTATTAATGTACAGGCTCTCGCCAAGAATGGCGCTGTGGCGAAGCTTTTCCATGCGAAGGCCCCTTTCGTTATTAAACCTCTTGTCCAAGCGTGTAGATGGTGTCGATTCCTATTCTTGCCGCTGCGGGTGCAAGCTCACCCGCCTCTATGCGCCGGATTTTGCTGATAACGGTTTCTAATTCGTCCGTATCCCCAAGCATGTGCTGAGCCGTGTAGAAGTCGAGTAACTGGCCCGGGTAGTCCTTCACGGATTCGTACTTCTTCAGCAGGCTCTTGCGGGCGTTTTCGAGCTCCGCGTCTGTCGTCAGGCCGTCCGCAATCCTCTCGATCTCCTCGATTACAAGCCCGACTACGCGGACAAAGTTTGCCGGGTCAACCCCGGCCTGGACGGCTATGATGCTCTTAAACCTGTACAGGCTGCTGCTTACGGCATAGGCAAGGCTTTCGCGTTCGCGCACCACCGAAAACAGCCTCGAGCTGCCGTATCCGCCGAATATCTCGTTCACCAGCAGCAGCGCGTAAGTTCCGGCTCCAACAGGTGAGATATCACCGCGAAAGCCCATTGCGATGTTGCCCTGGCTGGTTTGTGCGTGCTCGTGTACATTCTTGCGCATGGCGCGCTTACACACCGGCTGGGGCAGATTCGGCCTTAGCGCTTCTTCAGCGCGGCGCTCCAGCTTTCCAAATATCTCGCGGCAGATATGTTCGCAGCCATCTGTCGTTTCGTCGCCTATTACCATGATCTCTATCGGCGAATCCAAAAGTACTTGGCGGTAATGCGCGTACGCGGACGACGGCGTTATCTCTTCGATATCCTCGGCGTAACCGTCCCCCGCAATCGCGAAGGCTTCGCTCGGGCACATTTCCTCCATCAGCCGCCGTAGCGCGTACCCGGACTTGTTGTTCTTACGCGCCGAAATTTGTGCGCTGAGGGAGCGTTTTTCGTTCTCTACGATATCCGGCGCGAAGCCTCCGTCAATCACAAGCGGTTCAAGCATTACCTCTTTGAGAAATGCGAACGCCTCATGCGCCGTAACGCCTATTCCATTATTTTTGGGAGGGTACTCCAAGAAGAATTGCAGTATCTGTTCCTCTCCCTTTTTGACGACTTGACAGGAGAAAACCGCCCCGTACATGCGCTCGGTCTGCGCGGCCAGCTTTGCGGCTGTGTCATATTTGGCGCAGCCCATTTCCATTATCATTGAGACAAGGGCGTTTAGCGTAGCTTCCACGCGTCTGAGCGGCCGCCGGATAAGCACGCATATAACGCTGGTTTTGAATTTCCGCGTGGTGTGTACGTGCAGGTTTATGCCGGGCGCTATCTGCGTTACCGTCATCACGGGCCTTCGATTGCCACGGCATGGGCTATGCCCGGGATTGTCTCTCCCTGCTGGCTTGTCATCTGGTTGGCCAGCGCGCCGGTGGGGATTATAAGCATACGCTTTATTTCGCCGCTGACCAGCCTGGGATAGTACAGCGCCGCAAATGTCGTGGCCGAACACGCGCAGCCGCTTCCGCCGCTGTGCGTATCCTGAGAATCCCTGTCATATATTTCGATGCCGCAGTCGGTGTAGTTTTTGGACATGTCGTAACCGTGTTCGGCCATCAGCTTTACAACCAGCTCCTTGCCCACATAGCCAAGATCGCCCGTGGCAATGACGTCGTAATAATCGGGTGTGCGACCGAACTCGCGGAAATGCGCCTCAAGCGTGTCGGCGGCGGCCGGAGCCATGGCCGCGCCCATGTTATTCATGTCCTTGATGCCCATGTCGATAATCTTGCCCGTGGTGACACCGCGCACATAGGGCCCGCCGCCGCCAAGGCTCAGTACGGCCGCGCCCGCGCCCGTCACCGTCCAGGTCGATGTCAGCGGCCTTTGGCCGCCAAGCTCAAGCGGAAAGCGGAACTGCTTTTCCGCTGCGCAAAAGTGGCTGGCCGCGCCGATAAGCACATGCTTGGCGAATCCGCCGTCAACGATCATCGAGCCCAGCCCCAGTCCCTCGCCAAAAGCCGAACACGCGCCGAATATCCCAAAGAACGGGAGAGGCATGTCGCGTAGCACAAACGACGACGACGTGGACTGGTTCATCAGGTCGCCGGCAACGACGTACTCAATGTCGGACTGTGTGAGCCGGGCTTTTTCGGTGGCTTTTTCCAAAGCCTTTTTTAAGAACTCCGCCTCGGCCTGTTCCCAGCTATCCTTCCCAAGCATGGCGTCTTCGTGTACCTCGTCGAAGCGCGCTCCAAGCGGGCCTTCGCCCTCCTTATTACCCACGACCGACGCGGCTGACGCTATCGTCAGCATATTTTCAAATGTTACGGACTGTTTGCCAAGCTTCTTATTCATGTGCTTGCCCTCACCTTACTAAGTAATAAATCGCGCCGCAGACAATCGACGTGGCCACGCCGTAAACTATCACCGGGCCGGCTACTATAAACATTTTCGCGCCCACGCCAAGAACGTAGCCCTCGCGCTTGAACTCGACAGCGGGAGCCGCGACGGCGTTGGCGAATCCTGTTATCGGAACGATAGAACCCGCACCGGCAAACTTGCCGAGGTTGTCGTAAACCCCGATTCCCGTAAGCAGCACCGCCGTGAATATTAGAATTATCGACGTATACATCGACGCGTCGGTCTTGGCAAAGCCGCCGCTCATAAAACTGTTAGTGATAAACTGACCTATAACGCAGATAGCGCCGCCAACCACAAACGCTTTTGCGCAGTCTGCCAGCAAGTGACTGTTTGGCGACGCCTCCTTTACCATTTGCTGAAACCTTACCTTGTCTTGCTCGCTGTTGTTCATAGAGCCTCCCTAGGTATTAATTACTAAGAAATATAAGAGCGCGCCGACAGTTTTCCCGCACGCTATTGAAATGACTATAACCCTCAGCCCGTACTTGATCCGCGTTCGTCGGGCTAAGATGGGGATAACATCCAAAACTTCGGCCAAGCTCATGGCCAGGCAGCCATAGAATATCCCGGCGGACAGCCCCCATGCGATAAGCATCAGAGCGCCAAGCGCGGCCGGAGCGCTTATCGAAAACTCGAACAGGTTCAGAGTCGCGCCGAATATTCCGCCCAGCATTATGGCTGACTCAAAAACCTTTATACGCGACATGCAGCCCGTTTTCTGAGCCAGCCGCGGCACTACCCCGATTGCCGATATAAACGCGAAAACCGCCGCGGATATCACCGCCCCGGACGCCAGCCCATAGACGACGGCGACGACTGTTTTAAGAGCTTCCATTCTTACCTTCCTCTTGCTGGCGCTCCATTATGTTTATGACCGTGTCGGAAACTTCGCCGTCGTAGATCGACATCTGAACCTCTATGGGCGTGGGGTCGTCGGTGATTTTGCGTCCCATGGCGTGGTTGAAGAAAACGATAATACCAAGGGCCAGGCCGATAGAGTAGGGGACTTCTATGAGCGTCGGGTTTTCCTCTTTGTAGCCGAAGATCATCTCGAAGACGCCCTGGAACACCTTTGGAATCTCGGCGTCGTTGTGGAAACTCATGATTGCCGTGGCCGAACCCACGAACAGCACTACCGACACAAACGCGATTTTCGCCCAGCGAAGCCAGGCTTTCTCGAAGGTAGGCTCCGGGGAATAGTCTACCCAGGCATCCGTTTCGCCCAGACTTGAGACGCTGGCGTCGGGATATGTTTTCTTGATAAGCTTTACCACGTCCGTTACGGAAACAAGGTAGCTGCCCTTGTTCTGCGTGTCCACAGTCATTATCCTTGCCGGCTCCAGCTTTTCCGCCACATCCGACGTAGCAACGACTTCCGCCACGTCCTTGATGGTTATCTGCGAAACGCCGCTCAGACTGATCTTCTTTTTAAGCTTCAGATAAATGTCCATTGCGCGCCACCTCTCGATTCAGTCTTCGCCGCAACGCCCAAAATTATTCTCGCTCTTGTTAAATTGGCAACGAGCGGTTATAATGGACGTAACTATAATATAGCGAAGGAGACGGTACGACATGGACTACAGACAAATTTACAACGGCTGGCTGAACGACGCATATATCGACGAAGCTACAAAGGCGGAGCTTACTGCAATTTCGAGCGACGAGCGCGAGATAGAGGAGCGATTCTACAAGAACCTGGAGTTCGGCACGGGCGGATTGCGCGGTATAATGGCCGCAGGCATCAACAGGATGAACGTATACACCGTGCGCAGCGCTACCCAGGGTCTGGCCAATTACATACTGGTGGAAGGCGGCGGCCTGGCCGAGCGCGGGGTTGTAATTGCGCACGACTCGCGCCACAACTCGGCGGCGTTTGCCAAGGAGACGGCGCTTGTGCTAAACGGTAACGGCATCAAGACATATGTTTTTGACGGACTGCGTCCTACCCCGCTGTTGTCCTTCGCCGTACGTTACCTTGGATGCGCCGCCGGTGTTGTGGTAACGGCAAGCCACAACCCCAAAGATTATAACGGATACAAGGTTTTCTGGACAGACGGCGCGCAGGTGCCGTTTCCCCAAGACGAGGCGATTATCGACGAAGTGCTGAAGGTGACGAGCTTTGGCCAGATCAAGGTCGCGGACGAGGCCGAAGCGCACAAATCCGGCCTGTACAACGTATGCGGCCCGGATGTAGACGACGAGTTCATGCGCTGCGTAATGGCTACGTCGCAAAATCCCGCCTACGCTAAGAACCACGGGGATATTTCAATCGTGTACACACCGTTTCACGGCGCGGGCAACGTCTTTGTTCGCCGGGCTCTAAAGGAGGCCGGCTTCACCAATGTCCATGTCGTGAGCGAACAGGAACAGCCCGACCCCAACTTCCCCACCGTCGGTTATCCCAACCCGGAAGACCCCGCCGCCTGGCCGCTGCCTCTGGAGTGGGCGCGCAAGGTAGGCGCCGACGTCGTGCTGGCCACTGACCCCGACGGCGACAGGCTTGGCGTACAAGTGTCGGACGGCAAGGGCGGCTACGTGCTGCTTTCAGGCAACCAGGTCGGCGCGCTTATTGCGGAATACATTGTCACCGAAAAGTCAAAGGCGGGCAAGCTCCCCCAAAACGGCGCCATCGTCTCGACTATCGTATCTTCCAGGCTTACGAAGGAGATCGCGAAGCAGGCGGGTGTAGCTTACTTCGAGGTATTGACTGGCTTCAAACACATCGGCGGCAAGATACGTTATTTCGAGGAACACGACAACAGCCACGAATTCCTTCTAGGCTTCGAGGAAAGCATCGGCTACCTGGCGGGTACGCACGGGCGCGACAAGGACAGCATCGTCGCGGCGCTGCTTGTGTGCGAGATAGCGGCGTCCTACAAGTCGCGCGGGAAGACCCTTCTCGACGGCGTCTCGGAGCTTTATGAAAAGTACGGTTATTTCAAAGAGCACACGGTCTCCCTTTCTTTCGACGGAATAGAGGGCAGCCGCAAGATATCGCGTATTATGGAGCACTTCCGGGGTAATCCGCCGGAGGAAATCGCAGGAGAGAAAGTATTGGCGATTTCCGATATAGACATCGATGTCCGCACCGACCTCACCACCGGAAAACAGGAAAGCATCGGGCTTCCCCGCTCGAATGTGCTTCTGTACGAACTTGCCGAAAGCGGCTGGGTTGCGGTGCGCCCGTCGGGAACCGAGCCCAAGATTAAGTTCTATTTCGGCGTAAAGGCGGGCAGCCGCGAAGACTCGGAAAGCAAGGTCATGCGGATATCCGAAGGAATTCTCAGCGACGCGAGGAAGGTTGAATAGGTACTTAATGGCATTAATCAACGTATCAAACTTGACGTTCTCATACGATGGAAGTTATGACAACATATTCGAGGACGCAAGCTTCCAGATAGACACGAGCTGGCGGCTGGGCTTTGTCGGGCGGAACGGGCGCGGTAAGACGACATTCCTTAATCTGCTATTGGGGAAGTACGAGTATCGCGGCACTATATCGCTGCCGTGCGAGTGCACGTACTTTCCGTTCGACGCGGCTGACATGGAACGTACCACGCTCGAGACAGCTGTGGGTATCTGCCCGGATATTCAGTATTGGGAGATAGTGCGGGAACTTTCGTTGCTGGAAGTCGGTGAGGAGGTGCTTTCGCGCCCTTTCGCCACACTTTCCGGCGGCGAGCGCGCGAAGGCGCTTCTTGCCGCGCTCTTTCTCAAGGAAAACAGCTTTCTGCTGATCGACGAGCCGACAAATCACCTTGATATGCACGGTCGTGAGGTTGTCAGCCGATATTTGAACGGAAAGAAAGGCTTCATACTTGTCTCGCACGACCGCTCGTTTCTGGACGGCTGTATCGACCACGTACTGAGCATCAACCGCGTCGGCATAGAGGTCGAGCGTGGGAACTTCTCGTCGTGGCTTGTCAACAAGGAACGCCGGGACGCCTTCGAGCTTGCCGAGAACAAGAAGCTCTCCGGCGAGATCAAGCGCTTGGAAAAGACGGCGCGCCAGAAGGCCGCGTGGTCTGACCGTATAGAGAGCGCGAAGTACGGTACGGACAAGTACAAGACGGGAATGGTGGACAGGGGCTTCGTTGGGGCGCAGTCCGCCAGGATGATGAAGCGCGCCAAGAACGTCGAGGCGCGTCAGCAGGCGGCTGTTGACGAAAAGTCAAAATTGCTCAAGAATATCGAAACCACGGAAACGCTCAAGTTGCACCAGCCGGACTATCACACCGGCAGACTGATGACCCTGGAAAAGCTGTCCATATATTATGGTGAACGCCGCGTGTGCCAAGACGTCAGCCTCACCATCGAGAAGGGCGACCGCGTGGCTCTGCTTGGACGAAACGGGACGGGCAAGTCTAGCATACTAAAGCTGGTCGTGGGGGAAGACTTGGCGCACAGCGGGAAGATTTATAAAGGGCGGCAGCTTGCCATATCCTATGTATCACAGGATACGTCGTTCCTTCGCGGCAGCCTGGCCGGATTCATACTCGAAAGCGGTATCGACGAGAGTTTGTTCAAGGCAATCCTGCGTAAGCTGGACTTTTCCCGTACTCAGTTCGAGAAGAATCTCGAGGACTACAGCGGCGGTCAGAAGAAGAAGGTGCTTATAGCCCGGAGTCTGTGCGAAAGATCACACTTGCTGGTCTGGGACGAGCCTCTGAACTTTATCGACGTATTCTCACGCATCCAGATCGAAAACTTGCTGCTCCAATATACGCCGTCAATCATATTCGTCGATCACGACGAAGTTTTCTGCGACAAAATAGCGACGCACAGGGTAGTTCTATAACCCTGTGCGTCGTGCGTGGTTTGTATAGTTAACGCTATATGCCTCCGATCTTGCGCAGAACTTCGTTAAGTTCCGTTTCCATGGCCTGCATACAGCTATCTTCGGGTACGGCTCCCCGTTTCATTATGTGCTCGGCTTCCTGCGCGGCTTTCGCCAGCGGCTGCTCGTTCAGGAGACCGGCCATTCCTTTCAGTGAGTGCGCCAGCCGGTGCGCCGTTTTTATGTCTCCGTTGGCGATGGCCCGGTTTATTTCCTCCATGGCATTGCTCTGAGTCTTGATGAAGTCGGCGCGTATCACGGCGACCAGTTCCGGGTCAAGCAAATAATCGTCGAACCCCGCATCGTCGTCGGGATCTATAACTATATCCGCCACGTCTTCCTCCCTTTCCGCTTCCGAAGATCGCTTGTCCTTTATAAACTTGTTCAGTATTCCGTTAAGGTGCGCGGTCTGTATCGGCTTGGATATGAAGCCGTCGAAGCGGTTCTTCATGAATTCCTCGGCCTGACCCACCAGAGCGTTCGCTGTAAGCGCGACAATCGGGCGGCTGTAGCCCATACCGCGCAGCAATTGTGTGGTTTCGGTGCCGGACATCTCCGGCATCATCTGATCCATGAATATTATATCGTACACATTGCCTTTCTTTACTTTTTCAATAGCCGCAAAGCCGCTGTCGCATGTTTCGATCTGCAGTTTGTACAGCGACATAAGCCCCTTGGCTACGTATAGATTTGTTTCTACGTCGTCCACAACCAGCACGCGCCCATACGGCATCGGCTCCGGCACAAAGCTGAGTTTCTTGGGTGCCGCGCGCGCATGAGAGTTAAAATTGGCTAGAGCCGCTGAGGTTACGGCACCAAGAGCTTCGTCGCTTGCGATTATCTGGGGGATATTAAGAGTGACACTGGTTCCCTTGCCCTCTTCGCTGTCTACGTCAATTGTTCCGCCCATCATCGCCAGCAGTTGGTTGGCTATTGACATGCCAAGACCTGTACCCTTGACATAGCGCGCCTCGCTCTCGTGGAAGCGTGTGTATTCGTCAAACAGCGACTCCAGTTGTTCCGGGCTCATGCCGCGGCCTGTGTCTGCGATGGATATGACAAGATTTGCGTACCGGTCTTCCGAACTCGCCACGGCGTAGATAGTAAGCGTAACTGACCCGGCTTCGGTGTACTTGAACGAGTTTGACAAAAGATTGTTCAGTATCTGTTTCAGGCGAAGCTCGTCGCCTACCAGGTGCGACGGTATGCTTTCGTCAACTTCGATGTTGAAATCTATCTTCTTGCTGCCCAGATAAGTCAGGTTAAGCTGTACGACATCGCTTACAAGGCTTGCGACCTCGTATTTGTCGTTTATCAGCGATAGCTTGCCCGCCTCTATCTTGGAAAGATCCAATATATCGTTCACAATGCCCAGCAGTATGTTGGCGGAGTTGTGTATTTTAGCGAAAGCCTCTTCGATATCCAGTGAGTGACCTGTTTTTTGCAGTTGTATCTCCGCAATGCCCAGCACCGCCGATATGGGCGTGCGTATTTCGTGGCTCATTCTTGCCAGGAAACGGCTTTTGGCCTCGCTGTTTTCTTCGGCGGCCTCTGTGCGATTCTTTTCCTGCATCATTTCATTCAACATGCTAAGGTCGAATATATATGCCGCAATAACGTTTTCCCCGCCCAGGCTAAGCCGCACGAAGGTGATCTCACAAGGAATGAGTACGCCGGACTGGTTCTCCAGACTCCACTCGAAGCGCTCGTAGCCGCTTTGCAGGGCGAAGTCAAAATGAGCCCTCATTTCGTTTTCATAGTATCTCAGGAATACTTCCTTGAAGCTTTGCATCCCCTCTTCAATACTGTCAAATTCAAAAAATTTCAGGACCTCTCGGTTGCAGTTTATGACTTCAAAACTCTCGGTAATCAAGTAGCACGGCAAAGGGACGCCGTCCAGCATGATTTGGCTGCGCTCTTCAGCCTCTTTCGAGCGCGCCAGAGACTTTCGCAGCTCGGTAACGTCGTTAGAATATGTAACGACCGTTATTTCGTTGTTGTAGTTCATACACCATGCTCTTACCTCAAGGTATGTAAGCTCTCCGTGTATGTTTTCGCACGCAAACTCCCAGTCGGCTCGAAGGTTAAGGAATGTTTCCCTGAGTTTATCCTGCCAGAATTCCATGGTTGGTGAGCCGTTAGGCTGAGTATGCGGCAGGAACGTTTCACTGTAGCCTTCGTCGCTCGGCTCGCCGTAGAAGTCCACAGCCGCCCTGTTGGAATCAATGCACTTCAAATCTCTGTTCCAGTACTCGATTATCTGGGGCGTACCGTTTATCATAAGCCTCATGCGCTCGAGCGCTTCCAGGTTGCTCTTCTGAATCTTTCTAAGCTCGGTTATGTCGCTGCTGTAGGTGACGATCACGGTTTCGTCGCCGGAGTGTACGGCTATGCCTTCCATATCAAACGTTAATATCTCACCATTTGCCTTGCGGCTGAAATATTCGCTGCGCGCGTACCCATCCCTGGAAGCTCTTTGTAAGAAGTCTGCCATGAATTCCTTGGTGGTTACGCCGCTCGGCTGATATTCCGGCGAGTAATCGAGCCATGTTTTCTGATACGACTCCTTGCTCTGCGTCTCGAATATTATCGAGGCTTTCTGGTTTGAGTCGATAAGATTATGGTTCTTGTCCCAGTACTCGATGACCAGGGGTGTGGATTCAAACATTATCCGCATACGCCGGTTGGTCTCTTTTTCCGCCATTATTGTGTCGAGCAGCGAGTTTATGGCGAAAGCCGTATCCCTGTACACACCTTCAAACCGGGCGGAGTCCACGCGCGCGTCTACGTTGCCTTGCGAACTTTGAGCTGATACGGAGTTGATTTCCCTTATAAGGCTGGTGAATATGTCGGCTACATTTGAGATCATGCGCGATACTTCATCACCGCCGGAGCCGTCCGCGCCGGCGTCAAGGTTGCCCTTGCTTATTTGGAGAACCTTGTCGCTGTATCTTCCCAAGCTACCTCTGAATGACTTGATCGTAAAAAACGCCACAGCCAACAACATAGCAAATGTGATAATCATTAGGGTCATACTTATTTGCCGGATAGATTCCAGACGAGAGTCTATCCTGGCCATTGACTCATTCTTATCGCTGTTGGCCATATCCCTAAGGTGTTGCAGAGACGCTTCAACCTGTATGCTGTGATGCTCTATTCTATCGGGAATATATGTTATATCCAGGCCATAGTTATCATAGTTATTATTTTCTGCGAAAAAGTTCTGTCTAACCAGCGCGTACTGCATGTCTACGTGACTGAGCGCATAGCTGATGGAAGAGATATGCATTACCTCATCATGCGGCCCGAACGCAGGATCTTCCTGCACAGACGACATGTACCCGCCTGCCAGCGCGCGCAGATGTTGATTTATTGTCTGTATACTGGGGTTAAAACCCTCGCCTTTAGGCGAAACCTTTAGGTCAAGCTCCTGTAATGCTATTCCGCTTTCAGTGAAAGAATATTATAAAAATATTCTTGAGGTGAAGCC